>NZ_AZQP01000013.1 GCF_000601455.1 Fervidicella metallireducens AeB
TCAATAATAAATGTGTTAGGGACAAAATCAGTATAAATGGAGATGAGGTAATAGAAATTACTATAATTAACGACGAATGTATACGGGATATGACTATTGAAGTAAAAGAAGAAAAGTTAAAAGCATACTTAAAAGTTAGTTGTAAAAATGGCAGGATATATACTTTAAAAGATACTGAACCTGCCAATGAATTGTTTATTGAAACGATAGTTATTGATGAGAAAAGATCTGAAGCATTTACGAAGGAAGACGTAGAAAAAATTCTTAGTGAAAATAAAATAAAATATGGAGTAAAATGGGAGAATATATCAGGTGTTTTAAATGGTGGAACAGCAGTTATTGCTGAGGGGAGAAAAGTTGAAATGCCGATAGATGATAGAATAGATTACTTTTTTGATAATGAAAAAATAAAAACTCCTATAGAAGTTGATGGAAAAGTCGATTATTTAAATAAAGGTGAAGTTAGTTTTGTTGAAGCAGGTAAATTATTAGCTATTAAAATAGAAGGAAAAGATGGTATATCAGGGGTTAATGTATATGGTGAAACAGTAATGCCTCCAAAAAGAAAAAAAATAAAATTCCTATGTGGTCCAGGTTGCGAAACCTTTGATGATGGAAACAAAATAAGAGCGACAATCAGCGGTATGCCATGTATTAAAGGGGAAAGAATTTGCGTTTTCCCAGTTCATAAAATCTCAGGAGATGTTGATATAATAACTGGGAATATAGAATTCAATGGGGACATACATATACTTGGTGATGTAAAAGAAGGTATGGAGGTTAAAGCGGGAAATAGTATTTTAATAAAAGGCAATGTTGCTGAAGGAAAAATACAGGCAAAAGGGGATATTATCATAGAAAAAAATGTTATATCCTCAGAGATTCACGCAGGAGAGAAACAAATAACAGAAAAAATGCTTATCAATACGATTTCTTCGTATCATGCCTTTTTGGAAAGTCTTATTGAAGCAATTAATGAAGTTTTAACTAATGGTAAATTATCAAAAAACATTGGAATAGAACAGATTATAAAGGTTTTGTTAGAATCTAAATTTAAATTTGTTAAGGAGATTATTGAAAAAGGGAATAATATTGAACTAAGCAAAGAGATTAACGAAAAATTAAAGGAGATATGGTTACGAATAAATAATTTTCAAAGTCTTATTTTACAAAGAAAAGTTAATAAATTAGATGAAATTTTAATAACAAAAAATTTAATTTCTAATTTTCTTGATACATATACGATTTTAAATACCCCTGCAGATGTGAGTGTTGGTTATTGTCAAAATTCTAAAATTTTTGCCACCAACGATGTAGAAGTTAAAGGAAAGGGCTGCTATAATACTAATATAATTGCAGAAAATAACGTTACAATTTATGGAAATCCAGGGGTTTTAAGAGGTGGACAAGTAGTTGTAGGAGGCAATATAAAGGTTAAAGAAGTTGGTTCAAATGCTGGTGTTCCAACTGTTTTAAAGACATCTAAAAAAGGAATAATAGAGGCAGAAATTGCTTACAACAACACTATTTTATGCTTTGACGAAATCACCTTTAAGCTTGAATATCCTGTAAAAAAATTAAAGGCTTATATTTCTAAAGGAGAACTGATTGTGGAGAAACTAAAATTTTAAGGGGTGAAGTTATGTCAGAAATGAGAAAACTTGTGGTTTTTAAAATTAATGAGGATGAATTTGCTGCAGATATTATGCAGGTTGAGAGAATTTTAGGTTATGTAGAACCAACGAAAATACCTGAAGCTCCTTATTTTGTTAAGGGAGTTATAAAGTATGAGAATAAAATCTTACCAATAATAGACCTAAAAAATAGATTAAATATTAATGACACAAAAACAAACACAGAACCTAAAATTATTGTTGTAAAGCATAACGAAAGAAATATAGGTTTAATTGTTGATTTAGTTACAGAAGTTATTGATATAAAACAAGAGAGCATAGAGCCAGCGCCTGGGATAGTTCAAGGTATTTCCAATAAGTATATTACAGGAATTGTTAAAATAGAAGATAGGATTATAGTTTTAATTAATACTGAAAGAATAGTTTCTAATGATGATATTGAAGCTTTAAATTCTTTGGCTTAATTGGAGAGATATTATGGACAAAAAAGAAATTAAAGTAGGTATAGGGGATCTTAATGTTGCATTTCCACCTGATAAGATAATTACCCTAGGACTTGGATCTTGTGTTGGAATCGCTTTGTATGATAGTTATAAAAAATAGCGGGGCTCGCCCATATCATGCTTCCAGAGAGTTCAGGATTTAGTAATCAAAGTAATCCAATGAAATTTGCAGATAAGGCCATTCCAATGTTAGTTGACAAAATGGTTGCCAGTGGAGCTACTTTGAGAAATTTAAAGGCTAAAATAGCTGGTGGAGCCAGCATGTTCTCCTTTGGTGATAAAAGTCCAATAATGGATATTGGAAATAGAAATGGTATTGCAGTTAAAAAAATATTAAGTGACTACAATATACCTATATTGTCTGAAGATTTGGGAGGAAATTCTGGACGCACAATGATTATCGATGCAGAAGATGGTAAGGTATATATTAAGACAATAGGTAAGGGATTGAAGGAGTTGTAGATATGTTTGAAAAGATAAGGGTTTTGGTTGTGGATGACTCTGCTTTGATGAGGAAAATAATATCTGATATGATTAACAGCGAGCTTGACATGGAGGTAATTGATACTGCAAGGGATGGGGAAATTGGCATAAAGAAGGCTGCATTGTTAAAACCTGATGTTGTTACTTTAGATGTTGAAATGCCAAACAAAAATGGTCTTGAAGCTCTACAGGAAATTAAAAAACATTGTAATTGTCAGGTAATAATGTTAAGTAGTTTAACTTCTGAAGGGTCAGAAATAACAATAGAGTCATTAAGAAAAGGGGCATTTGATTTTATCCAAAAACCTTCAGGTTCAATATCTCTTGATATCTCAAAAGTAAAGGAAGAATTGATTGAAAAGATAAGATATGCAAAGGCTCATAATCAAAAAAATAAATTGATAAGAAAGAGTAACATAGAATCCAGCCGGCAAATTAAGACAGTTAATAAAAAAATTGATGCTGTAGTATTAGGAGCATCAACTGGAGGACCTAAGGTGCTCTTTGACGTAATCACCAACTTACCAAACAATTTAAACGTGCCGATATTTGTGGTTCAACATATGCCTGCAGGCTTCACTAAAGCATTTGCAGAAAGACTCGATAAAAATAGTAAATTGACTGTGAAGGAAGGACAAGATGGACAAGCTATTTTACCAAATACAGTTTATATAGCTCCAGGAGGCTATCATATGTTGCTTGAAAAGAATAAAATCAGGCTAGACTTGTCCCCTACTATCCATGGAGTAAGACCAGCTGTTGATAAACTTTTTACTTCTGCAGCAGAGTTTTACAAAGAAAACTTACTCGGATGCGTTTTTACTGGTATGGGTAAGGATGGTGCAGAAGGGGTAAAAAAAATTAAGGCAAATGGAGGCTATATTATAGCTCAAGATGAGCTAACTTCTACTGTTTATGGAATGCCAAAGGCAGCTTATGAAACAGGTTGTGTAGACGTAGTTCTTCCAGATCATAAGATTGCAGAGGAAATCATTAAGGTTGTTAAAAGGACGTGAAGTTATGGAGTTCAATAAAATCGATGAATTCGTTTTAAAAGAATACGGCATAAACTTATCTGCTTATAAATCAAAACAGTTACTTAGAAGAATCGAAAGTTTCATGTTAAGAAACGGAGCTTCTAACGAAATTGATTTTATTAAAATATTAAAAGCTGATAAAACAATAAGTAAAAAATTCTTAGACCATTTAACAATAAATGTTTCTGAATTTTTCAGAAACAAAGAGATGTTTTTAGAATTGGAGAAAAAAATAAAAGAAATTTTGAAGCCAGAAATAAACACGTTAAAGATTTGGAGTGCAGCATGTTCTTACGGAGCCGAGCCGTATACATTAGCAATGATAATGGACAGGTTAACTCCAAATAAAAGACACAATATCCTTGCAACTGATATAGATAGAACTATTTTAGATATGGCTATGAAGGGTATTTATAATAAAAACGATGTAAAAAATGTAGAAGAAAATTTATTAAAGAAATATTTTGAGATCCAAGATGGTACTTATGCTATAAAAAAAGAGATTAAAGACAGGGTAACTTTCAAAAGACACGACTTAATACTTGATAAATATGAAACAGGTTTTGATTTAATAGTTTGTAGAAATGTTGTAATTTACTTTACTCAGGAGACAAAAAATGAAATTTATAAAAAGTTTTATCAGGCTATGAAACCTGGAGCACTTTTATTTGTTGGTGCAACTGAAAGTATTTACAACTACAGAGAATTAGGTTTTGAAAAAGCTTCAACCTTTATTTATAGGAAACCAGGAGGTAATTAGTATGGATATGTCTCAATATTTAGATATGTTTTTAGAGGAATCATATGAAAATTTACAAAACCTCAATGAAGACATATTAGGACTAGAAAAGAATCCTGAAGATAAAGATTTGATTAACGCAATTTTTAGAGCAGCCCATACTTTAAAAGGTATGGCTGGAAGTATGGGATTCAGTGATATCGCTGAATTAACACATAAAATGGAAAATGTTCTTGATAAATTCAGAAACGATGAATTAAAGGTTACATCCGAGGTTATTACCATTTTATTCAGGTGTCTTGATACACTTGAAAAGATGATTAGCAATATTCAAAACGGTAGTAATGAAATTGTTGATATTAATGAAATCATGTTACAACTTCAGTCTATTGTTGATTCCAAAAATTCTGATAAACATGTTGAGAAAAAAAATCTTGATGACTTTAAACTTAACGAGTATGATATTAACATCGTAAAACAAGCCTATGAAAAGGGATATAAGGTTTATAAAGTTGATGTAGAGCTTATAAAAGATTGTGTTTTAAAATCTGCAAGGGCATTTTTAGTTTATAAAACTTTAGAAAGTATAGGAGAGATTGTAAAGTCATCTCCATCAATTGAGGATATTGAGCAAGAAAAATTCGATTTAACTTTCAGTATAGTTGTTATTTCTGATAAGCAAAAAGAAACAATAGAGGGAATGGTTTTAGCTATATCAGAAATCAAAAAAGTGAATGTAGACCTTATAGAAAATGTAAAGAATGAAATTAAAGAAAATGAAGATAAAAAAGATCAAACAGCTGTGGAGAAAGCTGCTGCAGAAAACATAAAAAATTCAAAGGAAGATGAAAAAAATACAAAGAAAACACATCAATCTGTAAGAGTTGATATTGAGCGTCTGGATAAATTTATGAACCTTGTAGGGGAGCTTGTTATTCACAGAACAAGACTTGAACAGATAAGCAATAATCACAGATTAAATGATCTACATGAAACCTTAGAGCAGGTTGGAAGGATAACCACAGACCTACAGGATTTAGTTATGAAGGTAAGAATGCTGCCTATAGAGAGAGTATTCAATAGATTCCCAAGAATGGTAAGGGATCTTGCACAGGAATTAAATAAGGATATAGAATTCATTATTGAAGGAGAAGAAACAGAATTAGATAGAACAGTTATTGACGAAATAGGTGAACCACTGGTACATTTAATAAGAAACGCAGTTGACCATGGAATAGAGCCAGTTGAAGAAAGAATCAAGAAGGGAAAAAATCCAAAGGGTGTCGTTAAGCTAACTGCTTATCAAGAGGGAAATAAGGCTGTAATTAGAATTGATGATGATGGAAATGGCTTTAACCTTGACAAAATCAAGAAAAAAGCCCAAAGTCTTGGTATTGATACTGAAGGAATGTCTAATAATGATATTAAGAATTTAATTTTCTTACAGGGATTTAGTACCAGTGACAAGGTTACTGACATCTCAGGCAGGGGAGTTGGCATGGATGTTGTGAAAACAAAAATAGCTTCCCTTGGAGGAACAATAGATGTGGTAAGTGAGTTTGGTAAGGGTTCCTCTTTTATAATAAGACTTCCTTTGACGCTTTCAATTATCCAAGCACTTTTAGTTAAGGTAGGAAGCGAAACATTAGCAATATCTTTAGGTTTTATTGATAGAGTCATAAATGTAAATATCAATGAAATAAAGTTAACAAATAACAAGGAAGTAATAATGTACAGGGGCAGTATAATTCCTGTAGTTAGACTTGCGGATAGATTAAATCTCGTTGAAAGTGATAACAGTGAAAAATATGTTGTCATAGTAAAAGTCGGTGAAAAGACAGTTGGGCTAATAGTAGACTCCTTGTTTGGTCAGCAGGAAATAGTTATAAAATCAATGGGTAAAACATTACAAAGTTTAAAAGAGTACGTAGGTGCAACTATACTTGGTGATGGTTTAGTAACATTGATAGTTGATGTTGCAGCTCTTGTGTAAAGTGGGTGATAGTGTGGAACTTGAATTAACAGAACTACAACTGGATGCACTGAGGGAAGTTGGAAACATAGGAGCTGGAAATGCAGCAACAGCAATGTCACAGATGATTGACAGAAAAGTTGATATGACAGTTCCCCAGGTAGAAATATTACCATTTAATGAAATGATAAATACAATTGGTCAAGAAGATGAATTAGTTGTTGCTGTTTTATTAAAGGTTTTTGGAGATGCACCTGGTAATATTTTATTCATAATGGATATGGAAAAGGCTCAAAGACTGTCAGAGATGCTGCTTATGGGCTATCAGGATGTATCTGAAGAAATGTTTATATCAGTTTTTCAAGAGATAGGAAATATACTAGGGAACTCATATATAAATGCAATAACAAGATTAACACCATTAAATCTTATAACTTCAGTACCAAGTGTTGCAATGGATATGCTTGCAGCAGTTTTAAGTATAAGTTTTCTTGATGCAGAGCAGTATAGTGATTATGTTCTTGCCATAGATACCAAGTTTATTGAAGATGACAAAGAAGTAGGAGGGAATTTCTTTTTTATTCCTAAACCTGGTTCATTAAATATAATATTACAAAATTTAGGACTATAATACTTAATTTTAGGAGGTAGTAATAATGCCAAAGGTATTAATTGTAGATGACGCAGCTTTTATGAGAATGATGTTAAAGGATATATTAGTTAAAAATGGATATGAAATAGCTGGTGAAGCTCCAAATGGGTTAAAGGCAGTAGAACTATATAAAAGTGAGAATCCAGATGTTGTAACAATGGATATAACAATGCCTGAAATGGATGGGATTCAAGCTGTTAAGGAAATAAAAGCAATTGACCCAAATGCAAGAATAATAATGTGCTCAGCAATGGGGCAGCAGGCTATGGTTATGGAAGCCATTAAATCAGGAGCAAAAGATTTCATAGTAAAACCATTCCAGCCAGAGAGAGTTCTAGAAGCAATTAAAAAGGTCCTTGGATAGGAGTGATTTAGATGCAGGTTGTTGTATTTACCTTGGTAGGGAAAAATTTGCACTTGAGACTAGGCTGGTTCAAGGTATTGAGAAAATGATGAGTATAACTAAGGTACCAAATGCTCCATACTATATAAAGGGTCTGGCAAATCTAAGAGGAAATATTATTTCTATCATTGATTTAAAGGCACTTTTAAATATGGAATTTACTAAGGAAGAAGAAAACATAATAATAGTTGATATCAATGAAGAAAACGTTGGATTAATGGTAGACAACGTCCATGAAGTAGTGGAAATATCTGATGATATGGTTGAAAAAGTTAACGATACCACATCTTATATTAAAGGCGTAATAAATTTTAAAGAATATATTGTTACTCTGTTGGAGGGAGAAATGCTATTAAACAGATAGGAGGGATAGTATGGGTGAAGTTCTTTCTCAAAGCGAAATAGATGCCCTCCTTTCGGCTTTATCCTCAGGTGCAGTAGAGTTAGAAGAAACGTCAGCTGAAGAAAAGCATAAAGTAAAAAAATATGATTTTAAGAGGCCAAATAAGTTTTCAAAGGATCATATAAGAACACTTGAGATGGTTCATGACAATTTTTCAAGGATAGCATCAAATTACTTAACTGCTCACTTAAGGACCTCGGTTCAAATTAAAGTATTATCAACAGAGCAGACAACATTTGAAGAATTTATACATTCAATTTCAAATCCAACAATTTTGATGTCGTTCTATCTTGAACCATTAAGTGGAATAATGCTTTTTGAAACTGCACCGTCTTTTGTATTTCAAGTAATTGATATACTTTTTGGAGGTCAGGGAAAAACTGTTTTAAAAACAAGAGAGTTTACTGAAATAGAGAAAAATATTATTAAAAGGATTAATCTAAAATTAATAGAACATCTTAAGCTTGCATGGGAAGATATTATAGATGTAAATGTTAAGTTTGACAATCTAGAAACCAACCCTGTTTTAAATCAGGTTATGGCACCTAATGAACCTGTTGCTCTTATAACTATGTCCGTTCAAATTGCACAAAACCAAAGCTTTTTAAATATGTGTATACCATATATATCTATTGAAAAATTTATTGATAAATTGGTGATACAATATAAAAATACAGTTACAACAAACGACGATATTGATAATAAAACCAGGATGCAAAATAATTTAATGAATGTTGAAGTAACAGGACATGTTGAGCTGGGTAGAACTAATATTACAGTTGAAGAATTTTTAAACCTTTCTGTTGGGGATTGTATAAGCTTAAATAAACACATCAATGAACCTCTTGATATGTTTATAAAAGAAAAATTACATTTTAGCGTATACCCAGGAACTGTTGGGAAGAAACTTGGGGTACAGATTGTAGAAATAATAGATAAGGATGTGAAAGACAATGCATGAGGGATTACTTTCACAGGAAGAAATAGATGCACTTCTTAACGGTGTAGGCAAACCACCTGCACTAAGTGATAGTGACAAGGATCTTCTAGGTGAAATTGGAAATATATCAATGGGTTCTGCTTCCACAGCGCTATCCACAATAATTAATAAACTGGTAAATATTACAACACCTAGAGTAACAACTACTACTTTAAAGGAAATGAAAAATAATTTCGAAGTTCCGATAATTGCCTTAGAGGTATTATATACAGAAGGATTAATAGGGGAGAATCTCCTCCTTATTAAGATAACTGATGCTGTAGTTATTGCAGACCTGATGATGGGTGGAGATGGAAGCAGGAAGTCAGAATCTTTAACAGAAATTGAAATAAGTGCAGTTTCTGAGGCTATGAACCAGATGATAGGTTCATCAGCAACATCACTTGCTACAATGCTTAATATGCCAATAAACATATCACCTCCAGATGCTAAGGTCTGGGATGATAAAACTCAGGACTTGTCTAAAAACGTAAATGAAGACGAAGAAATAGTTAGAATTTCATTTAGATTAACAATAGAGGATCTAGTAGATAGCGAAATTATGCTTCTTCTTCCTGTTGAGACAGCAAAGGCTATAATAAACAAAATGACAGGTAAAGCAGAGACAGAAATAAGTGAGTTTGAGGACATATCAGATATCAATGAATTTGGATTTGATGAAGTACAAATAAACAATAAAAACAATGAAGTGAAAAAAGAACAACCCAAAGTAAGGTATGAAGAACCAGCTGTAAATGTGCAAAGGGCGCAATTTGCTCCCTTGACAAACATGTCACCGCAGGAAAAACAAAATATTGATTTAATACTTGATGTTCCTCTTGAAATTTCAGTTGTTTTAGGAAGAACAAAAAAGAGTATTAAAGAAATATTGTCACTTGGTGTTGGTTCATTAGTGGAACTTGATAAGCTCACTGAAGAACCTGTTGAGATACTAGTTAATGGGAAAAAGGTTGCTTTAGGAGAAGTAGTTGTTATAGATGAAAACTTTGGAGTAAGAATTACAAATATAATAAGCAATGATGAAAGAGTAAAAAGTCTGCAGGTTAAATAGCTTGCAGATTTTTTTCTAAAGTTTCTTTTACAATGTACGATATCTTTATTAGCGGAGCTTAGTGTAAAACACAAGGCTAAGGAGTGATAATATGAAAATAGGATTAAATGTAAACAAGGTTATTAATGTATACAAGCAAAACACAAAGGTACAAACTAAGGAAAATATCAAAACAAACAGATATGATAGGGTTGAGCTTTCAGTAACAGGAAAGGAAATTTCAAAATATGTAGAGATGGCAAAAAGCTCAGCAATTGACGATAAGAGAGTTGAAGAAATTAAAAAAGCAATAAAAAACAATACTTATGAAATTAGCACAGAAAAATTAGCAAAAGGTATCTTAAATACTATGAAGGAAAGTGATATAAGATGAATATCAACGAAATATTAACTTCACAAATAACAGTAGTTAAAGAACTTTCTGAGCTATTGGACTATGAAAAAGAAGTTTTAAAAAAGGATTTAGCATCGGAACTTCCTGCTATAATTGAAGGAAAGAAGGAAATTGCAAGGAAAATAGCAGTTCTTGAAAAGAACAGGCAGAATTTGTGTGGAAACAAGACTGCAGATGAAATGATTTCAGAAGGAATTGTTGATATAAGTAAAATAGAGGAACTTAGAAGTTTGATAAATATCGTTAAGGAAAAGGATGAGACTAATTTAGCTTTGACGAAGCAATCTTTAAATTATATAAGAATGATAACATTTGCACTGAATCCTAACAACAAAAATGTTGTGTATAAAAACAATGGAGCAGTTGGAGATACATCATCAACAGGTATCTTTACAACTACAGTTTAGGAGTGATAGAATGAGCGGATTATTTAGTACTTTTAATATAGTTAAAAGAGGTATGATGGCACAACAAACTGCACTAACAGTGGTTTCCCACAATGTTGCTAATGCCAACACAGAGGGTTATTCTGTTCAAAGAGTTGATCTAAAAACTACACAGCCATTTGGCATGGCATCAAGGATGTCTGCAGCTGAACCAGGACAAATAGGAACTGGAGTGGAAGTAGCAAGTATAACAAGAGCAAGGGATAAGTTTTTAGATGTTCAGATTAGAAAAGAAACAAGTACACTTAATAGATACAAAACCAGAGAGGAATTTCTCTCATCAGTTGAGTCAATATTTACTGAACCATCTGACACAGGACTTGCTAATACATTAACGAAGTTCTGGGATTCATGGAATGCACTAGCTACAAATCCTGAAAGTTCAACAGCCAGAACGTTAGTTAAGAGCAATGGTCAGGCACTGGCAGAAACAGTAACTCACAACTATAGACAATTAGAAGATTTGGAAAATAATGTTGGGGATTTGATTCAGCAGAATACCTTTGATACTGCAAGTATTTTAACCCAAATTGCAGATTTAAATCAGCAGATAAAGGCTGTTGTTATCGGTGGCAAAATTCCAAATGATTTATATGACAGAAGAGACCTGCTTTTGGATAAATTATCTGAAAAATTCAGTATAGAAACAGAGGAAACTGAATTTGGAGGAATAAAAATCAAATCAAAGATAGAGAATGGCGATCCAGTTGAAATATTGACTGATGGTAAAGTAAAAAAAGGCGTAGCATATATTAACAATCTAACAATTAATGTTGGTGGTAAAGATATTACAAAGGATGATTATCCAATTACATTGGATAATCCACTGCCAAATAAATTTAATATAGAAGTTTTCGTAGATGGAGATATTAATAAAAAACAGACAATTGAGATTAATGGAGCTGATAATTTAAAAAAATACTGTCATGTTGAAGAACTTAGTGGTGGCAAATTTAAAATATTATCAATTATGCCACACACGGTCTTTTATGAAAAACAAGTAAGTGAAACTCCTACCCTTAGTGAGGATTTGATATCTCCATCAAAATTTGATAACGGTACGTTTAAAGGATTAGAGTCTTTATACAGTGAAATCAACGATTATAAAAAGCAGCTTAATACTCTAGCAAAGACAATTGCTATCTCTGTAAATACTGTTCATTCAAATTCCAAAGACTCAAATACAGGAGTTAACTTTTTTGATAAAGATGCGGAGACTTCAGATCAAGCTGCTAAATATTTAAAGATAAATGAAGATATAGAAAAAGATGTTTCTAAAATAAATGCAGGTAAATATTTAAACTCAGATAAGGATAATTATGCTGCAGGTAATGGAGAAAGGGCATTAATGCTTGGTCAATTAAGAAATACAAGAATGGAAATACTAAAAATAAGCAGCAGGGAAGAGTTTTTAAAGAATGTATTTAAAAATGCCGATGGAACTGATATTAACACAGCAAATGTTTCATTAACAGGTACTAACCTTGTTAAAGATGTAAAATTAGTCAGCAACAATTCAGGAACAACGGTAGATAACTATTTTAAAGCAACAATTGCCCAACTTGGGGTATCTAATCAGGAAGCTAAGAAGATGATAACTAACCAGGAAGCTTTGCTTGATCAACTTGTTGTAAGGAGAGAATCAATTTCTGGTGTTTCATTGGATGAAGAAATGACTAACATGATACAGTTTCAAAGGGCTTATCAGGCAAACGCAAAGATGATAAATGTTATCGATGAACTTCTTGATGTTGTTGTAAATGGTCTTAAAAGGTAGGTGAGTTTATGAGAATAACAAATAAGGTTTTAGTAAGAGGATATTTAGGTGATTTAAGTCGTAATCTTGAAGGTATGAGAAAATATGAGGATCAGTTATCCTCAGGACATGAAATAAGAAGACCTTCTGATGATCCATTCAGGGTAGCTAGAACAATGGAGCTTACATCTTCTATTGCAGCAAACGAAAGATATGGAAAAAATATAGAAGAAGGATTAGGATGGGTTAATACAATTGATACTGCCCTTGGTCAAATTGGAGATTCCCTTCAGACAGTAAGAGAAAAGATGATTGCTGCTGGAGGAGCATACAGTAAAGACGAAAGGGAAGCAGTTTATAAGCATGTAAAGCAGATAAAGGAACAAATTGTTCAAATTGCAAATTCTGCATATGATGGAAGATATGTTTTTGCAGGCGACAAAACAACTGAACCTCCATTTCAACTAAATGATGATGGAACGGTTTTGTATAAAGGCTCAAAAGAAGGATTAATTAAAGAAATGTCCCCAGGGGTGAAGATGGATATAGGTATTTCAGGCAGCGTATTTTCTAATGACCCTTCGGTTTCTTCAGAGGGCAATATATTTAAAGTAATAACAGATGTTTTAGACAAGTTAAAAAACAATGAAAGTCCAGCTGACTTATTAGGTGATTTTGACAAGCAATTCAACGAGATATTGAGATTAAGAGCAGATATAGGAGCAAAACAAAATAGATTAGGTGACATGAAGGAAAAGAATGAATCAGAAAACTTTAACATGACGGAACTACTTTCTAAAACATACGATATAGACGTTGCAAAAAAATATATGGAATTTAAAGTAATGGAGAGCGTATATCAGGCATCCTTAAACGTTGGAACTAAAATTCTTCAGCCAAGTATGTTAGATTATTTAAGATAGGATGATTAATATGAAAATCAGTACAAAGTTTTTTGGAGAAATTGAATTAGAAGATAGTCAAATAATAACATTTAAAAGAGGAATTCCTGGTTTTGAAAATGAAAAAAAATTTGTTTTATTAGACATAGAAGATACAAATTTTAAATGCATTCAAAGTATCAATGATAAGGATGTTTGCCTTTTGCTTATTTCACCTTGGGACTATATTAAAGATTATGAAATTGAGCTTTCTGATGAGGAAATAAAAGAGCTAGAGTTAACTAGCCATGAGCAGGTAATGGTCTATAATGTTGTTACCATACGTGAAAATAAAATAACTGCTAATTTTCTTGCCCCAATTATAATAAATATAATAAATAATAATGGGAAACAGATAATATTAACAGATAGTAAATATAGTATAAGGCAGGAGATAAAATGCTAGTATTAAAGAGAAAGCCTGGAGAATCTCTTTTAATTGGGGAAGAAATTGAAATTACAGTAGTTGAAACATCAAATGGTTCAGTAAAACTGTCAATAAATGCACCAGCAAACATTAAAATAATTAGAAAAGAACTTGTAAAAGAAATTGGTGAACTAAATAGACAGTCAATAGATAATTTAGAAATCTTAGTAAATAAAAGGGAGGTGTAGTCTGTGGCAAACTTAAGAATTACAGGAATGGCTACTGGTCTGGATGTTGATAATATGGTTAAACAGCTTATGCAGGCTGAAAGAGTTAAAGTAGATAAGGTAAAACAGGATAGACAATACCTTCAGTGGAAACAGGATGCATATAGAGAGATTTTGTCTGATCTTAACACATTTAAGACAACCTACTTTGATGTTTTAAGACCAGATAGCTACATCTTATCCTCTAACAGTTTATCAAGTTTTGATGTTACTTCAGTTGATGCTTCCTCAACAGCTTTACCACCAACAGCAACTGCAACTGCTGGAAGTGGTGCAAAATCTGGAATTTATAGTGTTGTTGTTAATAGCATTGCAAAAGCAGCAAAGGTTGAGGGGGATAAAATTAATGCAACTAGTGCTACAACTTTACAGACACTTGGCGTTGCAAGTGATTCTTTTGATATTAAAATAACCAGCGCTGCAACTGAAAAAACAATAACATTAAATAAAACCGATAAAATATCTGATGTAATAAATAAAATAAACACAGCAGGAAACGGGGTTTTTAAGGCTGAGTTCAGCGAGCTTACGGGAAAGTTTAGAATTATGACTGTTGGTACTGGTTTGGATAAAGATATAAAGGTTGAAGATACATCAGGAAATATAACAAAGCTAGGGATAAAAACTGAGGATTTGGCACAAGTTAAAAAGGGTTCCGATGCATCCGTTACAATAACAAATCCTGATGGAGAAACAGCTACCGTTGAAAGACCAACCAACACCTTTACAATAGATGGGGTAACATATAATCTGCAAAGTGATGATATTACTAGGACATCAAAGATAACTATAACTCAAAACCTTCAAAAAGCCTTTGACAAAATTAAAACTTTTATAGATAAATACAACGAAATAGTAACTAAAATTCAAACAAAATTAACAGAAAAAAAGGAATATAGCTATAAACCTTTAACTGATGACCAGAAGAAGGAAATGAAGGAAGATGAAATAAAAAAATGGGAAGAAAAAGCAAAACGGGGGATACTGGGTGGAGACTCAATGCTTTTTAACATGCTTTCTTCCTTAAGGCGAAGCTTTTTTGACGGTGTCAATGATGCCGGAATAACACTAAACGAAATAGGTCTTTCAACCAGCAGCGACTTTACCCAGGGCGGGAAAATAATAATAGATGAGTCAAAATTGAAGGATGCCCTAAAAAATAAAGGAGATGCAGTTATTAAATTACTAACAAAGGATTCAGATATAAAATATGATCCGGACCATAAAAGTGACAAGGATAGATATGATCAGATAGGAATTTTTCAAAGAATAAATGATATTTTAAAGGACTATACAAGAACTACAAGGGATAGTTCAGGTAATAAAGGAATACTCATAAGAACCGCAGGAATTACAGGAGATGTTTCAGCTTATGACAATATAATTTCAAATCAATTAAAAAATAATTACGATAAGAGAATAAAGGAATTAGAACTAAAGCTGGCTGATAAAGAGAATAGATATTACAATCAGTTTGCACAATTGGAGAAGGCTATGCAAAAGCTAAATAGTCAATCAAGCTGGTTGATGCAACAATTAGGACAAGGCGGTAATTATTAATGAATATGCTTTTAGACAAGTTGATAGAATATAAGTCATTAACTCTAGATGCTATAGATGCGCTAAATACAGATGACTTTATGTCCTTAATAAAAGCTTTAGACAAGAGGCAGGAATGTATAGAGGAAATCGTAAAAATAGATTCAGAAGAAGATTTTTCAAGTGTAGCAAAAACTTTAAATTTATTACAGCTTGAATCTGATTTAAATGAAACAATGAGGAAAAAATATGATTTCTTAAAAAAAGAATTAAACAATATATCTAATGAAAAAAGAGTAAGTACTGTTTATAAAAATACAATATCAACTTCAATTATTTTAAATAAAAAATTATAAAAAAGTATAAAGTAATTAAAAATTTTATCGATAAAAATATTAGAAAGAAAAAAGTCAAGTCGAGTGGCCATAAGATTTGGCTCAAAATAAAATTTGGACAAGGATGTCCGTAAAATTTCAAGGAGGGAATTTATTATGATAATCAATCACAATCTTAATGCTATGAACGCACATCGTCAGTTGGGAGTTAACACTATTAGCGCTGGAAAGTCAATGGAAAAGTTATCATCAGGTCTAAGAATCAACAGAGCTGGTGATGACGCAGCTGGACTTGCAATTTCAGAAAAGATGAGAGGACAAATAAGAGGTCTTGAACAAGCATCAAGAAATGCTCAAGATGGTATTTCAATGATTCAAACAGCAGAAGGTGCTTTAAATGAAACTCATTCAATTCTTCAAAGAATGAGAGAATTAGCAGTTCAATCATCAAGTGATACAAATGTATCAACAGATAGAAACGCTATACAAGATGAAATGAATCAGTTAACAAAAGAAATAGATAGAATAGCTACAACAACTGAATTCAACACACAAAAGCTATTAAATGGTTCATTCTCAAACAAGGATTTTCAAATAGGTGCTAATGAAAATCAAAAACTTACACTATCAATCAATAAGATGGATACAGCAAGCTTAGGATTAACATCAACTATTACAATTAATAGTGGCTCTGTAACTGGAAATAAATTGGCTGATGGAACTTATAGAGTTTCAGGTACATCAGTATATGATGCAAGCAATAATTCAGTAGGAACAATAAGTGGAAAAGTTGTAAAAGCAGATGGAACTGCAGTTATGAGTTTAACTACAGATAATTTTGAAAATGGTTCATTAATAACTATTTCAGAAAATGGAACAAAATTCTCAGTAAAAGGAACTATAGATGGTACTGCTGATGACATGGCACCAGGAAATTATGAAACAAAAGGTTCTAATGTATTAAAGGATGGAAATATTGTAGGTACAGTTTCAGGAAATGTATTGCTTATAGATAAGGCTGATGGATCAAAATTAGCAGTATCTGGTGGTAATTTAGGAATATCAGCTACTGCTGTAACAAGCGGTATGAGCTTTACAATCAACGGTGTTGATGCTTCAACAAGAGATACTGCAATGGGAAGCATTACAGCAATAAATACTGCTATCGAAACTGTTTCAAAGGAAAGAGCTAAACTTGGTGCATATCAAAATAGACTTGAACACACAATAGCTAACCTTGGAACATCTTCAGAAAACTTAACAGCTGCAGAAAGCAGAGTTAGAGATGTTGATATGGCTAAAGAAATGATGCAATTCAGTAAGAACAATATACTTGCTCAAGCTGCACAAGCAATGCTTGCACAAGCTAACCAACAACCACAAGGTGTTTTACAATTATTAAGATAATAATTATAATGAAATATAAAGGATCAAGGGGTGACCTTGGTCCTTTTTTAAAATAAAAATAAAGGGTGAAGTATATGTTGAATTCATTTTATTTAGATTGGAGTTTAGATAACTTTCCAATTTTAAGAGTAAATATTGATGGAAAGTTGAATTATATAGGAAGCTTGTACAACATGAAAAAAGAAATTGATATTATTCAAAATACAATTAAAAATACTTCAATAACCAAATCAATTATAGTTTTTGGTGGAGCAAATGGAGTTTGGATAAATGATATTGACAATATTGCTGAATCTAAAGAAATAGTAATTGTAGAACCTAATAAAGAACTTTTTAACAAATTAATAAGCAATAAATTTAATATAAAAAATAATATAGTTAGAGTTGCTTGTATGGAAGATGAAAATTTTTATCAAAATTTGTTATCAGCAGTTTCTAAAAATAGTTTTGAAATATTAGTTTTTTCAAATTATGATATAGTATTTAAAGAGCAATTTAAAGCGTTTTTAGATAAAGTTATTTTTATGTATAATGATAAAAAACTTATGGAAAATACTCAAAAATATTTTGCTGAAGATTGGTTCGTTAATTTTTTAAGTAATTTGACATATATTAATGATTTTGAAAGAGTTGATAGTTATAAAAATATTTTTAAAGGTAAACCTGCTATAGTTATTTCAGCTGGGCCATCGCTTGAGAAGAATTTAAATTATTTAAAGGGAAATGAAGATAAATTCATAATAATTACAGGTGCTAGAACTTTAAATACCTTAATTAGGGAGGGAATAAATCCGGATTTTGCTTGTATTATAGATTCATCTAAAGAAATGTATGATGTTTTTAAGCATTCTTTAGATAGTGAAGTTCCATTATTAACTATAGATACAGGTAATACTGAAATAATAAAAAGATATAAAGGGGAAAAAATATTGTTTAATTCTAAAGATTTTATTAATGCAAGTAGATACTTATTAGATTTTAAAATGGATTTATTATTTCAAGGTGGTTCAGTTGCACACACTTGCACAAGTTTTGCTAAACTTCTTGGATGCGACCCAATAATTTTTATAGGGCAAGATTTGGCATATACTAATAACAAGCTACATGCTAATAATGCAGTTATAGAAGGGGAAAGTAATGATATTAAAGATACAGGAATTTATGTTAAAGGTGTTGTTGAAGAAAAGGTTATGACTAATCATGATTTGAATATGTTTCGAGAAAGATTAGAAACGATGATTAGAATTTATAGTGACACAGCTTTTATAAATTGTACAGAGGGTGGAGCACATATAGAAGGAACAGAAGTTAAAACTTTAAAAGAAGTTATAGAAGTGTATACTTCTCCTATAGAAAAAGAAATTATTAAATTAATACCTAATATAAATATAGATTTAAATGTCCTATTGAAAAAATTAAAAGATATATATAGCCAAATAGATAATTTAATTTCTTTATGCAATGAATCAATAAAAATTAATTCACAACTGAAGTATTTATATGTAGATGGTAGAAATAAATACAATAAGGCACTAAAAAAACTTGATGAAATAGATAGTTATTTTAAAAATAATAAAGAAGTTATGTGTATTTTTGAAACGCTTGTAGATTACATTAACATTGAATTATCTCAAGAATTTGAAGATAAAGAAGTATCAAAATGTGAAAGTGAGACAGATAAAATTGAGATAGTTTCAGAAAAAGGCAAATGGTTATATAGCAAATTAAAAGTAACATTTGAATTTAGTAAACCTATTATAGAACAAACTATTAAAAAAATGGAGGAGTCATTGTGATTGATGAGGTTAAAATAGAATCATATAAAAAATTCAGTTATTTTTGCCAAAGTGCTTATAACAGTATACAAATTTATTTAGAACTTATAAAAAAAAGAAAGATAGAGCTTGCAAATCAGATGATGTTTAAAGTTCTTGATGATATAGAAAATATGATAAAGCATTATAATAATATTAGTAGAGATTTTTCAAAAATAAATATATTAAATAGTAAATTTGAATTTTTATTTGAAGGCATAAAAAATATGGATTATTATCTAATAAGAGATGTTTTTGAATATGAAATGTTGCCAATTTTAGAGGATATATTTAAGGATTTTAAAAAAGATATTTATAATGTTATATCATAATGTGATATGAAGGTGTTCTTATATGACTGATTTAATGGTAAATAAAAATGTGACAATTCTTGAAGCTATGAGGAAACTGGACATAAGTGCAAAAAAAATTCTATTGGTTGTAGAAGATGATAGACTTTCTGGAGTTTTAACAGATGGAGATATTAGAAGATGGATACTTAAAAATGGGGACTTAAATGAAAAAGTGGAAAAAGTGATGAATAAAACCCCAATTACTTTAAATATAAAGCATAAAAATAAAGCTTTGAATTTAATGTTAAAGAATAATATTGAAGCAATTCCTCTTGTTGATGATAATGGGGTATTAAAATCAATTGTTTTTTGGAATGAGTTAAATAATGAAGAATTTAAAAAGAGAGAAAAAATAGATGTACCTGTTGTAATAATGGCAGGGGGAAAAGGAACAAGACTACATCCATATACTAAGATTTTGCCTAAACCGTTAATTCCAATAGGAGATACACCAATATTAGAAAGAATTATAAATAAATTTAATCAGTTTGGATGTACGAAGTTTTATTTAACTGTAAATTATAAGAAAAATATGATAAAATCATATTTTGGAGAAATAGAAAAAAATTATGAGTTAACATATATAGAAGAAGAAAAGCCTTTAGGAACTGGGGGAAGCCTTTATCTTTTAAAGGATAAGATAAATACTACTTTTTTTGTATCCAACTGTGATATTTTAGTTGAGGCAGATTATAGTGATATTTTAAAAAAACACGAAGAAAATAAAAATAAAATAACTATGGTTACATCGCTTAAAGTTTTTGAAGTTCCTTATGGAGTTATACAACTTGATGATAGTGGCAAAGTTCAAAAAGTAGTTGAAAAGCCTAAACACACATATTTAGTAAATACTGGTTTTTATGTTTTAGAACCAGAAACTATATATGATGTTCCAGAAAATGAGTTTTTTGACCTTCCAAGCCTTTATGAATATTACTTAAAAAAAGGTGAAAAGGTAGGGGTATATCCTATAAGCGAAGGTTCTTGGATGGATATGGGACAGATGGATAATCTTCAAGATATGTTAAGGAGGCTTAATATAGAAGAATGAAAGGAGTATATGACTTTGATAGAAGGTAAAAGGGTTGTTGCTATAATACCTGCAAGGGGTGGTTCAAAAGGTATTCCAAGAAAAAATATAAAGAACTTGAATGGTAAACCACTTATTGCCTATACAATAAAAGAAGCATTAAATAGTAAATATATAGATAGAGTAATTGTATCAACTGAAGACTTAGAGATAGCAGAAATTTCTAAGTCTTTTGGTGCAGAAGTTCCTTTTCTTAGACCAAAGGAGCTTGCACAGGATGATACACCTGGAATAGAGCCAATAATTCATGCTATAAATTATTTATTGTATGATGAAAATTATAATTCTGATTATGTGATGTGTCTTCAATGTACATCACCTTTAAGAAATTCAAAGCATATAGATCAGGGAATATATGATATATACACAAAAGATGCAGATTCAGCTATTAGTGTGTGTGAAAGTGAAGTTAATCCATATTGGATGAAGGTTATAAAAAACGGGAAGATGGTTGATTACTTGAGTGATAATAAATTTTATGCAAGGAGACAGGATTTGCCTATTGTTTATAGATTAAATGGAGCAATATATATTGCAAAAGTAGATATAATATTAAATAATAAAAATTGGTATACAAACAATACAATTCCAATTGTTATGGATAAGTTTACATCAGTTGACATTGATGATGAAATAGATTTTAAATTTACAGAGTTCTTATTAAAGCAAGGAGTAGATAGCTATGGAAGGATTATTTAAGCAAAATAAATGTTTTATTATTGCAGAAGCAGGAGTAAACCATAATGGTAATTTGGAAATAGCAAAAAAGTTAATTGATGTTGCAAAGGAAGCAGGTGTTGATGCTGTAAAATTTCAAACATTTAAATCAGAAAACTTAGTTACAAAGGATGCACCGAAGGCAAACTATCAAGTAAACACTACTGGAAGTGGTACACAATATGAAATGCTAAAAAAACTTGAACTATCATTTGAAGACCATGTTATTTTAAAAAAATACGCAGAAGAAAAGGGATTAATATTTATTTCTACTCCATTTGATTTTGAAAGTGTTGATTTGTTGGAAAATCTGGGTGTAGATTTATACAAAATAAGTTCAGGGGATTTAACAAACATTCCTCTTTTAAGGTATATAGCAAAATTTAATAAACCTATGATAGTTTCAACAGGTATGGCGAATTTAGCAGAGGTTGAATGTGCTGTTAATTCAATAAAGCAAGAAGGAAATGATAAAATAATTTTATTACATTGTACATCAAATTATCCGACAGACTATGAAGATGTTAATTTAAGAGCAATGGTTACATTAAAGGATGCTTTTAAATTACCTGTTGGATATTCAGACCATACAATAGGAATAGAAGTTCCTATTGCTGCAGTTACAATGGGTGCAGTGGTTATAGAAAAACACTTTACTTTAGATAAGAGTATGGATGGACCAGATCATAGAGCCTCATTGGATGCTGAAGAATTAAAGAATATGATCATTAGCATAAGGAATATAGAAAATTCACTAGGTAATGGTATAAAAAGCTGCCAAAAAAGTGAGGAAAGTTCTAAGAGAAGTGCTAGAAAAAGTATAGTAGCAAATAGATTAATAAAGCAAGGAGAACTAATATCCTATGACAATATTTCATTTAAAAGGTGTCAAGGAGGATTATCTCCTGTATATGCGGATGAAATAGTTGGAAATATGGCTATACAAGACATAGAAAAAGATGAAATATTAACATTTGAAAAGTTAAGTAGGTGATAATAATGAAAAGAATAGGTGTTGTTACTACTTCAAGAGCAGATTTTGGATTGTTATTCCCAATTATTAATAGGTTAGAAAAGTCAAAGCAATTCAAAGTGAAAGTAATTGCAACAGGCATTCATTTGCTTAAGGAGCATGGTAATACAATTAAATATGTTAAAGAAAAATGTCAGCATGTAGATGAGGTAGATTTGTTTATGAGTGATATAAATAAGTATACATTAGTAAAAAGTTTAGGTATTGGATTTTTATCCTTTGCAGATTATTTGAAAAATAATAAATTTGATTTAGTAATAGTTCTAGGTGATAGAACTGAATTAATAGTGCCTGTTTATAGCTCAATGCTGTGTGATATCCCTGTATGTCATATATTTGGAGGCGACACCATAGATGAATATGTAACTTACGATAATAATGTACGGCATTGTATAACAAAATTAGCTAGTATCCATTTTACTGCACTTGAAGATCATGCTATAAGAATTAAGAAAATGGGGGAAGAAGAATGGAGAGTTTTTAATGTGGGTTCTCCTGCAATAGATTATATAAATATGTGTAAATTTTTATCAAGAGATGATTTAGGAAGAAAATTCAATAACTTAGATTTTAAAAAACCCTTTTGTGTATTAACGTTTCATCCAGTACCAACAGAATTTGAGAATATTGAGTTACAAATAAATAATATAATCAAAGCTTTAAGTCATTTTGATATTCAGGTAATATGCACTAAGCCTAATAATGATTTAGGGAGTGATAAGATAATGAATATAATAAAAAATGAATGTTATAGCAATCCAAGGTTTTTGCTGGTAGACAGTTTATCGCAAGAAGAATATTATTCTTTACTTAAAAATTGTAGTTTTGTAATTGGAAATTCATCAAGTGGAATATTAGAATCAGCTTCATTTAAGATTCCAGCTATAAATATTGGAACAAGGCAAAAAGGAAGAGTTAAGGGAGATAACGTTTTGGATTGTGGTATAGCAGAAAATGTGATTGTAAATAGTATATTAAAAGCTACTCAAGATAAAGAATTCAAAGAGATTTGTAATTCATGTGAAAATCCTTATGGTGATGGAAATACATCTAAAAAGATTGAGAACATATTAACTACACTTCTTATGGATAAGAAAAAGCTTTTAATGAAAAAGATTACTTACTAAAATAGTTCTGAAAAAAAGGAGGATGTTATATGGAATTAGTTATTAGAGAATATAAAATAGGTGATGAATATAAAATAACAGAACTTTTCAAGCAAGTATTCCATAAAGAAATGCAACTTGAATATTGGAACTGGAGATACAACAAGTTTAAAGAAAAATATATTAATCTGATGTGGAATGACGAAGATTTAGCAGGGCATTATGCTACTTTTCCAATAGATCTTTATATTAATAATAGGGCTGTTCGTACTGGATTTTCAATGACTACTATGACCTCGAACAAATATAAAAACATGGGTATTTTTAAAAAGTTAGCGAGGGATTTATATGAAAAGAATTATAATATACTCAACTTAATTTGGGGGTTCCCAAATAACAACTCTCTTCATGGTTTTGTTAAATATCTTGATTGGCAGCATATTTCAGATGTTAATGCTTTGTCGAAAAACATATTTAAAAAATATAGCGATGTTGACAATAACATATCAGCTATAAGTATGTTTGGAAAAGAATATGACGATTTTTTTAGAAAAGTGATTTTAAAACGTAATTATGGAATTATAGTTGATAGAACTTCTAAATATTTAAATTGGAGATATGTCTCTAATCCAACAAATAAATATTATATTTTAGAATATAAAAAAGATGAAAAATTATTAGGATATTGTGTTTACAAAATGTATTCAGAGTTAGATAAATTGACTGGCGACATTGTTGATATATTATGTTATGACGATTTTGTATTTGAAGAATTAATCAAAAAAGTAATCAATGAAATAATTGATAAGAAAGGTGTTAGTGTAGAAACTTGGATAAATGATAATTTGTTTGTAAGTAAATTATTAAAATTAGGGTTTAATTACAACGATAAAATATCACACTTTGGATTTAAAATTAATTCTGACTCAATTAATGCAGAATTTTTAGGAAATATTAGTAACTGGTATATTACAATGGGTGATTCTGATGTATATTAGGAGGCAATATTAATGAAGGTGTTAATAATCTCTGTTCATCCTGATGATGAAACATTGGGATGTGGCGGAACAATATTAAAGCATACGGCAAATGGGGATGATACATACTGGTTAATTATTACAAAGCCAGAAGAATCGATAGGATACAGTAAAAAGTTTATAAATGATAGAGAACAACAAGTTAAAGCTGTTTCTCAGCTTTATAAATTTAATAGTGTATATCAGCTTCAATATAGTACTACAAGACTACATCAAGTAGATATTAGTTTGCTGATAAAAAATTTATCAAAGATTATAATGGAAGTAAAACCTGAAGTTGTGTATATGGTCAATAGATCAGATATACATACAGACCATCAAGTAGCGGCAAGAGCAATAATGAGTTGTACAAAAAGCTTTAGATACCCATTTATTAAGAAGATATTAATGTATGAATGTATTTCTGAAACTGAGATAGCACCAAGTTTACCAGAAAATATTTTTATACCTAATGTTTACAGCGATATTACTGACTATATTGATAAGAAACTAGAGATAATGAAATTATATGAATCTGAAGTTCAAGAAATTCCACTTCCAAGAAGTTTAGATAATATAAAAGCATTAGCAAGATTTAGAGGTGCTTCTTGTGGAGTCGCTTATGCCGAAGCATTTATGCTTGTAAGGGAAAGATTTTAGGGTGGTTGTTATGAAAAAAATTGTTTTAGTAGGTGCAGGTGGACATTGCAAGGTTATTATAGATATTATTAATAGTGTTAAAGAATTTGAGATAGTTGGTATTACAGATAAATTCAACTTAGGTGGTAATTTGTTCGGAATACCTATAATAGACACCGATGAAGTTTTGCAGGACTTATTTAAAAAAGGTATAGAATATGCCTTTGTTTCAGTTGGTTCAATAGATAATTTAGTATTTAGATATGAATTATATAAAAAACTTAAACAAATAGGTTTCAAAATTCCAACACTTATACATAAGAATGCAATAGTTTCACCATATACTACAATTGAAGAAGGAGTTTGTATAATGGCAAATGCAGTTGTTAATGCTAATGCATATATAGGCAAAAACTCAATAATAAATACATCTTCTATAATAGAACACGATTGTGTTATTGGAGATAATTGCCACATATCCCCTGGTGCGAAATTAGGAGGTAATTGTAAAATTGGTGATAATGTACATATAGGTATAGGTGCAACAGTTATACATAGTATCAATATTGGTGAAAATACTACCATTGGTGCAGGGGCTGTAGTGATTGATAATATCGGTGATAATAAGGTCGCTGTTGGAGTTCCTGCTAAGATTATAAAAACAAAGGTATAAAGGAGAAGATATAGATGGACTTAAAGGGCAAAAAAGTTTTAGTAACAGGAGCAGAAGGTTTTATAGGCAGCCATTTAACAGAAAGATTAGTTGAATTAGGGACTGATGTAACAGCTCTTGTACAATATAATTCTTTTAATAATTGGGGTTGGATTGAAACCTTTGATAAAAATATAAAGGATAATATAAATGTGGTTTTGGGGGATATAAGGGAATATGACGGTGTGAAAAAGATAATTAAGGGGCAAGAGGTAGTTTTTCATCTTGCTGCACTTATTGCTATACCGTATTCTTATATATCCCCTATGGCTTATGTAAAAACTAATGTAGAAGGTACAACTAATGTATTAGAAGCTTGTAGAGAATATGATGTACAGAAAGTGGTTCATACATCCACTTCAGAAACTTATGGTACAGCATTATATGTACCAATTGATGAAAAACATCCTCTGCAGGGTCAATCGCCATACTCTGCATCAAAAATTGGTGCAGATAAAATAGCGGAAAGTTTTTATAGAAGTTATAACTTGCCAGTTGTAACATTAAGACCATTTAATACCTACGGTCCAAGACAATCTGCAAGGGCAGTTATTTCAACTATAATAAGTCAAATATTATCTGGTGCTAATGAAATTAAGCTTGGAAGTTTAACACCAACAAGGGATTTTAATTATGTAAAGGATACTGTTGAGGCTTTTATAAAGGTTGCAGAGTGTGATAACACAATTGGAGAGGTTATAAATGCAGGTTCAAACTATGAGATTTCAATTGCAGATTTAGTAAAGAAAATAATTAATATAATTGGAAGAGAAGTTGAGATTGTATGTGATGAAGAAAGAATAAGACCAGAAAAAAGCGAAGTTAACAGGCTATGGGCTGATAATACAAAGATAAAGGATTTAACAGGCTGGTTGCCAAGATATACTTTAGACGAAGGATTAAAAGAAACGATTGAGTGGTTAAAAAATAATCTACACTTATATAAGACAAATATATATAATGTTTAATAAATTTTAAAAGGGAGATGAATAAATTGATTCCTCTTTGTGTGCCAGAGATAAAAGGAAATGAATGGAAATATATAAAAGAATGTTTAGATACAAATTGGGTTTCTTCTGTTGGAAGTTATGTAGATAAATTTGAAAGGGATTTTGCTAAATTTGTTGGTGCTAATAGTGCAGTTGTAAATGTAAATGGTACATCGGCACTTCATTTGGCATTAAAAGTTTTAGGAATAGAAGAAGGAGATGAGGTTATCGTTCCTTCTATGACATTTATTGCACCTGTTAATGCAGTAAAGTATGTAGGAGCAGAACCTGTTTTTGTAGATATATGTAGAGATACATTTGTTATGGATGCAGAAAAAATAGAAGAACTTATAACTCAAAAAACAAAGGCAATTCTACCTGTTCATATCTATGGTAATATTGTAGATATGGACAAGGTTATGGAAATTGCAAATAAATACAATTTGTATGTTATAGAGGATGCCACAGAAAGTTTAGGTTCAATATATAAAGGAAAACATACAGGAACTATTGGACATATTGGATGCTTTAGTTTCAATGGTAACAAACTTATAACAACTGGTGCAGGTGGAATGTTGGTAACAAATGATAAGGAATTAAGTGAAAGAGCTAAATTCTTATCAACACAAGCTAAAGTAACATTGGAAAACAAAGGTTTTTATCATTCAGATATAGGTTTTAACTTTAGAATGCCTAATATTTTGGCAGCTATGGGATGTGCACAGCTTGAAAATATTGAAGAATATATAGAAGTTAAAAGAAAAAATGCATTTATTTATAATGAGTTGCTCAAAGATATTAAAAACATAACTTTACCAGTTGAAAAACCACAAACTAAAAATGTATTTTGGTTATATTCAATTTTGATTGAGGATGGATTTCCAGTTTCAAGGGATGAACTTATAAAAATAATGTACGAAGCAGGAATTGAAACAAGACCATTTTTTACTCCTGTTCACACTATGCCATCATATTTAAATTGTAGATGTGGAGATTTAAGTGTAACACAAGAAGTGAGTTCAAAAGGTATTAATTTGCCAAGTTCTGTATCATTAAAGCAGGAAAATATAGAGAAGGTTTGTGAGGTTATAAAAATATTAGGTAAGAAATTGTAAATTTAAAACATGATTATTAAGTTTATATTACAATTAAAGGAGTATTTTAAAATGGCTAGAGAATATTTTATTACAGAATATACACATAATAGTATATATGTTAATAGTAAAAATCAAGGAAATTATAAAAATAGAAAAATAAAGATATATTTTTCTGAACCTAATAATGGCATTAACTCAGATACGGGTATTTTGTTATTTATTGCAGGATTTGGTGGAAATGCTAACTCTAATGTTTATAAGAAAATGAGAAATGAATTTGCAGATAAATACAACTTAGTTACAATTTAATGTGATTATTTTGGATGGCAATTTATGCAACAGGCAGATAAAATTATTATACCAAACTTGGATCAAGAACAAATAAATAGAATTTTTACAAAGCAAGAGACAGAGAAAATATATAAAAACGGCAAATTAGATTTTGATGAATTTCTTAGGAATGCAATGAACTACAATATAAATATAAATGTTAAAGCGGATTTATCTGGTGAAACATTATTTGATTTTAATGATATGGGTATAATGCAAGCATTAGATAATATAGTTGCTACGTTAAGGGTAATGAATATAATATATGAAAATAATTGTGAATTTAATAGTAAAAAAGTAATTATCTATGGCCAGTCACATGGTGCATATTTGGCCTATTTGTGCAACGCATTTGCACCTACATTATTTTCATTGATTATTGATAATTCTGCTTGGATATATCCAGTATATTTAAAAGCAAATAGGTTTCTTTTTCAGGTTATAAATAATTTTACATTAAGTATTGAATTTGAATATTTAGCAAAAAAATAGGAATTGATAGCGAACTATTAAATTTACAATGTATATATTCTAATTTTAAAAATAAATGTAAGATACTATGTTTTCATGGGAAGACTGATAATTTAATAAATTGTTTTGACAAAAGTAAATTTTGTAGAACGATAGAGAATTGTGAATACAATGAAATTTCATCAAAGGAAGTTGACGGAGAAATGATTAAATCAACTGACCATGGTTTAAATGCTGATTTTCTTAAATTATTTGATTATGTATATAGTAAGGTTAATAATGAATTTAAAAAAAGCAATTTAATAGATTTACAAAATCATGTAATTTTAGAAACTAACAATGGAAGATATGTTATTAATTATAGCAATATTTTGCCTGAATTTAAACAATTAAAAAGATAAATCGGCTTTAAAGAATAAATTCTCTTACTAACTGGAATTTAAATAAACCTTAATTCGGTAGGTAATCAAGCTAAGCCTTGATAATACTGAATTTGTATTTCAAAAAAATTTTTAATATAAAACTGAGATATATCAAGGCTTATAGAGAATACTTACCGAATCTAATTTTAAATTATATGGTATTATATTTTGGAGGACAATCATGAGAATCAATAACAACTTAAATGCATTAAATTCTCATAGAATGATGTTTATAAATAATCAAGATATGCAAAAAAGCATAGAGAAACTATCATCAGGTCTTAGAATAAATAAAGCTTCAGATGATGCAGCTGGGCTTTCAATATCAGAAAAAATGAGAGCTCAAATTAGAGGTTTAAGTCAATCATCAAGAAACATACAAGATGCAATATCTTTAGTTCAAACAGCAGAAGGAGCTTTAAATGAAGTACATTCTCTCCTTCAAAGAGGAAGGGAGTTATCAGTTCAGGCATCAAATGGAACAAATACATCAGAAGATAAGACTGAAATACAAGATGAAATAACACAAATACTAAGTGAAATAGATAATATAGCAAATAACACACAGTTTAATAGTAAATTTATACTTAAAAATTCATCTGCACCAAGTGATTTAACTTCTAAAGTAATTTACGGATTGAAGACAGGTTGGCTTGAAGAGGCGGCAAAATTAATACAAACTTATTATGGACTTACTCCATCAAATCGCGATTTAAACGTTAATCTTTATACAGACGCAGAAGGCGGAACTTTAGCAAGTGTTTCTCAAATGTGGAGTGTTGGGGGAAGTACTGCTACATTAACAAGCTTAACATTAAATATAGATTTAGCAGATTTTAAGCCAAGTGAACCACCAGATGGAGAAATATATTTTCATTAAGTGGAACTCCATTATATAATGATAGAATAATAGCACATGAAATGGTTCACGCCATAATGGCAGACGCGATGGGAGATGATTTTTATGATATGCCAACTTGGTTTAAAGAAGGTACAGCAGAATTTATACCAGGTGCAGATGAAAGGTTAAAAATAGATGGGTTAGCAAATGCAAAGGCGAGGGCGAAACAACTTATTAATGGTGCTGCTTGGAGTGGTACAAGCCTTGATTATTCAGCTGCTTATTTGGCAGTAAAGGTAGCCGCTAGTAACCTTAGTGGAGTTAACTCATTTAAAGATATATTATCAGATATAAAAAATAGTGATGACTCAGGGGACAACACTATACAAGCTATACTTGGTCGAACTACATTCGGCGATATTACTGATTTTGAAAATGCCATAGATGCTGCAAGTTTTGATTTAGATGACGATGATGTAGGTTCAATATCTGGTAGTGCACATGGAGGTTCATCTAAAAATGCAAAGGATGTAATACCAACAGGTGGATTAAATGATAATCCTACGAATTTTAATGTTATATTTCCAACATCAATAAGTTTTTCAGCATCATTAAAGATACAATTAGGTGCAAATATTGGACAAACTATGGATATAGATTTATTTAGTGTAAATTCAGGTTCGTTAGGATTAGGTAGCGTAAATGTTACAACAGCACCACAAGAGGCCATAACAAAGTTTGATGATGCTATTAAATCTATTTCAACAAAAAGAGCTAATCTTGGTGCAGTACAAAACAGATTAGAACATGCATTAGCTGTTAATGAAAATACACAAGAGAACTTAACAGCATCAGAATCAAGAATTAGGGATGTAGATATGGCTAAGGAAATGATGGCGTTTAGTAAGAAAAACATCTTAACACAAGCTGCTCAAGCAATACTTGCACAAGCTAACCAACAACCACAAGGAGTGTTACAGTTATTAAGATAATAAAGATACCAAAGGAGCAGAGAAAAATTCCTCTGGCTCTTTTAATATAGTAAGGAGGCTTATACCATGGACATAGCTGCCTTATCAATTAACCTAAACCAAGCAAAAGTAGCTCAAGAAACAAGCCTTGCAGTAATGAAACTTGTAATGGAAACAGGCAAACAAACAGCCAATGAAACAGTAAAGATGATTGAAAAGAGTGTTGATCCAAACTTAGGAATAATAATAGATGTAAGTGTGTGAAAATATGGATGATAAAGAAGAATTAATAAAAGAACTTCAATGGGTAAAATATAGAATACAAATTCTTGAAATGATAGAGGAACGACTAATAATGATGAGGCAATTAGCTGTTGAAGCTTTTGAAAATGACTTAAGTAAAGCTGAAAGAGAAGAAATAGGAAGGCAAATTCAAAAGCTTCAGCAGGAAATAATGTTACTTGAAATGGAAAATACCAATGAGCACTAGAAGACCTAAAAGGGTCTTTTTTCTTTAAAAAATAAATTCATACTTAAAATATAAATCAATTGGCTGAAAAACTTACAAAAATCAGGTTGAAAAATGATTATCATAATGAGCTAAATATTAAAATCCTAGATTTCCAAGACTTCATCTCTTTAGTGTTAAAAAAATACTACGTTCAACAATAAGTCAAAATAAAAAGTGTTACAAAATGTAAATTTACATTTTTACTATAAAGTCTCTAATATTATTTCCGATAAAATTTGTAGAACTAACTAGGGGTGATGAAGTTGGAAATAAATAAAGTGAATATAACTAATTTTTCTGGTATTAATGACGGATTTAAAAAAGAAGAGATTTTTAGAGAAAATAAAGTTGAGCAAAAGACAGAAGAAAAGAAATATACTCATAAGGAACTTGATTCAGCTGTTGATAAAGCAAATAAGGTTTTGTTTAAAAATAATACACATCTTAAGTTTCAGGTACATGAGAAAACAAAAGATATAATGGTTAAAGTGATTGATGATAAGACGGGAGAAACTTTAAAAGAATTCCCACCAGAAAAGATACTTGATATGGTTGCTAAGTTATGGGAAATAGCAGGAATATTTGTTGATGAGAAAAGGTAGGGAGGGGGAGTGCTATGTCGATTAACCCTTTCACTTTAGACAAAATAGAACCCCTTATAATAAAACAGGTGGAGCAAAGAATAGTAGATAGAATAGTTCATGAGGTAAAAGGAGCTGAGCTTAGTAAAGATAAAAACAGTAGTAATAAAAATTTTAACGAACAAAGACAGCAAAAAGCTGCAGAAGAATTTACAGCTCTTTTATCTAGGTTTAACATTAAAGTTGAATATAGATTACATAAGAATAAAGTAAAATTAAAAATGTACGATAAAGATAATAATGAAATATATGATTCTGAAGTAGATGATGTGGAAGATTTGCTTTTGAAGGTTAGAAGAACAACAGGTAATTTTATTGATTTAAAGGGATAGAGGTGTCTTTATGTATAATACAAATGCATTAAATGTATATCAACAGAATAGTGTTAATACAGCTTCAAAAGAAAAGCTTCTTATAATGTTATACGATGGCCTTGTAAGATTTATTAAGCAAGGGATAGCAGGAATCGAAGAAAAAGATATAAATAAATCAAATACCAATCTTGTTAAAGCCCAAAGCATTATACTAGAATTTATGGCAACATTAAATTTAGAAATTGGTGGAGAAATGGCAACATCCCTAATGGCTCTTTATGATTATATGCATAGAAGGTTGATTGAGGCTAATATTAAAAAAGACATTGAAATAGCAAAAGAAGTTTTAGGGTTTGCTGAAGAGCTAAAGGAAACATTTGAAGAAGCTTATAGAATAACAAAGAAAGGTTAAAAATTTGTAACTAAATACGAGTTTTTATGATCTTTAACTACAAACTTTTAAAGTTTGTAGTTATTTTTTTGTTAAAGCCCTTTAAAAATGTGTCGATTTATCGTAAAATATAGACAATAATGATTTATGTCACAAAAAATATTTAATATAGAATTTAGTGTTATAATAAACGATATTAAAAATACAAAATGGTTTCATTTTTTTTAGGATGAAACTAATTGACATATGCAAAATAATGTAATAAATTTAGTATAGGTAGGATATAAAGTCAAAAAAAGGAGAGAAACACCAAATGATAGAAAAAATTGATGAACTGAATTACTTGCTTTTGAAAAAAAGTTTAAATGCTTCAGCAGAAAGAGGGAGGGTTATTGCCCATAATATTGCTAATGTAAATACAAAGGGCTTTAAAGCGTCAAGGGTAGTTTTTGAAGATAAATTAAAGGATGCCATAGAGAATGCAAATGTGGGGCTTAAAACAACCCATGATAAACACATAAATGATGGGAGTAGCATATCAACTCTTTCTCATGACGTAATAAAGGATAAAAGTACATCAATGCGTCTGGATGGAAATAATGTAGACATAGATAATGAAATGGCTAACTTAGCAGCAAACAATATATTATATAATGCTCTGATTAGTCAAGCAAATAGCAGAATTTCAGTAAGAAGATATGTGATAAGTGAAGGGAGAAGATAGTAGATGAACATGTTTTCAGCATTGAGAATAAGTTCTAGTGGCTTATCTGCAGAAAGAATGAGAATGGATGTAATTGCAAGCAATATTTCCAATGCAGAAACTACACGTACCTCAGAAGGCGGTCCATACAAAAGAAAGATTGTTACCTTTGAGGAAAATTTGGACAAGGCATTGGACAAAAATAAAAATACTTATCAGGAAAAGTTCAAAGGAGTCAGGGTGAGAGGTATAATTGAAGATCAAAGTCCTTTAAAAAAAGTTTATGATCCTTCACATCCTGATGCTGATAAGGATGGGTATGTTATGATGCCAAATGTAAATATATTAAATGAAATGGTTGATTTAATAGCAGCTTCAAGATCCTTTGAAGCCAACGTAACTGCAATTAATTCAGAAAAACAAATGTATATGAAGGCATTAGAAATAGGAAGGTAGGGAGATAAATGCAGATAAATTCAGTTAGTGCCTTAGGAATGGCAGAATCTAAAAAAATTCACAATCTTTAAATAAAAATGTAAATTTTGGCGAATTTTTACAAAAAGAACTTGATAAGGTAAATGAACTTCAATTAAATGCTGAAGAATCTACTAAATCGCTATTAACAGGAGAAGTAACTGACATACATGAAGTTATGATTTCAACTGAAGAGGCTAGATTAGCTTTAGAATTAGCGGTACAGATAAGAAATAAAATAGTTGATGCGTATCAAGAAATAAGCAGAATGCAGATATAGTAGCATTCAGTTGAAGGAGTGCGTTTAATGAATAAGCTTACGGAATACTTTAAGACGTTAAAGGAAAAATGGAATAATTTAAGCAAGAAAAAAAGGATTGTAATTATTTTACTAACATCAGGAATTATATTTTCATCTATTATATTATTTGTATATTTAAATAGAGTAACTTATGCAACTTTATTTTCTAACTTAGAACCACAGGATTCTGAAAAGATCATAACAAAGCTTAATGAAGACAAAATTCAATATAAAATTAAGGGAAACTCAATTTTAGTTCCAGAAGAAAAAGTTGATGAGTTAAGAATGACAGTTCTTTCAGATGGATATATGCCTTCATCAGGAAAGGGATTTGAATTATTTGACGAAGGAAAGTTTGGAGTAACTGACTCAGAAGCGAGAATTATGTATCAAAGAGCATTAGAGGGGGAACTTGCAAGAACTATTGAGAGTTTTGAAGAAGTTGAAAAGGCAAGGGTACACCTTGTAATGCCACAGGAAACTGTTTTTACAAGGGATACTGATAAAGCAACAGCATCAGTAACTTTAAAATTGAAAGCTACTAATACATTAAGCCCAGAACAGGTAAAGGCAATTGTTGCATTAGTCTCAGGCAGTGTGAAAAATCTGCCAAAGGAAAATGTAGAAGTTATAGATAGTAACATGAATTTATTAAGTGAAAATTTATTCAATGATATAAGTCCAACTGGAACTGTTTCTGCTTTAAAACAACAGGAATATGAAAAGCAGTTTGAAAATGGTCTTCAAAATGATTTAAAAAAAATGCTTGAAAATGTTTTTGGTGCAGGCAGGGTATCAGTTAAGGTAAATGCTGATTTGGATTTTGATTCAAAGGAAATAACAACAATAAAATATGATAAAGATTCAATTGTTAGAAGTCAGCATAAAATTAAGGAAAATGCAAGTGATTCTTTAGGAAAAGACACAGGCAACAGTCCTATAGACAATAATACATCTAATAATATAGTAAATAGCGGAAATCAGTCTTCTAATTCAAATAGAGAAGAGGAGACTACAAACTACGAAATTGGAGAAACAAAGGAGAATGTAGTTAAAGCTCCTGGAGAAGTAAGAAGAATGACGGTTTCAGTAGTAATTGATGGTAATCTTAGCTTTGAAGAAAAACAATCTATTCAGAACATTGTTGCAGCAGCAACTGGTTATAATCAGGAAAGAGGGGATACCATCAATATAGAAGCATTGGCATTTAACCAGGAAGCAAAGAAAAAGCTGGAAAGTGATTTAGCTGCTATGCAAAAACAAGAAGAATATGAAAAGAAAAAGAAATTCTATATTCAGGTTGGTGCAGCCTCTGCTGCTTTAATACTACTGGTTATTGCTTTAATTATATACAGAAGAAAGAAAAATAATGAAGATTTTGAAGAGGATAAACCATCCCATACAATTGATTTGATGGTAGGGGATAATATTGTTCCAAAGCAATCAATAGCATATGAGCCTATTCTTGATGACAACGATGAAGGTATGACACTTGAACAAGAGCTTAAAAATTATGCAAACAAAAAACCTGAACAAGTTGCAGAAGTTATAAAAACTTGGTTAGCAGAGGACGAGAGGTGATTAGATGTCAAGAGATGGTAAATTGACTGGTGTTCAAAAAGCTGCAATTCTCTTTATAACCTTAGGTCCTGATGCTTCTGCACCAATACTTAAGAAACTGCCAGAAACTGAACTGCAGAAGATAACCTTTGAAATTGCAAATATGCCAAAGGTGAAGAAAGAAATTAAGGAAGAGGTTTTAAAGGAATTTGTAGATTTAAATAAAGCTAAGGATTATATAATTGAGGGTGGATTTGAATATGCTAAAAATCTTTTAAGCAGAGCATTAGGAAGTCAAAGGGCTTTAGAAATAATAGAGAAGGTTTCAGAAATAACTCAGCAATATAGACCTTTTGGTATTGCAAGAAAGGCTGATGCTCATCAATTACTAAACATTATTTTAAATGAACATCCACAGACTATAGCTTTGATTTTATGTTATTTACAGCCTGAAAAGGCAGCTCAAATACTATCAGGCCTTCCAGAGGAACTGCAGTCTGATGTAGCTAAAAGGATAGCAACAATGAGTAACACTTCTCCTATTGTTATAGAGGAGGTTGAGGAGATACTTGAAAAAAAGCTTTCAAATGTAATTCGCTCAGATATGGCTACAATTGGAGGAGTACAGTCTTTAGTTGACATTTTAAATAATGTTGATAGAGGAACTGAAAAATCAATAATAGAGGAACTTGACAGAGTACAGCCTGAACTTGCAGAAAAGATTAGAGAAAGCATGTTTGTATTTGAAGATATTATTACTCTTGATAATTCATCTATTCAGAGAATACTAAGGGAAGTTGATCCGAAGGATTTGGCCCTTGCCCTAAAGGGTTCTTCAGAAGAAGTATCAACAATTGTATTTAATAATATGTCAAAGAGGGCTGCTCAGACTCTGAAGGAAGATATCGAATTTATGGGACCTGTTAGACTTATAGATGTTGAAAAGGCACAGCAGGCTATAGTTGCAGTAATTAGAAGGCTGGACGATGCAGGCGAAATTGTAATTTCAAGGGGTGGAGACGATGCAATCATCCTGTAAGGTAATTAAATCAACAAACATTGTAAACAACACTTTAGTTTCACCTCCTATAATGGAAAAAGTATTTAAAAATAACACTGAAATGAAGTTAGAAAAGGATAGTTTTAATATTGAAGAAATTTATAGCTCTATAATCGATGAAGCAAAGTTAAAGGCTGCTGAAGTGTTAAAGAATGCTGAGTCAACAGCAAAAAATATTATCGATTCAGCAGAAGCTAGTAAAAAAGAAATACTTAAAAAGGCAGAAGAGTCAGGCTATCAAAGTGGTTATCAGTCAGGTTATAAAGATGGATATAACTATGGAATAAATGAAGCTTTGGAAGAGGGGGAAAAAATTAAAAACCAGGCAGAAGAGCAAATTAAAAATAATCTTGAAGAATTAAAACTTCACATTAAAAAAACTGAGAAGGAGATAATAAAACTTTCCGTTGATATTGCAAAACACATAATAAATACAGAATTATCTCTTAACCCTGATGCAGTTTATAAAATTGCTGAGAAGGCAATTACACAAGCTGTTGATAAAAAACAAGTGATTTTAAAAGTAAATCCAGGTGACTTTAACATTGTCAAAAGGCGAAAGGATGATCTTGCCATGTATGTAGAGGATGCTAACAATATTTTTATTTTAGCTGATTCTAACATACAACAAGGCAGTGTAATAGTTGAAACACCTTCTGGATTTGTTGATGCATCCATTGATAATCAATTAGTAACAATTTTAAAAGGTTTGTTAGGAGAGTAATGAATGTTAAGCATAGACTATACAAAACTTATGGAAAGTTTAAAATCAATAAATCCAATTAAATTAACAGGAAAAGTAAAACGAGTTATTGGACTTACAATAGAGGTAGAAGGAATAAAGGCTTTTGTTGGTGAAGTGTGTAGAATTTATGTATCCGAAGGGAAAGAAATACTTGCTGAAGTCGTTGGCTTTAAAGATAATACTGTTCTTTTGATGCCACTTTCAGAATTAACAGGTGTTGCTCCTGGTTCACAAGTTGAACCAACTGGTAAAACTTTAAAAGTTAAGGTTGGTAGCAGTCTTTTAGGTAAAGTTTTGGATGGACTTGGTCGTCCCATGGATTTTTCAAAAATACAAGTAGAGGATGAATACAATTTGGACAATGATCCTCCCAATCCATTGTTCAGAAAGAGAATTGATACAATTATGTCTACAGGAATTCGTGCAATAGATGGTTTTTTGACCTGTGGAGTTGGACAAAGAGTTGGAATTTTTGCTGGTAGTGGAGTCGGGAAAAGTACACTTTTAGGAATGATAGCAAAATATTGTGATGCAGATGTAAATGTTATTGGCTTAATTGGTGAAAGAGGTAGAGAAGTTAAGGACTTTATTGAAAGGGATCTTGGAGAAGAAGGACTTAAAAAATCAGTTATTGTAGTAGCAACATCAGACCAATCACCATTGCAGAGACTTAAAGGTGCTTTTACTGCAACAGCCATTGCAGAATATTTCAGGGATCAGGGTAAGAATGTAATGCTGATGATGGATTCAGTAACTAGATTTGCTATGGCTCAAAGAGAGATAGGCCTTACAATAGGAGAACCCCCAGCAACGAAGGGATATACACCCTCAGTATTTGCAATGCTGCCAAGGCTTATGGAAAGGTCAGGTACATCAGATAAGGGTTCTATCACCGCCTTTTATACGGTTCTTGTTGATGGCGATGATATGAACGAGCCAATTGCTGATGCAGCCAGAGGTATTCTGGATGGTCATATTGTTTTATCTAGAAAAATAGCTGCAAAAAATCATTATCCAGCAATTGATGTTTTATCCAGCGTTTCAAGATTAATGTCTGAAATTGCAGATGATGAATTAAAGTTAAAAGCCAGTGAACTTAGAGATATAATGGCAATTTATAAAGAGTCTGAAGATTTAATTAATATAGGTGCTTACCAAAAAGGTAGTAATCCAAAGTTAGATAAGGCTATTGAACAAATGCCATTAATCGATAAATTTTTAAAACAGGCTACTAATGAACATGTTACCTTTGAAGAAATGAGATCTAAAATTTTATCAATTTAATAGAAGGTGAATAAATAAATGGAGAGATTCAACTTCAATTTACAAAAGGTACTAGACTTCAGAATAACTATTGAAGATAAAAAGAAAAATGAATTTGTTGCTGCACAAAAAAATCTTTATAGGGAGCAAAAGATTCTTGAGGATTCAATTAGTAAAAAAAACAAGGTAATTAAAGATGCTGAAAATTTTAGAACAAACTTTGAGTTCCAGTCCTACGTGCAATTTATTGACGCAGTAAACAAAAAAATAGAAAACCAGAAAAAAAGGGTTATGATCTGTGAAAAAGAATTAGAAGATAAGAAGCAAGAATTGCTAAAGGCTATCTCGGATAGAAAAATTTTGGAAAAACTTAAAGAGAGGGCTTTGCAGGAATTCAATCTAGAGCAAAGTAAAAAAGAGCAGAGGTTTAATGATGACTTTGCACTTTATGCATATGTTAATAGAGAAAGGAGGTGAAATATTGGAAATTAAGGGTATTGGATTAACAGAAGATTTTTTAGCAAAATTTCCTACTGAAAAAGCTGAAAATATTGAAGAGTTTTCTCAAATACTAATAGCTTTATTCTCAAATTTAAATAGCACAGTCGTATTAAGTCAGGAAAATGTTGTAGATGGAGTTGAATTACCTGAGGTTTCAGAAGAAATTCATAATTTGTTTTTAGAAACTTCAACTAATAAAATCTTTAACCAAGAAGCATTCAATTATTTGCATAAAGAAAATAATAATTTAAAAGTTGTTCCTGATTATAATTTGCTTGAGATGGATTTAGGTGAAATTGAAAGTTTCATAGAAGAAAGCAAAAAAATGTTATCTGCTAATGAGACATTAACTGTTGAAAAAATGAATTCTCTCCAACAAGAAATAATAAAACAATTAAATGAAGAAGAAAGTGGTTTTAAAGTAGAGAATTTGCGAGGATTTACCGAGCTTCTTCAAAACTTTAAATCAATACCTTTTAAGGAAGAAGAAAGTTTACAAAAGAATATTGAGGAAGGTAAAGTTTTACTTAATGGTTTAAAAACAAAAACAATAGAAAGTGCTACTGATGGCAGCACTGATGAAGTAAAACTTCAGATATTGAAGAATATAGTTCAGGAGGAACCTAATTCTAAAGAAAATGTGACTAATATTACTACAGTTAACAAACTTAATGAAGGACACTTGTTGACTGAGGAGAATCTTGGCGAAATTAATAATGTTAATAGTAATGAACTCAAAGAACAAAAAGAATCAGTACAAAGATTGAACAAGTCCTTAGAAGTTGAAGTTAAAGTGGATGAAGAAGCCATTAAACCAAATTTATTTAAGCTGGAAAATAAAAAAAATCAGCAAAATAATTTTATGAAGTTAAATTCAGGATTAGAAAATAATAACTTAAAAACTTTTAATAATGTTGAAACCTCTATTTCAGATGAGCCAAGGATTAAAGCTCAGTTAGATAGTAAAAGTGAGGATATAATAATTATTAATCACAATTCTGCTATTTTAAATAGTTCTGAACCACAATCTATATCATCTGAAAACACAAAATTAAATAATGAAGTTATTTCAAGAATTCTGGATAACCAGGATATTTATGAAATCATCACAGGAAAATTTAAGGCATTGAAACTTCCAGAGATAAATGAACTAAGGGTTAAGTTAAAACCTAAGGAACTGGGTGATTTGGTGGTCAGGGTAACCCTTGAAAAGGGTCAGATAAATGGAAGTATAACAGCTGAAAAAAGAGAGGTAGCAGCTATACTTTCAAGTCATGTAGATAATATAAAACAGGAATTGAAAAATAATAATATAAATTTAACAAATCTTTCAATAAATGCGAACAGTGAAGAAAATAAAAATAACCATCAAGGAAGAAATTTTCAGCAAAAAAATAAACAAAATAAGGAAAAGTTTATTGACATAATTAATGAAAAAATTGATGAAAACAATAAAAAAGAATTTTCAATTATTGTTTAGGAGGAAGAATATATGGGGGTAACTGGTGTAACCAATAAAAATGTTGAACCTCAGAATTATAAAGGCAATAATCTGGATAAGAATGCCTTTTTAAAAATATTAACAGTTCAACTAAAAAATCAGGATCCACAGAATGCTAAGGACAACACTGAATATATTGCCCAAATGGCTCAATTTTCTGCCCTTGAGCAGTCTCAAAATTTAAATCAGACTATGGAGAAATTGCTTGCGGTTCAGACATCTTCAGCAGAACAGTTACAATATGTAATGTTATCATTACAAAGGCAATTAACTTCTCAAAATATGACTGAAGCTACATCTTTAATAGGAAAAAAGGTAGAGATATTGCTAGAAAAAGATAATTCAATAACTGAGCAGGTCAAAGGGGTAAAGGTAATTGATGGAGATGTCTTCGTTATTACTGATAATGGTAAATATAGTATTAACAATGTAATTGGAGTAGGTGAATTTTCAAGTGATAGATAAAATTGCCTCATTTAGCAAAATAAAAAATGAGTCTGTTGAAAGAAGAATACAATCCAGTATTGATTTTAACAAGATTTTAGAAGACGTTTCTAATGCCAGCTCACTTAAAGTATCTTCCCATGCAATGGAGAGAATGAGGGAAAGAAATATAACTTTGGATACTAAAGATATTGAAAATCTAAGTTCTGCAGTAAAATCAATAAAGGAAAAGGGTGGAAAAGAAGCTCTAATCTTTTATAACAACGTGGCTTTTATTACAAGTATTAAAAACAACACGATAATAACAGCTGTAGATAGCAGCAATTTAAAAAATAATATATTTACAAAGATAGATAGTGCTATTATTTTATAGGCTGGACCTTTTAAGGGGGCCTGAACCGTGGATTGACAGAAGCGGTAATTAATGATTTATAGGAGGTTATTGTTTATGTTAAAGTCTTTATTTTCTGGTGTAAGTGGAATGAAAGGCAACCAAACTAAAATGGATGTAATTGGTAATAATATAGCAAATTCAAATACAACAGCATTTAAGTCAGGTAGAGTAACTTTTAAGGATATGCTGAATCAAACTCTAGAGGGTGCTAATGAAAAATCAACAACAAGGGGTGGAACAAACCCAAAACAAGTAGGTATTGGGGTTAGCGTTTCAAGTATTGATACAATAATGAAACAAGGGGCCCTGCAGCCAACAGGAAGGGATACAGATTTAGCTATTGAAGGAAATGGATTTTTTATAATTTCTGATGCTGAGGGTTATGATGTTAGATATACAAGGGACGGTTCATTTACACTTGACAAGGATGGGAATTTAATTACATCAACAGGTTTATATGTTCAGGGTATATTGTTGGATAAAGCAACTCCAGTAAATATGCTAACCAAAACAGCTTTTCCAGCAGATTTAAGTAACCTATCATTAAAGCCAATTAAAATTCAACCACAGTATACTCCAACTGTTAGTATAGGTGGATTTGACATTAAGGTTGGTCCTGGGCTTCAAGATTATAAATTTATACTTGGAAAAGTAGACAAGACTGCTTCAACTACTGCTACTGTAAATACAACAGATAAAGTAATTACTCTAGAGGGTAATTTTGAAGAGGGAAAAGTTTCCCCAAGTGATTTGGCTACTCAGATTAACTCAGCTTTAGCTGGTAAAATAGACGAAACAGTTATGGTAACTGGTTCTCCAAATAAAAATGCTTTAAGCGGTGAGCAAACTGAAAAAATAAATGTAGCTGATTATATACCTGCTGTTAAGGTTGGAGGATTTGAATTCAGTGTAGGCAATGAACTAATTGGATGGAAATTTAAAATTGGTAAGAAGGATGATAATACATCTACGACTGCAATTGTAGATAAGGTAAATAAAATTATCACAATTGATGGTGATTTTGACAATACAACAACACAAGGTATGGTACAAGCTAGTGACCTAGAAGCAAAAATAAATGCACAACTTAAGACTGATGGTATAACAACAACAATTAAGGTGAAGGGAACAGCATTAGAGGGAACACTTTCTGGGGAAACAACTGAGGAAATAAAAGAGAACTTATTAAAACTGGTAAGTTTCGGAATAGAAAAGGATGGAACAATTAAAGGAATATATGGTGATAAGGCTGTTGTTATTGGAAAGGTTATGCTGGCTAATTTTACAAATGCAGCTGGACTTGAAAAAGCTGGGGACAACTCATTTAAAAAGACTGCAAATTCTGGGAATCCACAGGTTGGCTATGCTGGTAGCAATGGTTATGGAAGTGTAAATCAAGGTGCCCTTGAAATGTCAAATGTAGATTTAGCAAATGAATTTACTGATATGATAATAGCTAGCAGGGCTTTCCAAGCCAACTCAAGGACTATTACAACATCAGATGAAATGATACAAGAGCTTATAAACCTTAAGAGATAATGGGGTATAGATTATGATTTTGTTAACTGCATTAAATAATAAAGTTTTTTATTTAAATTGTGATATGTTTGAAAAAATAGAGGTTACCCCTGATACAGTAATTACTCTTTCTAATGGAAAAAAGTTTGTAGTTCTTGAAACACCAGAGGAGATAATTAAAAGAATTATTGATTTTAGAAAGAAATATATGACTTCTTTGCCGGAGGTAAACTATGAAAAAGAATGACTTGTCAACAGGGTTAGGTTTAATTTTAGGTGTTATAGCTATTATTTTAGGAATGCTTAATGGAGGAAGTCCCAAAATGTTTTGGGACCTTCCCTCAGTTTTTATAACTTTATTTGGCTCCTTGTTTGCTATAATTATAAATTATCCATTAAGTACACTAAAAAAACTGCCTAAATCATTAAAAAATGCTTTTTTAGATAAGCAGATACAGCCAGATGAGATAATTGTTAAATTTGTTGAGATAGCAAAAAAAGCAAGAAGAGAAGGTCTTCTTTCTTTAGAAGATGACATAAATTCAATAGATGATGAATATTTAAAAAACGGTATGCAAATGGTTGTTGATGGAATTGAACCAGAAACAATCAGAGAGATATTAGAACTAGAAATAAATGAAATGGAAAGAAGACATCAAAGCAGTATTTCAGTTTTAAAAACATGGGCTTCCTTTGCTCCTGCATTTGGAATGATTGGTACTTTAATCGGATTGATTCAGATGCTTGCAAAACTTGAAGATCAATCTCAGCTTGGAAAAGGTATGTCAGTAGCCTTAATCACATCTTTCTATGGTGCTGTTTTAGCTAATTTAATTTTTACACCATTAGCAGGAAAACTTGAAATTAAAAGTGAAGAAGAAGCAAATAGAAGAGAAATGATGCTTGAGGGAATACTTGCACTTCAGGCAGGTGTAAATCCAAGAATAATGGAAGATAAGCTTAAAACTTATTTATCACCTGAAACAAGATTAAAATTGAAAGATGTAAATGGCGAAGCGAGAGTGGTGGAACAAAATGAGTAGAAGAAAGAAACAAAATACGTCCTCAGGTGGTGGCGAATGGCTTACAACCTTTGCAGATTTAATGACGCTGTTACTGACATTTTTCGTACTATTGTATTCATTTTCTAGCATTGATGCTATTAAGTTTAAACAAATAGCAATTTCTCTGTCGTCAGCTTTTGGAGGAAAAACAGGGGTCATAAATCATGGTGGGAACTAAGGACCAATACCTATTGATGGTAATCCAGGTGTAGAAAATAAAATAATGGAAAATGCTGGTCTTAAGGGGGAAACTGAAAAGAACTACAAACAGGTAGCAGATTTTATAAAAAAGCATAAGCTTGAAGACAAGGTTTCGATAAAGGAAGATTCAAGAGGGGTTATAATAGAGATGCAGGAAAAGATTCTTTTTGATTCAGGTAAGTCTGAATTAAAGAAAAGCAGCCTTGAAGTTATAAATAAAATCTGCGAACTTCTTAAACAGTTTCCAAATGAGATTATAGTTGAAGGGCATACTGATAATATTCCTATAAATAAGGGTTATTTTCGCTCTAATTGGGAATTATCTGCTGACAGGGCTGTTAAAGTAGTAAGATATATGTCAGAAGTAAATGGATTAAACCCAAAGCAGTTTAAGGCTGTAGGTTGCGGCGAATTCAGCCCAATTGCCGATAATAATTCCCCAGAGGGAAGGCAAAAAAATAGAAGAGTAAATATTTTAATTGTATCTACTGAAAAGGAGAATAAAGACAATGGAAGCAAAAAAGAGTAATAAACTTGTAATTATTTTATTGATTGTTACTTTAACGATTGTTGTAGCAATGGCTGGATATTTTGGATATTTTATTTTATATAAAAATAAGCAAACAAAAACATCAAATAATAAAGTAACCTTAACTGAAAAAACTGTTCAACTAGATGAATTTGTTGTAAATTTAGCAGATGAAGATGTTAGATATATTAAGGTTAAAATAAATTTAGCTTTTACAGATAAGAAGTTGGAAACTGAGATTGGTGAAAAGACACCTCAAATAAGAGATATAATAAATACTCATTTAATGACTAAAAAAGCTGAAGAATTAAATTCAAATGGAATGCTTAAATTAAAAGGTGAATTAGTTAGTAAAATTAATGGATTGTTAGAAAATGGAAAGATAACAAATATCTATCTAAATGATATTATTATTCAATAGAAAGCAGGGTATATAATGGATGGTAATTTTGTAATACAGTTGTTAAAACTGATTGTGTTACTTCCTTTAGTTGTATTTTTAATAATTTTTACCATGAAATATAGTGGTAAGTATATGGAAAAAATGAACCGAGGTAAAATTATTAAGATTATTGAAAAGGTTCCTCTAAGTCAAAATACATTTTTAGCAGTTGTCTCAATAAATAATAAACCTTATTTAATTACAAATGGTGAAAAAGGTGCACAGATTTTACTTGAGTTAAATGAAGAAAGTATTAATGATTATATGATAGGAATACAGAGCCAAAACCAAAATGCACTAGGCTTTAATTTAAGTTCCATAAATTTAAATTGGATTAAAGGAAAGATGAAAAATGAAAAGAATAACTAAGGTTTTTTTATTATCTATTTTATTTATCTTAATAGGTTCTTTTGTTGCATATGCAGCTCCAAATGATATTCAGATACCTAAGGTAACGTTATCAGTCGATGGGTCAAATTCTCCAAAGGAATATGTAAATAACATAAAGCTGCTGCTTTTGCTAACAGCATTAACTTTTATACCAGCAATAGTTCTGATGATGACATCCTTCACTAGAATTATTATTGTACTAGGCTTTGTAAGGAATGCCTTGTCAACTCAACAATCACCGCCTAATCAGGTTCTGATAGGTCTGGCACTGTTTATGACGATGTTTATTATGGCTCCTGTATATAATGAAGTCAATAGTAAGGCGATACAACCATATGTTAAGGGACAGATAACTCAGCAGGAGGCTATTGAAGTTGGTAGTAAACCAATAAAGGATTTTATGCTAAATCAAACAAGAGAAAAAGATTTAGCTTTATTTTATAAAGCAGCAAATATTGAAAAACCAACAGACAGATATAAGGTTCCTTTTAACATATTAGTACCTTCGTTTGTTATAAGTGAATTAAAAACAGCTATGCAGATGGGTTTTATGATATTTGTACCATTTATTGTAATTGACATGGTAGTTGCAAGTGTCTTAATGTCGATGGGGATGTTTATGCTCCCACCAGTTACTATTTCATTGCCATTTAAATTACTGTTATTTGTGCTTGCAGATGGATGGCATATTGTTGCAAAATCTTTGATAGAAAGCTTTATGTAGGAGTGATAATATGAGTGATGCCTTTGTTTTAGATATAGGAAAGCAAGCAATTTTAACAGCTCTTTCAGTATCTGCACCGATTTTAATTGTTTCAATGTTGGTTGGGTTATTAATTAGCATATTTCAGGCAGTTACACAGATACAAGAACAAACGTTAACATTTGTTCCAAAGATGATAGCAATCATAATAATACTTTTAATACTAGGTCCATGGATGATGAAGGTAATCGTGCAATTTACTCAGAATATGCTTTCAAATATAACTTATATAACAAAGTGAAATGGAACTTAGATATAATTTTCTTATTTATTTTCTAGTTTCAGTCAGGGTAATTGCAATGCTTATTTCATCTCCAGTTTATTCCTTGAGACAAATACCATCCTTGGTAAAAGTAGGAATATCCTTTTCAATTGCCATTATAGTTGCAAATGTAACAGATTTTTCAAATGTAATAATACCAAACAATATTATCGATTTAGCTATTACATGTAGTAAAGAAATAATTATCGGGATTATTATAGGATTTATATCAACACTTATATTTAATGCAGTTAGAGCTTCTGCACAGCTTATGGATTTCAGTATAGGGTTTTCCATGGCACAATATTATGATCCGTCAACAAGCGGTATGTCAACACCATTAGAAAGATTATTTAATTGGATTGCACTTATAATTTTTGTTACTTTTAACTTTCATCATAATATTTTATTGGCAATTATAAAGAGTTTTGAAATAATAAGTCCAGGAATTTCAACCATGAACTCAAGTTCATTCATGGTTTTGATGAATACATTTTCTAATTTCTTTTTTATATCGATACAGCTAGCTGCTCCAATTGTTATTGTTCTTTTTATTACTGACTTTACACTGGGTTTAATAGCAAGGACAGTACCGCAGCTAAATGTTTTTATTTTAGGCATGCCATTGAAGGTTATTGTTGGTTTGATGGCAATAGCAACCATATTACCAGGTTTGAGCCATATGTATATTAAGACTTTTGATAAAATTATTGAGGAATTGATGAAGTTTTTCTCAACTTTTCCTGTAATACTTTTAATGGCATCAGATGATAAAACTGAAGAAGCTACACCCAAAAAGTTACAAGAAGCAAGAAAGAAAGGTCAGGTACCTAAAAGTGTGGAACTTAATTCAGCTATAATTTTGTTTGGAGCAGTATTGGTTCTTACTTTTATCAGTAATTATTACTATAACAATGGAAGATTATTTATAATTGAGAGTTTTAAATTTATTAAAAAAGATGATTTAGGGTTAACCGATGTAGCTAATATATTTATATACATGATAAAAAATGGTTTAATTGCAGGGCTTCCTGTAATTTTAACAGTTATGATTTTGGGTATAGTTGCTAACATAGCCCAGGTTGGATTTTTAGTTTCCTCCGAGGGACTGAAACCTAAACTCGAAAAACTTAATCCCATTGAAGGATTTAAAAGGATTTTTTCTAAACGTTCAATTGTTGAACTTTTGAAATCAATTGCTAAGATAGCACTTATTTTCTTTGTATCATATAAATATATAAGCTCTAAAATCTTTGAAATACTAAAGACCAGTGATTTAAATCCAAATGGAGTTTTTTCATTTGTAAAAAATATTCTTGATACACAGTTAAATAGGGTAATAATAATAATGATTGTTATTGGTATTACTGATTTTATTTTTCAAAAGAGACAGTTTAAACGTGATATGAGGATGACAAAGCAGGAAGTTAAAGAAGAATATAAACAAACAGAGGGAGATCCTCAACTTAAATCAAAAATAAGGCAAAAGCAAAGACAGCTTGCAATGAGAAGAATGATGCATGAAGTTCCTAAAGCTACAGTTGTAATAACAAATCCTACACATTATGCAGTGGCACTAAAATATGAGAGGGGTAAGAATTCTGCTCCAACTGTTATTGCAAAGGGAGTAGATGTTGTGGCTTTAAGGATAAAAGAAATTGCAAAGGAGAATAGTGTTCCAATTGTTGAGAACAAAGCCCTTGCAAGGGCTTTATATGCTAAAGTTGAAATTGATCAATCTATTCCTATGGAATTATATCAAGCTGTTGCAGAAATTTTAGCATATGTTTACAGCTTAAAGAAAATGTGAGGGTGAATTTGATGACAAATAGAAGAAATTCAAAGTTAGGCAGGAATATAGATATCGTAGTAGCTGTGGCTATTATTTTAATAGTTTTAATGATTATAATTCCTTTGAATACGGTGTTGTTAAATATTTTGCTAGCCTTTAATTTAACTTTTTCTCTAATAGTACTACTTCTTACAATGTTTACAACAGAAGTATTGGAATTTTCAATATTTCCAACCCTATTATTAATTACAACACTTCTAAGATTAGGGCTGAATATTTCTTCAACAAGACTTATACTAGGAAAAGCTGAAGCTGGCGAGATTATACACGCTTTTGGAAACTTTGTTGTTGGAGGAAACTATATTGTCGGTTTTATTCTATTTATTATAATTGTTGTTATACAATTTGTCGTAATTACCAATGGAGCCGGCAGAGTCGCAGAGGTTGCAGCTAGATTTACTTTAGATGCAATGCCTGGAAAGCAAATGAGTATAGATGCAGATTTAAATGCAGGAATAATTAATGATGAAGAAGCTAAAAAAAGAAGAAAAAAATTGCAGCAGGAAGCCGATTTTTATGGTGCAATGGATGGGGCTAGTAAATTCGTTAAGGGAGATGCAATTGCTGGAATAGTTATTGTTGTATTAAATATATTAGCTGGAATAGTTATTGGAATTGTAAGTCATGGTTTATCTCCTATGGAATCATTGAAAACCTATGCTTTATTGACAGTTGGTGATGGTCTTGTTAGTCAGCTGCCAGCATTATTAATATCTACTGCTTCAGGTATAATAGTTACAAGATCTGCCAATGAAACTTCACTTGGAGATGAATTATCAAAACAAATAACTTCATATCCTAAAGTATTGGCTATTGCCAGTGGAATTCTATTCATATTATCTTTGGTACCTTCATTGCCAAAACTTGTTTTTTTAACTATGGCTGTAATATGTGGTGTTTCTGCTTATCTTTTAATTCAGGATAGTAAAAAACCTGATTTAGATGAAGTAGCAGCCACTACTGATACTGTACAGGAAAGAAGAGAGCCTGAGAATGTATTAAATCTTTTAAATGTTGAGCCCCTTGAGATAGAAATAGGATACGGACTTATTCCACTTGCAGATTTATCACAGGACGGAGATCTCCTTGATAGAATAGCAGGGGTTAGAAGGCAATGTGCAGTTGAGATGGGAATAATCGTTCAACCAATTCGTATTAGAGATAATTTACAGTTAGCCACCAATGAGTACACAATTAAAATAAGAAATACTGTAGTTGCTAAGGGTGATATTTTGTGTAATCACTACTTGGCTATAGATCCAGCTAACGAAGGAATACCAATAGAAGGAATTAAAACTGTTGAGCCAACCTTTGGACTTCCTGCTGTTTGGATTCCAGACAGTAAGAGAGAAGATGCAGAACTTTTGGGTATAACAGTAGTTGATCCAACAACTGTATTAGTTACACACCTGACTGAAATAATAAAACAGCATGCATATGAATTATTAGGTAGACAAGAAGTTAAAATGTTAATAGATAATTTAAAAGAGAACTATAGTGCTGTTGTTGAAGAATTAATACCTGGACTTTTAAGTTTAGGTGAAGTTCAAAAAGTTCTTCAAAATCTATTGAAAGAGAGGGTTCCAATAAGAGATTTAGTAACAATACTTGAGAGTTTGGCTGATAATGCCTCAAGTACTAGAGATATAGAGCTTCTTACTGAATATGTAAGATTTGCACTTGGTAGAACAATATGTAAACCACTTTCTGATGAAAATAACTGTGTTAAGGTCTTAACTTTACATCCGAGATTAGAGCAAATAATTGGAGATAGTATACAAAAATCTTTTCAAGGCTCTTATCCGGCTTTAGACCCAGAAACAACAAGGAAAGTATTTGAATCAATACAATCATGTATTGAAGGAACATTCTTTAATAATAATCAGCCTGTAATTCTTTGTTCTCCAAGGGTAAGACCAGCATTTAGGAAATTAACGGAGATAGTATTCCCAAGCATTACTATATTATCAATGAACGAAGTTCCAACTGACATGCAGATAGAAACAGTAGGGGTGGTGGAAATAAGTGATTATTAAAAGATATGTTGTTGATAATATGAATGAAGCTATGATAAAGATAAGATATGAATTAGGCAGTGAGGCTGTTATAGTAAGCCAAAGAAAAATAAAACAAAAAGGATTAATTGGAATCTTTAAAAAGAAAAAATTGGAAGTTACAGCAGCAGTTGATGATAAACCTAAAAAAAATGTTGCAGAGCAACCAAAAAATAATGAGAAGGATGTTTATAAAGAGATAGATGAATTAAAAAGCATGATTCAGAGCATTGTTGAAAAAAAGGATAATGTTTCAGTAAAGAAAGAAAGTAAGAATAAATTTAAACAAAAATTAATTGAGAATGACATCTTAGAAGAAATTGTAGATGACTTACTGAATGTTGTTAGAGAAAAATATAAAGATAAGAGACTCAATGCAAGTATCTATGAAAAAGAAATATATAAAGCACTTGAAGAGATAATAAAAGTAGATGAAAAAGTTGAAGGGAGAATACAAGTTTTTGTGGGGCCAACAGGAGTTGGGAAAACTACAACTATTGCAAAACTTGCCAGTCACTACACGCTTTACCAAAATAAAAAGGTGGGATTGGTTACAATTGATACCTACAGAATAGGTGCAGTAGAACAACTGAAAACTTATGCTGAAATTTTAGGTGTACCATTTGGGGTAATTCTTACAAGTAAAGATATTCCAGAAGTAATGGAAAAAATGAAGGACTGCGATATTATACTTGTTGATACAATGGGAAGAAATAGTAAAAATACAATGCAGATATCTGAAATTAGAAAATTTATCGAAGAATTAAGAGCCGATAAGACATATCTTGTTGTTAGTATGACGACAAAACAGAAGGATTTAGCGTCAATTATTGATAATTATAAAATAGTAAATTATAACAGTATGATATTAACCAAAGTAGATGAAACAGATGTATGTGGATCTATTTTAACTTGTATAAAAAAGGGTAACGTTCCAGTTTCATATTTAACATTTGGACAAAACGTACCAGAGGACATTGAAACAGCTAAAAAAGATAAACTTGCTAGACTCATACTGGGGGCTGATAACTGATGGATCAAGCAGAAAAATTACGACAATTGATGAACTTAAAAAAAGCAAATAATGACAATAAATTTAGAGTTTTAACTGTAACAAGTGGGAAAGGCGGAGTAGGCAAAACCAATTTTGTTATAAATTTAGCTGCTATACTTCAAAAGAGAGGATTTAGAGTGGCGATATTAGATGCTGATTTTGGAATGGCAAATGTTGATATTCTTTATGGTGTGAAATCAAAATATAGTGTATATCATTTATTATACGAAGAGAAAAATATAGAAGAAATAATGGTAACAACAAAGGATAATATAAAAATTATCCCAGGTGGCTCAGGTATTAAGGAACTTGGGCAATTAAATGATGAAAAAAGAGAAAAATTGCTGTCAGAGTTTTCAAAATTACAAAATATTGATATACTTTTAGTAGATACTGGTGCAGGTTTGTCAAATGTTGTACTAAATTTTGTTGAAGTTGCTGATGATGTAATAATTGTTACAAATGCAGAACCCACTGCTTTAACAGATGCCTACGGTTTAATCAAAGTTATAATAAAAAGCAACATAAAAGCTAATTTAAATGTAGTAATAAATAGGGTTAAAAGTATCACAGAAGCAAAGGATACATTTGAAAAACTTAGTAGAACCGTAGAAAGTTTTTTAGATTATAAATTAAAATATTTAGGGTATATTTCTGAGGATTCAAAAGTTGGACAAGCTGTTAGGGAACAAAATCCTTACGTTATTGCTTATCCGAAAAGTGAAGCAACTTTATGTTTACAAAAAATCTCATCAGTCATTCTTGGAGAAACAATTGAAAATAAAAATAATTCCATAAAAGACTATTTAGGTAAACTACTGAGAAAAATGGGGAGATAATTATGGCGGCAATAAAGTTTAGAATAAATGATAAAATTGAAATAATTGATAAAAATATCACCTATAAAAGTAATGTCCATGATGTTCATGAAAAGACTGTCCTTATTGATATGCCTATTTCTGGTAACAACTATTATATGATGCACCAAGGAAGTGAGTTAATATTTTATTATTGTGCAGAAGATAAGAATGTATACAAGTGTAAATCTGTAGTTTTAGGTAAAAAGATGGATAATAATCTGCAATTTGTCTTGATAACTTATCCAGAAGTTTTAGAGAAAATACAGAGAAGAGAGTATTTTAGATTGCCAGTCGCAATGGAAATAAAATATTATTTCTTGCCAGAAAATCGTGTATATAATCACATTAAAGATGTACCCATTGGTTATTTTGATAGGATGCAAAGGGCTGTTACTATAGATATAAGCGGTGGCGGTATAAAATTTGTAACTCGCGAAGCAGTTATGAAGAATACAAATGTTATTATAAAAATTAATCTTTTTGAAGAAATTATCTTATTATGTACAGTTGTCAGAGTTGAAAAGGATGATGAAACTAATCAATACAAAATAGGTTTGAGATTTGATTCTATTGATGAAAGAATAAGAGAAAAAATAATTAGATTTATTTTTCAAAAATTAAGAGAACAAAATAGATTATTACGATAAAAGGAGGGATTCTATATGATGTGCTGTCAGCAGATTGATGAAAGGGATGAAATGATTATAAAATACATTCCCTATGTAAAATATATAGCGTCAAGATTAACAGCAGGGAAGCCTCCTGGGATCGAATACGAAGATTTAATTAGTTATGGTGTCTTAGGGTTGATAGATGCGATAAATAAATTTGATCCTACAAAGGGTATAAAGTTTGAAACATACGCAACATTGAGGATTAGAGGAGCAATAATCGATGAGTTGAGGAAAATCAGTTGGATTCCTAAAAGCGCTTTTTCAAAACTATCTGCTTTAAATCAGTCAAGAGAGAATTTAGAGATTAAATTAAATAGAGAACCAACGGAAAAGGAAATAGCTGCGGATATGAATGTTTCAGTTGAGGACGTTAGAGAAATTGTAACATTTGTTAATTACGTATCTGTAGTGTCTTTAGAAGAAGTGTTTTTTAAGTCAGATGAGGAAGACTTACAATTTAAAAACATAATAGAAGATGAAAACAGTCCTCAGCCAGAAAAAGTATTAGAGGAAAATGAAAAATATGAAATGCTAAAGAATGCAATTGATATGCTTCCAGAAAAGGATAAATTAATTTTAAATCTTTACTATTATGAAAAATTAACATTAAAGGAAATAGGAAAAGTAATGGAAGTATCTGAGTCGAGGGTTTCACAGCTTCACAGTAGAGCTATTTTAAGATTAAGGGAAAATATGAAAAAATTAAAATATATATAGAACCTTGGAGGAAGGGTTTATGCCTTATTTTATATTGATAACAGGTATTATCTTGATATATGTATCATCTAAATTAGGAAGAAATAAAAATGACAGCATAAATCAGAGCAACAAAAGACAAGATTATGAGGAATATATTAATAGTGCAGAAATAATAAATAAAATTAACGAAATTAACAGCAGAATGGAAGAAATAGAAAATGCAGTGTTTGTTTTAAATGAGAAACTAAATCTTATTCAATGGGAAAACAAAAAAAAGGATAATGATGTTGAAGATGCTGAGAAGGAAAATGTAATAGGTGAAGGGACTGTTGAAAATAAGATTATGGATGATTCTTCTGTTCAGACTATCACTGAAAGGGATAAAAATGCTTTAATATCTGAATTATATAACATGGGAAAGGATATTGATGAAATATGTTCATTGTTGAACATAGGAAAGGGTGAAGCGTTATTAAGAATTGGTATTTTAAAACAAAAGAATTGATAACTTATTATATAACTGATAAAAATTTTCTTATTGGTTTGGGCATAGGTTTAATTCTTTCTACATTGGTTTTATATTCCTATGGACCAACAAATCTGTCGAAAGCAACAATTGAAAAAAAAGCCAGGGAGATGGGAATGAAATACCCAGATGAGATAAAGGCTTATTTTGAGCAAGATAAAAAATAAGGGGGATTTATATGATAAGAGGACTGTATACTGCTGCTACTGGAATGATAACGAAACAAGTTCAAATGGAAAATTTGACCAATAACATTGCCAACATAAATACAGCCGGATTTAAAAAAGATAACTTAGCAATAAAATCATTTGATGAAGTTTTATTAGAAAACAGAGATAAGTACTTAAATGGGAAATCTTTCTCAAATAAGTTAGGGAAGATGGAATTTGGTGTAGGAATTGATGAAACAGTAACTACTTATTCGCAGGGTATAATTGAAGAAACTGGTAGAAATTTAGATTTTGCAATAAATGGTAGCGGTTTTTTTACCCTTGAAGGCGCAGATGGGGAATATCGCTATACAAGGGATGGAAGGTTTAAAATTGATGGAAATGGATTTTTAACTACAATAAATGGTGAAAGGGTAGTTGGCATAAATGCTGCTGGTATAAAAAAATTTATTAAGGTAGAAAAATCAGATTTCAAACTTGGTTCAGATGGTTTGATAGAGAATACAGGAGGACTTAAATTTTTAATAAGTTCTTTTAACAATAGCCAAGATTTAAAAAAAGGACCTTCTAATACTTATTCTTCTAATTCACAGCCTGATATAGATACAACCTCAAATATAATACAAAATTCAATTGAAAAATCAAATGTTGACCCTATTGAAGCAGTTACTTCACTGATAACTCTTATGAGAAACTATGAATCTAATCAAAAAATCTTACAGCAAATGGATGAGACTTTAGGAAAAACGGTTAATGAAGTTGGAAGCTTAAAATAAATTGAGGTGATTTTATGTTAAAGGCATTATGGAATGGTAGATCAGGTCTGTATTCTAATCAAAATAGAATAGATACTATTTCTAACAATATAGCCAATATAGATACAAATGGATATAAAAAATGTGATGTTGGATTTGAAGATATTTTTTATGAAAAATTAGACAGGCTTGGAACTCCTATAACGACAGCAAACAAAGAAGGGCTCATTGTTGGAAGTGGAAGTAGAGCTGATAAATTGATAAGAAATTTTACCCAAGGCTTTCTTGTTGATACATCAAAAGCTGATGATTTAGCTATCGAAGGAGAAGGATTTTTCAGACTAACTGATGGACAAGGTAATTACTTTTATACCAGAGATGGAGGTTTTAATGTAGATAAATATGGAAATTTTGTACATTGTTCTGGTTTAATTTTAGATATTGAAGGATACGATAGTACCAAATTGAGTAGCGATTTTAAAATTGCTGAAGATGGAACCTTAACTTCAAATTCAAACAATATAGGGAAGATAAACTTGTATAGCTTTAAAAATTTAGATGAAATGCAGTCATATGGTAATAATATTTATAAAGCTGAAAACCCTAAAACCATAGTTAATGGAAAAATAAAACAGGGATATCTAGAAAAATCAAATGTAGATTTAGGTAAAGAATTAACTGATATGATTGTTACTCAAAGGGCATTTGAATTAAATTCTAAAGCTTTAAAGGCTGCAGATGAAATGTGGCAGATTGCGAACAATATAAGAAGTAAGTAAGAATAAAAATCCTCTTTAAAGTGTATAATCTATAAAAAAGCTTTAAAGGGGTTTTTTATGTGAAAATAGAAGAAGTTATATTAGAAAATATAAAAAAACAAAAAACAAATTATGCTGTAAAATTAATAGAAAGAAATTTTTCAATTGATGATCCAAAATATTTTTATTATAAGGCTCTATGCTTTTATTCAAAGAAGAACTTTAAGGACGCATTAGCATATTTAAATTTAGCTTTAGAAAAAGATTTAAATAATTATTTAGTTTATTATAATCTCGGGGTAGTAAACATTGATTTAAAAAGAGAAAATCTAGCGATAGAATATTTTAGAAAATCTCTAAAATACAATAATGCATATGAAAAAAGCTATATCAATTTAGCATATATATATTACAATAATGGAGATAAGAGAAGTGCTTTAAGAATTATAAAAGAAGGTTTGACTCATACTTCAAGTAAGGAATTATTTGATATAGAAAAAAAATTGCTTACAAAAATACTAGCAAGCTAAAGAAGGAGAAATATTATGAATGAATTGATTGAATTAGCTAAAAACTATCATGAAACTATGATTTCCATTAGAAGACAGCTACATATGAAGCCGGAAATTGATAGGGATTTAAAGGAAACTGCAGATTTGGTTGAAAGTTATTTAAAGAATAATGCTATAAAGTATAAAAGATTTAATAATAATGGGATAATAGCAGAAGTAGGAACAAATTATAATAATATTGTAGCATTAAGAGCAGATATGGATGCTTTAGAGATTGTCGACTTGAAGGATGTACCATATAAATCAACTAAGCATGGTTTAATGCATGCTTGCGGACATGATGCCCATACGGCTATTTTATTAGGAGCAGCCTTTGCTTAAAGAGTATTGAAAACAAACTAGGGGGAACTGTCAGGCTAATATTTCAACCAGCAGAAGAGACAGATGGTGGTGCAAAGGACATGATAGAATTAGGGGCACTTGAGGGTGTCAAGGCCATTTTTGGGCTTCATGTTGAGGAGACAATTAAAACTGGGATAATTGGGGTTAACAGAAATGTTGTAAGTGCAGCATCCAATCCTTTTAAAATAAATATTAAAGGCAAAGGAAGTCATGGTGCACATCCTGAGGATGGAATTGACAGTATATTGATTGCTGCAAAAGTAATAGATAATCTGCAAAGTATTGTATCCAGAGAAATAGCTGCAGTAGATAATGCTGTTATATCTATTGGGAAAATTCATGGCGGTACTGCACAGAATGCTATTTGCAGTGAGATAGTTATGGAAGGAATCTTAAGAACATTAGGAAAAAATCTCAGAGAATTCTGTATAAAGAGAATGAGGGAGATTGTATCATTAACAGCTAAGATGTATTGTGGAGAAGGAACTATTTCTTTTATAGAAAGTTATCCATCCTTTGAAAACGATGAGAAGTTGTATAAATGGTTTATGGAAACTTTAGAAGGAGTAAATTGCATTAAAACCATTGAACTGAAAAAGCCAAGTATGGGTGTTGAGGATTTTGCCTATTACACTGAAAAAGTTCCAGGACTGTATTATAAACTTGGATGTAGAAATGAGGAAAAGGGCATAACAAATCCTGCACATGGGAGTTATTTTGATATTGATGAAGAATGTTTGTTGTATGGATGTATTGTACAAAGCTTGAGTGCTTTTAAATTCTTACAAAGGGATATTAGTAAATAATATTAAAAAAAGAACCTTCAAATTATTGAGGGTTCTTTTTTGGTGGAGGAGGATGGATTCGAACCATCGAAAGCTATGCTAACGGATTTACAGTCCGCCCCCTTTGGCCACTCGGGAACTCCTCCATATATGGAGCCGGCTATAGGACTTGAACCTACAACCTACTGATTACAAGTCAGTTGCTCTGCCAATTGAGCTAAGCCGGCATGAAATTATAATAATTTTTAAAATGGTGGGCCTTCAGGGACTCGAACCCCGGACCAACCGGTTATGAGCCGGTTGCTCTAACCAACTGAGCTAAAGGCCCTCTAAGGAACAATTAAATTATATTATGGATATTAAAAGAAGTCAATTAAATTTTTCTGGTAATTAATTATGTTATAAATGATATTATCATAAATGATATATGTAATATAAAGTTAATAGAATTAATATAATTTATTGATATTAGTTATTTGAGGTAAAGCAATGAATAGATTAGTTGAATTAGACTCTTCTTTAAGTGAAAAAGAGTTAAACACTATAAAATCAGTTTTGAAAGAATATAATATACTACCAGAAAAAATAGAAAGGGTAAGAAGTGTTTATAAAATTTCACAGAAAGATTTTATTTATTGCCTAAAAAAAATAAAGGATAATAACAACAAAGGAGTCTTGATTTCAGAATATCTAAAAAATAATGGTTTTTATAATTTACCAGAGTATATTAAAACAAAAAATAATAAAGATATGGTAAAATACAATAATAGTTATTATTATATAACTTCATGGATTAACGGGAGAGAATGCGATTTTAATGATTTTGATGAACTTAAAAGTGCCATTAAATTATTGGCAGATTTTCATATAAAATCGGAAGGGTTTTATATGAAAACTGCTAAAATAAAATATGTTAATAAAAATTGGGTAACACAATTTACAGAAGAAAAGAATAAATTAAAGGCTTACAAAGTTCTTTTAGAAAGAAAAAAAATAAAGACTACTTTTGATGATGCATACTATTTTGCAATAGATTATTACTCTTCAAGAATTGACTATGCCATTAATTTATTAAAGAATTCTAATTATACTTACTTTGCAAAACAAGTATTAGAAAAGAAGATAATATGTCATGATAGTTTTTATTATCAAAACATCTTAATAGACAGTAGTAAAAATATGTTTCTCATAGATATGGAAAGTCTGGTATATGATATACATGTTTACGATCTTGCAAAGTTTATCAGGCGAATAATGTTTAAAGGTAATTATTCATGGAATTTTAATTGTGCTCGTGAATTGATTGATCTTTACAGCAGTATAAATAGATTGAACAATGATGAGTTTAAAATTTTACTTGCATTTATTATGTTTCCACAAAAATTTTGTAAATTAGGCAGTAAACGCTATATCAAAAAGAAACAGTGGAATGAATTGAAATATATTAAAAAAATAGATAGATTATTAGAATCTATAAAAAACGAAGAGATATTTATTGAAGAATTTATAAAATATTATAATATACAATAAAAATGAGTATGTATTAACTTTATATATCGTAAAATTCAAATTGGAATATTTCCTTTTATGTTTCGACAAACTAATATGATGAGATAACTATTCGAAAGGTTAAATATGTAGTATTGTGCAATAATTTTTGTGATTTTTATTTACAAAAAAAAGCAGGAATTCCCCAAGTATAAAAGAATAAAATAA
>NZ_AZQP01000014.1 GCF_000601455.1 Fervidicella metallireducens AeB
CCATTATTAAAAAGGGGGCAAAATCATGAAAAAACTTACAAAACTTTTAGCAACAGTTCTTGCTTTAATCTTTGTTGTTGGAATGTTTGCAGGTTGCAACAAGAAGACTGCTGAGGGAAGCAAGAAGATAGGTATGGTTCTATCAACTCTAAACAATCCTTTCTTCGTTTCAATGAAAGAGGGAGCAGAGAAAAAGGCTAAGGAACTTGGCTATGAAATTGTAGTATTAGATTCACAAAACGATGCAGCTAAGGAAAGATCAAATGTAGAAGACCTTGTACAACAAGGAATTGGTTTACTGATAATCAACCCAACTGACAGTGATGCAGTTGCTAACTCAATTACAGTTGCTAAGGATAACAATATTCCAGTAATAACTGTAGATAGACAAGCCAACGGTGTGGAAGTTGTAGCTCACATTGCATCAGATAACGTTGCAGGTGGAAAGATGGCAGGGGAATTTATACTTGAACAACTTGGTGGAAAAGCAAAAATGGTTGAACTTCAAGGTATACCTGGGGCATCAGCAACAAGAGACAGAGGTAAGGGTTTCCATGACGCAGTTGATGGTAAAACAGATGTTAAAGTAGTTGCAAGTCAGGCAGCAGATTTCGACAGACAAAAAGGACTAAATGTTATGGAAAATATAATACAGGCAACTCCAGATTTTGATGCTGTTTTTGCTCACAACGATGAAATGGCATTAGGAGCAGTAAAGGCTTTAAAGGCTGCAAACAAAAAGGTAATAGTTGTTGGTTTTGATGGTAATGATGATGCAGTTACAGCTGTAAACAATGGAGAAATGGCAGCAACAATAGCTCAACAACCAGATTTAATGGGAAGTTTAGCAGTAGAAAATGCTGTTAAGGTTCTTAAGGGAGAAACAGTTGAAAAGTCAATTCCTGTAGAACTTAAGATAATTAAGAAGTAAGCAATAATTCCATATTACACACATATCTTAAAGGCATGCTAAGTTGCATGCCTTTAAAAATAATAAAACAAGCATTTTGTTATATAATAAATTAATGTTATTAATTGGTATTTAGTAAATATATGTTATAATCTAATTAATAACAGAGAAGGTACATGGCTGGTAACGGAGGACGGATAAAATGAAAAAAATAACAATGAGCGATATTGCAAGGATTGCAGGGGTTTCGAAGGCGACTGTTTCAATGGTTTTAAATAAAAAGGATGAAAATATAAGTGAAGAGACAAAAAACAGGATATTGAACATTGCTAAGGAAATGAATTACATTCCTAATTCAGTGGCTAGAAGTCTTAGTACAAAAAAATCAAGTACTATAGGAATAATAGTTCCTGACATAACAAATCCGTATTTCTCGGAAGTTTCAAGGGCTGTTGAAGACTCAGCAAACATATTTGGGTATAACGTTATACTATGTAATTCGGACAACGAAACTGAAAAGGAAGAAAAATATGTAGAACTTTTAATAAGTAAGCTTGTAGATGGGGTAATATTTGCAGTAGGAGGTCACAATACCAGGGGGATTGAGCTTCTTCAGGAAAACAGCATTCCATTTGTATTGTTAGATAGACATGTTGAAGGTTTTGAGAATTTATATGGTGTTTATTGCGAGAATCAATTGGGAGTTGTACAGGGTGTAGAATATTTATATGAAAATGGTAAAAGAAATATTGTTTTTGTTAAAGGACCAGGAGATATTGAAATAGCAAAGCAGAGATTATCTGGTTATAAGTTGACTATGGAAAAGTATGGAATTTATAATGAAAATTTTGTTTATGAAAGCGATTTCACGATGCAGGGCGGTAAGAATGTTACGGAGAAAATAATAAACGAAATTGAAAAAATAGATGCTATTTTCTACAGTAACGATGCGATGGCAGTAGGTGGCATGAAAGTTCTTCTAAGAAATGGATATAAAGTGCCAGATGATATAAGCATAATGGGCTTTGATAATATCCAGATATCAGAATTTGTAGAGCCAGAACTTACTACTATAGGGCAGCCAATATATGAAATGGGGCGAGAATCTTGCAGGCTTTTAATAGATATAATAAATAATGTGGATGTAGAAAAAAAGGAAATTTATTTTAAACCCCAGCTAATAAAGAGGGGAACTGCATAGACTTTTATATTTAATTGCTTATGTTTTTTGAAAAATCTTTTATTGATTTTTGCAAAGAGTATGTTATCATTAAATTGAAATTGAATATTGTGTTTAATCACTAGGGGGGCTGGATGAGGCCAGCTGAGATTAAGATCCTGAGAAATCTTTGACCCTTTAACCTGATCTGGATAATACCAGCGTAGGAAAGTGGACTGAAATAAGATAATTTGTTTAGTTTTTTGCACGAATCCTATGGGTTCGTGTTTTTTTATTATGTTTTTTAGATGTTCAAGTATTAAAACTTACTATTAGAATGGAGGTATTGAAATGAAAAATGTTTTAACAATTGCAGGCTCAGATAGCTGTGGTGGAGCTGGAATACAGGCTGATTTAAAAACTTTTTCTGCCCATGGTGTTTTTGGAATGAGTGTAATTACAGCAGTAACTGCCCAGAATACCCAAGGGGTTTTTGGAGTTCAGGATATTTCTGGGGAAATAATTTCTAAACAAATACAGGTTATATTTGAAGATATCATGGTAAGCGCAGTTAAAATTGGAATGGTTTCGCAAATAGAAACTATTAATGCTATAGCTGATGAGCTAATCAAATATAAAGCAGAAAACATAGTTCTAGACCCTGTAATGGTATCAAAAAGTGGATTTCATCTGCTAAAAAAAGATGCAAAGGAAGCTTTAATAAATAGATTACTTCCCCTTGCAAAAATAATTACACCTAATATTCCAGAGGCTGAGGTAATTGCAAATATGAAAATAAGAGATATATCAGACATGGAAAAAGCGGCAGAAATAATTTCTGGTATGGGCCCAAGGAATGTTCTTATAAAGGGAGGACATCTTGAAATAGATGCAATTGACGTCTTGTATGATGGAAAAAATATGAAACATTTTGAAACTGAAAGGATACAAACAAATAACACACATGGAACAGGCTGTACCCTGTCATCAGCAATAGCATCTAACCTGGCACTTGGCTACACAATTTATGATGCAGTAAAACTTGCTAAGGAATATATAACAGTTGCCATTAGACACTCCTTTCCAATAGGAAAGGGAGTAGGGCCTGTAAACCATTTTTATTCTTTATACAAAAGGGCAGGTGTTAATATTGGAGAATAATAGAAAATTAGATTTATTTAATTTCAGGCTGATAAAAAGTTATATATTGATTAGCCCCATGAAGGATTTCTTGGCATCCCTTCATTTTGCCAATCAATTCTAAACTTTTCTTTGTTTAAAAAAGTCCTACCCTCGGGATGCCATCGTCCTGATGGCCCCTCGGCTCGGCACGTCCTGTGCCGATTTACGGACTTTTTTAAAGTCAAAAACTTAAGAATTGCTAAAGCTCATGAAATATGCCTTTTTAAAATCCTTTCATGGGGCTTTTTCATACTTTAGCTAACAATTAGGTTTGCAACAATTTGAATTAAATTTATTTAATTTCATATGTTTATGATTTGTATTGGACATTAATCTAATACCAATAATAATTGATTCTGTTGGTATTTCAAAATGAAGAAATGATAATGGAAGGAAGCAGGTTGTATGAAAAATAATATAGATTATAGTCTTTATCTTGTAACAGACAGAGAGGTTATTGGAAATAGAAACATAATAAGCTGCGTAGAGGAAGCGTTAATTGGAGGGGTAACTATTGTTCAGATAAGAGAAAAAAACACTTCAACAAAAAACTTTTATAACATTGCCATAAAAATTAAGGAAGTAACAGATAAATATAAAGTCCCACTTATTATAAATGACAGGCTTGATATAGCTCTTGCAATAAATGCTGATGGTCTTCATGTCGGGCAAAGTGATATGCCCACTGAAGTAGTACGGCAATTATTAGGACCAGATAAAATATTAGGCGTTTCAGCTGCGACAATGGAGGAAGCACTTAAGGCACAAAGGGATGGAGCAGATTATATTGGGGTAGGAGCTGTCTTTCCAACAAGCAATAAAAATGATGCCAGAATAGTTTCCCTTGATTTATTAAGAAACATAAAAAAAGAGGTTAAAATCCCTGTTGTTGCAATAGGAGGTATAAACCAGAGGAATATAGTTAAAGCAATGGAAACGGGAGTAGACGGAGTAGCAGTAATATCTGCTATATTAAGTAAAGAAAATATTGCTGATGCTGCCAGGAACCTTAAAAAGAAGTGGCAGCCATATCACTTATAGCTTTTCTAGAGGGTGATATGACTGCTAATTGATTTAAAAAGCATTCTTACTGATATAGTAAAGAATAAGTTCAACAACTTTTTTTGCATCATTTTTGTCGATTTTACCAGGGGTATCTAAATAGCTGTGATATTCACTGGTTTCCCATTCAATACAGGTAACGGATTGAATATCCTTTGATTCAAAGGGGGCGTGATCACTTCGATCACCTACATCATTGATAAATTTTATGCCAAGTAAATCAGCATAGTTACATAATTCCTTCAAAAGTTTTGTAGGCCTACTGTAATAAAAGGTCAGAGGGTTGTCGTTTTTATGTCCTATCATATCCAGATTAATAACCACACTATCTTCAGGAGGGCAGAGTGGAGAAGAAACAAAATATGTTGAACCAACAAGGCCCTCCTCCTCACCATTAAATGCTATAAACATAATGCTTTTTTTAGGTTTAATTTTACTTTCTTTAATAGTTCTGGCTATTTCCATAAGAGATGCCACCCCAGAGGCATTGTCTAATGCTCCAGGATTATATGTTCCATTTTTATTATTTCCAAGGTGATCAAAGTGAGCAGAAATAATAATATATTCTTTCTCTTTCTCAGTATCATTTCCAGGTATTAAACCTATTACGTTTGGAATTTTAACCTTGCTCAAGGAATAATCTACTTTAAGATAGATGGAATTTCCAGAATTACAGTAATTAAGAATTTCTTTAAATACTGATGGTATACATGTGGTGTATATAAGACCGTATTCGTTATCATAGACTGTCGGAGTTGGAAGGGACACATTTTTAGTGAAATGTTTAACTTCGTTTTTTGGATTATTTAAATCATATTCAAAAATAGCTGCCTTTATATTCGTTGAAGATGATAAAATATTCTGAAAGGAGTATCCTGATAGAAGTTCGTTTCTTAAATTTTCTGGAACTAAAATAATTTTATCAGTTAAGCTTCGATTTTCTTCATTTAGAACATCTGTATCATTTATATAAAAGCCATTGGCAGAAATGGTTCCATTTATTCTGGAATTTCTGTATGGAATAATTGAAAAATCCTTTAAGTACTTATATTGTTTTAAAGTCTTTCCATTGGCATCAATTATTTTTAATATAGGTTCACTATTTAAGTTAAGTACAGATTGTTGATAATACTGTTTATAATCATCTATACCATCAGGAGATTTTAAGCCTATTTCTTTAAAATATGAAGCAATGAAATCCGATGCAAGTTTATTACCAACTGATCCTGTAAATCTGCCGTCATATTTTTTAGAGGATAATTCTTTGATATTATCTAAAATTCTATCTGAGCTTATATTGTTTTCTAGTATGTCAAATATTTGTTGTTCATTAGTGGAAGTATTTATGCTTTTGTTATAACAACCGAAAAATAGGAAAGATAACAGAAGAATAGGAATAAACTTTTTAATGGATCTGTTTTTAAAACTCATTGGGCCTCCCCCTTACAACTTATATATATTATTATACACCTAAATATAATAAAAATAGAAATAATTTCAAAAACCTTCAATATAAAAATGTTACAAAAAATATAACTTTACAGTTATTGACATGTGATGGAAAGTTATATAAAATTAACTATGAAGTGGAAATTAAGTCTAATGAGTAGTGTAGGAGCTTTTCGGTTGTAGCTGACTCTGCAATAACTATGTTATTGCAGGGTTTTTTTCTTTTCGAGGGGTTATGAGTTTTTAATTTATAAATTTAACTAGAATATAAATAATAATTATTTTCTACAAATAATTATTGTAATTCAAAAGAGTTTATGCTAATATATAGTAAAGATTAGAATTAAATTTGCAAAATAAATAAATTTGAATTTAGGGGAGGAATAAAAAATGAAAAAATTCGTTTGTACAATTTGTGGTTATGCTCATGAAGGGGAGGCTGCACCGGTAAATTGTCCACAATGCGGTGCTCCAGCCGAAAAATTTACTGTAATGAATGAGGTAGAAGGACTTGCATGGGCAGATGAACATAGAATTGGAATTGCTAAGGATATAGATCCAGAGATAATAGAAGGTCTTAAGGCAAATTTCATGGGAGAATGTACTGAGGTTGGAATGTATCTTGCTATGAGCCGTCAGGCAGATAGGGAAGGATATCCCGAAATTGCAGAGGCATATAGAAGAATTGCCTTTGAAGAAGCAGATCATGCGGCTAAATTTGCTGAATTACTAGGTGAAGTTGTTACTTCAAGTACAAAGAAAAACCTTGAAATGAGGGTACAGGCAGAACATGGTGCATGTCAAGGAAAGTTAGATTTAGCAAAGAAAGCAAAACAATTAAACTATGATGCAATACATGATACTGTTCATGAAATGTGTAAAGATGAAGCAAGACACGGTTCAGCTTTTAGAGGCCTTTTAAACAGATATTTTGGAAAATAAAAATTAAAAGAGTAAAGATGGATAAAAAGCCAAATGAATTCCTTAACTTTTTATTTTATAAAGAATTAAGGTGGTTTTTATCCATCTTTTTGTTATGAAAATCTAGAATCAGGAGACGCATTAACAATATTTACAAATAATACATAAATATTCAAAATATTGAAATTGAAATATTAGAAGTTTATAATATATATAATTTATGTTAAATTCATTAAAAATGGAGGGGTAGAATGAAAAAAGTATTAAGAATTTTTGTTATTAGTATGTTGATAATTATTATTGCAGGAATTTGGGGATACAAAAAATACCAAATAAATAATAGCCAACAAAAAATTGCACAAACCGAATTTAAAAACATGCCTGTTTTATTAGAATTCAGCTCTGATACCTGTTATCCGTGTAAACAAATGAAACCGATAATAGAAGAAATTAAAAAAGATTATGAGGGGAAAGCTGAAGTTAGAATAATTGATGTATATGAAAATATTGAGTTAGCCGAAAAATATAACATAAGATTGATCCCAACTCAGATTTTTTAGATAAAGAGGGGAAGGAATATTTTAGACATGAAGGAATTTTCGCCAGAGAAGAAATAATAAAGATATTTAATGAGATGGGAGTTAAATAATATGGGAGAGATATTAAATAATTTTGGTAATATAATATCAAATAATATTTGGCTTGCTTTATTTATGTCACTTATAGCAGGTGTTGTCTCTTCTTTTAGTCCTTGTGTTCTTTCTTCAATTCCATTGGTTATAGGATATGTGGGTGGCTACGCAAATAAGGATAAAAAACTGGCTTTTAAATATTCTTTAATTTTCTGTCTTGGACTTGTCATAACTTTCACCACCTTTGGAGCATTATCAGCAATACTTGGGAAACTTATGACAGGAACAGGAAAATGGTGGTATATAATTCTAGGCATAATTATGCTAATAGTTGCCCTTCAGTTGTTAGGAGTTATTGAATTTGGAAATAACTTTTGTAAGTTGCCAAATAGAAGAAAAGGATTGTTTGGAGCTTTTTTCCTGGGTATTCTGGGAGGAGTGTTGTCATCCCCATGCTCTACACCGGTATTAGTGGCAATTTTAGCATTTGTTGCAGGTAAAGGAAATATTTTACTTGGTATTATAATGCTGCTATTGTATTCTATCGGGCATTGTACTTTGATTTTAATTGCTGGTACCTCTATCAGTTTTATAGAATCAATAAATAATTCAGAAAAAACAAGGGTTATCGGCAAAGTTTTAAAGACTATACTTGCAGTGGCAGTTATTTTTCTAGGGTTTTATTTAATTTATATTGGAATTTAAGTTTCGCATATTAGATGGGACGGATAATATATTCTTTCAAGAATATGTTACTAATCCATAATCATATATATAAGTATTATAATTTAATGTGGAAGTCTTATTTAAAAGAATAAAAACAAAAAAGTATGGGAGCATTCAGCTCCTTCTTTTTTTGTCATATTCCAATATTTACATAGAACGCAATATGAGGTATAATTATATTGACCACATGGTCAATATAATTATGGAGGTTTTAATATGATTAAACTGAATAAAGTGGGAAAAAAATTTAAGATTGCTGAAAATTATTTTTGGGCATTAAAGAATATAAACCTGGATATTAACAAGGGAGAAATTGCAACATTTCTTGGACCTTCAGGTTCTGGCAAGTCCACTTTATTAAATATTATAGGAGGAATAGAAAAGGCAGATGAAGGAACGTTATATGTGGGAGATAGTAAGATTACAGACTTCAATGACAAAGAGTTAACAAAATATCGAAGGGATAATGTAGGCTTTGTTTTTCAGTTTTATAATCTAATTCCCAATTTAACGGTAGAGGAAAACGTTGAAGTAGCTACAAATATAAGTAAAAACCCCTTAGATGTAAAAAAAGTTCTAGAGGCAGTTGATATGCTTGATAAGAAAAATAAGTTTCCCTCTGAACTTAGCGGCGGAGAACAACAAAGGGTGTCCATTGCCAGGGCAATTGCAAAAAATCCAGAGTTATTATTGTGTGATGAACCAACAGGTGCACTTGATTTTACCACTTCAAAGGAAATATTAAAATTGATTGAAAGAATAAATAAAGAATTTAATACAACTGTTTTAATAGTTACCCACAATGCTCCAATAGCAGATATGGCGGATAAGGTTGTAAGATTAAGAAGTGGGGAAATAACGGATATTCAGATTAATAAAAACAAGATTTCAGCAGAAGGGGTTGAGTGGTAATGGCACTTAATAAAAGAATTAAAAGGGTCATTATGAGGAACAAGGCTCAATATATTGGTTCAATATTATTGGTTATGTTCAGTTGCTTACTTTTTGTTATATATAATGTTTCTTTAAGAGGAGTCAGAGCAAATGAAGAGAGGTTTATTGAAAACAGTGTATTAGAAGATGCTAAGCTTATACTTCAAAAACCTATTGATGATATAAGTGTTTTAGAGAGTAGATTTAATGTTTTAATTGAAGATGGAAAAACATTTGATTACAATTTAAATAGAGATGTTACCGTAAGAGTTTTCAGTAATAACAAAAAAGTTAACATACCATATATTACAGAAGGGGAAGGAATAGTAAGTAACCAGGATATAATAATAGACCCAGCCTTTGCAAAGGCTCAGAATATAAAAATTGGAGATAAACTAAAAATATACGATATGGAATTTAAAGTTACAGGTTTTTTTGCATTACCGGATTATATGTATGCGATCAAATCAGAAACAGATTTAATTTCAGATCCTAAGGCCTTTGGAATTGCTGTTATTTCAAAGGAGAGTGCTGAAAAAATAGGGAAAGGATATAACTTTTATAACATAAAATATAATTCGGAAAAGTCAGCAGATATAAAGGAATATTTGTCTGAAAATAATGGGATATTATATTGGCAGAATAAAGAAGAGAATACAAGGTTTACAATAGTAGATGGGAAATTGAACGCGGCAATTGATATGGGTATAAAATTACCTATAATAATCATTGTTTTAACATGTCTTTTACTTGCAGTTGTTATCTGGAGAATGATAAAAAGTGAATTTATACAGATAGGCACCCTATATGCCTTAGGATATAAAAAAAGCGAAATATTAAAACATTATATAATGTATCCAATAATTATAGCTTTAACAGGTGGTATAATAGGGACTTTACTTGGGGTAGTAAGCTTAAAACCCATATTAGAATACATGCTAATATATTTTAATGTTCCTACAATGGGAAGGATATATGATATTTATTATATAGTTACAAGTCCCATTATTCCACTGATTTTCCTGGTTCCAACAGTTATTTTTGTTACATTGAAAGCATTGAAACTTACTCCAGTAAGATTAATGAGGGGATATTCAAGTAATGTAAAGGTTGGAAAAATAGAAAGAAAGTTAAAGCTTAATAGATTTAAATTTAAAACCAAGTACCGAATAAGAGAGATTACAAGAAATGTACCTCGAACAATAGTTATGGTTTTAGGAGTAACACTTGCATCGATGTTTCTATTATTTGGTTTTATGGAGCAAAATTCAATGGATTACATTATTAACAAGGGAATAAAAGGTACTTTTAAATATGAGTATAACTATATTCTAAAAAAGATGGAAATAAACAACGTTTATGGTGGGGAAGAATATAACCTTTCACCTTTTATGATAAAAGACAGGGAAATAAACTTTGCAATATACGGTTTAAAACCCGAGGGTGAGTTGATAAATTTAGAAAACAAAAATGGTGAAAAGTTAAAGGTAGATAGAACTATAATTTCAAAGGCTTTAGCTGAGAGTATTGGAGTAAAGCCAGGGGAAACACTTGTAGTTACAAATAAATATAATAATAAAAATTATGAAGTGAAAATAGATGAAGTAGCAGAGTTGTATACAACAATGGCAATCTATATGCCATTGATGAATTCAATGAGATGCTAAAACTTGAAAAGGGAAGCTTTATAGGAATCTATAGCAAATACAGGTTGCCTATAGATGAGAAGAACTTATTTAAAATAGAAAGTCAGGAAGACACAATCAAAGCATTTGATACAATGATAAAACCAATGAAGTATGTACTTGCAGGGATAAGTATAATAGCTTTTATAATAGCCTTAATTGTAATATATATAATTACTTCTCTGATAGTAGAGGAAAACAAAATAAGTATCTCAATGCTAAAGGTAATTGGTTATGAGAACAAGTGGATTAACTCACTTGTACTTGATGGTACTATACTTCCTGTAATAATTGGATATTTAATATCTATTCCCCTTTTACTTTCATCAATGCAGGCACTTTTTAGAGAAGCTACTAAGAAGATGAATATAGCCTTTCCCTTAATGATAAACCCAGGATATATGGTTGCAGGGTTTGTTATAATATATATAACATTTTTAATTTCTAAGTTTATATCTAAAAAAAGGATTTTTGCTATATCCATGTCGGAAAGTCTAAAGATACAGAGAGAATAGGTGGGACAAAAAATTGTACAGCAGTTTTGAAAAGATACCAAAGGATAAACAGGAGAATATATTAAACATATGCTTAGAGGAGTTTGCACTTTATGGCTATGAAAAAGCTTCTACAAACAGAATAGTTGAAAAAGCAGGAATATCCAAGGGATTGCTTTTTCATTATTTTAAAAATAAAAAGGGATTGTATCTGTATTTATATGATTACTATACCCCAGTTCTTTTGGAATTGTTTAATAAATATGCTGATGTAAATGAACCAGATATTTTTGAAAGATTAAAAAAATGGATGGTTGCAAAGATTGAACTTAACAAAGATAATCCCGTTATATTTGAATTTTTCAAACAATTATATACAGATGTTCCAGAGGAATTAAGGGAAGAAATACAAAAAAGAAATGAAGTAGCAACAGCAAACTCATATTCAATGTTTTATAAGGGCCTTGATTATTCAAAATTTAAAACGGATATAGACCTCAAAAAAGCCATGCAGATTTTATTCTGGAGCCTTGAAAAATACGGTGAGCAGTATGTAAAAGAGAATACCGACAAGGACGGAAAATGGACAATGGATAGGGAGGTTATATTAAAGGATTTAGATGAGTATATAAAAATATTAAAGTTTGGATTCTATAAATAAAACAAAAGGCTTTGGATAGAAAACTATTTATCCAAAGCTTTTTAAAGCACAATTTAACTAAAAACAGTCAAATGAGCATTAATGCTCATTTGACTGTTCCTACTACTCGATTAATCAAAGATATCCTGAACATTAATCTTAAAACCCTTTAAAACAGTGGATTCAAGATATCCAGTTTCTCTTTTAACATCAGCTTGGTAATATTGCTTTTCGTCTGTTAGTATATATATTTGAACAGTTTTAAGCATTGGATTAACTATCCAATACTCTTTAACCCCATATTCCATATATAAATTTAGTTTAAATACTAAATCATGTGACTGATTTGAAGGACTTAAAATCTCAATGATCAAATCAGGCACACCTTCATAGCCATTCTCGGTAAAACCAGATTTATCACAAATAACACTTAAATCAGGAATAACAGTTTTGGAAATTTTTTCATCATTATCTTTTTTTAGTTTTATATCAAATGGAGCAGCATAAACTTCGCATTCTTTTCCTTTAAGAAAGTTATAAAGTTCTGACCCTAATTTTATAGAAATTTTTTGATGAGCTCTTGATGGAGATGGAGTCATATAAACAATCCCATCGATATACTCAATAATATCATCTGTGGTTTCTTTTAGCTTAAGATATTCTTCATAACTTACTTGAGCATTACGAGTTAACATATAAATCACCTCGTTTTATTTGATTAGTATTATTTTAACATAATATAAGTAAAATGTGTTACTTATATGTTTTGCATAAAATATACTACATTGCTTCCCTCTAAACATTTGTACAAATGCATTACAACGAAATTTCTGATATGATAAAATAAATATGACTACTACCCTTAAAGGCGGTGATTTTTTGAGTATTCGTTTTATTTATGGAAGGGCTGGAAGTGGGAAGACTAGCTTTTGCTTAAAAGATATTAAGGATAGATTAAAGGATGATGACAATAGACCACTTATACTTCTGGTTCCAGAAATGTTTACCTTTGAGACGGAAAAACTTCTCTTAAAGACAATAGATAAAGATATTAATATGAGAGCACAGGTGCTTAGCTTTAAAACTTTGGCAAACAGAGTATTCTCAGAGGTTGGAGGACTTACCCACAAACATATGAAATCCTGTGGACGTGCAATGCTTATTTATAGAGTAATTGAGAGAGTCAAGAAAGAACTGAAAATATTTTCGAAGTCTTCAAATCAACAGGGATTTGTTGATATTATTTCAGACATGATAACTGAACTGAAAAGATTTGAAATATCACCAGATTTTTTAAAACAAGCCATAGAGAATGTGGAAAATTCTCTGTTGAAAGAAAAATTAGAGGATATAACTTTAATATTTTCTGAATTTGAGGAAAAACTTCATGAGAAATACATAGATTCAGAAGATGAAATGACCATGTTATATAAAAAACTTGAGAAGTCAACTCAGTTTAATGGAGCTGAAATATGGATAGATGGATTCAGTGGATTCACTCCTCAACAGTACAAGGTTATAGAAATGTTATTGAAAAAATCCTACAGGGTAAATGTAACCCTTACAACAGATACTTTATGCAAAGGAATGGGCATTGATAGAACGGAAGTATTTGCTCCCGTAAAAAATACTGAAGAAAAACTATTAAAAATATGTCAGGATAACAATACAGCATATGAAGAGCCTGTCAACCTTAATGATGGCAATCCCGTCAGATTTAAAGAAAGTCAGGAACTACAGCATTTAGAAGGATATATTTATTCCTTCCCATACAAGGAGTATCCTGAGAAAACAGAAGATATAGAAATTTTTACAGCAGTTAATATATACAGTGAAGTTGAAGAAACTGCAAGGGATATAGTAAGGTTTATAAGAAAAAACAATCTAAGATTTTCCGATATAACGATTGCTGCAAGGGATATGGACAGATATGAAAATTTAATTGGGGCAATATTTTCTGAGTACAATATTCCATATTTTATAAGTCAAAAAAGGGATATAAAGAATAACCCAATTATAGTGCTGATAAATTCAGCCCTTGATATATATTCAAAAAAATGGTCATATGAATCTGTTTTCAGATATCTTAAAACAGGACTTATAGAAATTGATAGAAACGATATAAATCTTCTCGAAAATTATGTTTTAGCCAATGGAATTAAGGGATTAAAATGGTTTGAAGAGGAATGGGAGTATAGACTTGATTATAGGTTTGATAAGGCTGATATGTCAGATTACGAAAGGGAGACCATTAAAAGGGTTAACGGAATTAAAAATATAATTACAAAACCCCTTGCTGAATTTCATAAAAAGCTATCTGGTAAGCATACAGTAACGGAAATATGCACAACTCTATATGAGTTCTTAGTTAAAATCAGAGTTCCGGAGAAAATTACAGAGCTTATAAATTACTTTAAGGAAAATAAGGAGCTTGATATAGCAAACCAATACTCTCAGGTCTGGGATATAGTGGTTAATGTACTTGATCAGATGGTAGAAGTTTTAGGTGATGAAGAGCTTACAATAGACAAGTTTATAAAGGTTCTTTCAATTGGATTTGATGAATATGAGATAGGACTTGTTCCCCCAGCCATAGATCAGGTACTTGTTACTTCTGTTGACAGAATGAAGAGTCACAATTCCAAGGTTTTATATATATTAGGTGTAAATGATGGTGTATTTCCAGCTGCAATAACAGATGAGGGAATTTTAAATGACAGTGATAGAGAAGCACTTAGGGAAATAGGCATTGAGCTTGACCATGATGCAAGGACAAAGGCATTTGAAGAGCAGTTTTTAATATACACCTCATTGACTTCTTCAAGAAAGAAACTGAGAATAAGTTATCCTATTGCAGATCATGAAGGCAGGACAATGAGGCCTTCAATTATAATCTCAAGGGTTAAAAAAATTTTCCCAAGGGTTAAGCAGAAAAGCAATATAGTTAAGTCTGATACTTCAGAAGAAAATTTGAATTTAATTTCAACAGCAGTTCCAACTTTTAATGAAATGATAACAGCTATAAAAAGGTGGGAAGATACAAAGGCGATAGATCCTATGTGGTTAGATGCATACAGATGGTATGTAAAACAAGATGATTGGAAGGACAAAACAAAAAGGATTTTAGAAGGATTGTATTATACTAATCAAGTTACTAAGGTAAATAATGAAAAGCTAAGGGAATTGTATGGAAACAAAATATATTTAAACATATCAAGACTGGAAAAATACTCAGAATGTCCATTTGCTTACTTTATTCAATATGGTCTTAAAGCAAGGGAAAGAAAGATATATGGTTTTACTGCACCAGATATAGGAACATTTATGCATAATGTACTGGATGAATTTTCAGCTGCCCTTGAAAAGGAAGGACTTACATGGAGGGAGATTGAGAAAGACTGGGTTAAGGATGCTGTTTCAATTATTGTAGATAACATGATTGAGAAGATACCAGGTTTTATATTAAATAGTTCTCCCAGATATAAATATCTTGCAGAGAGATTAAAAAGAATCTTATCAAGTGCTGTATGGATTATAGCAGAACATATAAAAAGGAGTTCCTTTGAACCTATAGGACACGAGATAGGCTTTGGAAATGGAGAAAAATATCCTCCAATAAAAATAGAGCTTCCTACAGGTGAGGAAATAAACCTTATTGGCAGAATTGACAGAGTAGATTTAATGGAAAAGAATGGAGAAGGATATATAAGAATTGTTGACTATAAATCAGGAAATAAAAATTTAAACCTTACAGAGATATACTACGGATTACAACTGCAGCTTCTTATCTATCTTGATGCCATACTGGAAAGTGCACAGGAAGGAAGTATAAAGTTGAATCCTGCTGGAATTTTATATTTTAAAATAGATGATCCAATAATTAAAACAAAGGGTAATATGGAAGATGAAGAAATTGAAAAGGAAATACTAAAAAAGCTGAAAATGAGAGGCTTTGTTTTAAAAGATGCGGATATTATAAGGGAGATGGATAAGTCAATAAATGGTACATCTTTAATAATTCCTGCCAGTGTAAATAAGGATGGAAATCTTGGCAGCAGAACACAGGGGGCAACAGAAGAAGAGTTCTTAATTCTTCGAAGTTATGTTAAAACAAAAATTAAGGAAATTTGTGAGGATATGATTAAGGGAAATATTATGATTAGACCATACAAAAAGAAAAAACAAACTCCATGTGAATATTGCAGATTTACCTCTATATGTCAATTTGACAGCAGTATAAAGGATAATGATTACAGAATAATTAACGATAAAGATGAGGATGAGATTTGGAAACTCTTTAAACAGGGGGTGGAAAGCAATGAGTGAAAACAAGTGGACTTTAGAGCAGCAGCTTGCAATAGATACAAGGGATTGTAACCTTTTAGTTGCTGCAGCTGCAGGAGCAGGAAAGACAGCTGTCTTGGTAGAGAGGATAATAAAAAGGATAACTAACGAAGATAGGCCCGTAGATATAGATAGATTGCTTGTTGTAACTTTTACCAATGCAGCTGCTTCTGAGATGAGGGAAAGAATAGGAGATGCAATTTCTGAAGCACTTGATAAAAACCCTGAATCTAAGAGACTCCAAACCCAGCTGACTTTGTTAAACAGGGCAAGTATAACGACGATTCATTCCTTTTGTCTTGATATTATTAGAAACAACTTCCATAGGCTAGATATGGATCCTAACTTTAGAATAGGAGACGATACAGAAACTGTTCTTTTAAAGCAGGAGGCAATAGAGGAGCTTTTTGAAGAATATTATGCAAAAGAAGATAATCAGGAATTCTTAAATCTTGTTGAATGTTATGGAGGAAGCAGGGACGATTCCGCACTTTCTGATATGGTATTAAATTTATATGAATTTGCAAAGGCTTCACCATGGCCGGAAAAATGGCTTAGTGAAGTTTCTGAAAAGTTTAATATTAATGATGACTTTAGATTTGGAAGTTCAGATTGGGCAAGGGTTTTACTGGACAGTATAAAGATTGAGCTTACAGGGCTTGAAAGTATGATGAAAAAAGCAGTGGGAATGATAAAAGCTACAGAGGGACTTGAGGCATATCTTCCTAATTTCCAATTAGAGCTAATGGGGATACAGGATTTATTAAATTCATGTGAAACTTCATGGGAAAGTCTTTATGTCAGTTTGCAGGAGCTGAAGTTTGACAGATTAAAAAGTGTGAAAAATGCAGATACCTTTGCAAAAGAGGCTGTTGTTAAAATAAGAGACGAGGTAAAAAAGAAAATAGGAAGGCTAAAAGAGGATATATTAAACAAAAATAGTGAAATGTTGGAGAATGAAATCAAAACACTTTATCCTTTGATGAAATGTCTATGCAGTCTTGTTATTGAATTTGATAAAAAGTATATGGAAAAAAAGAAGGAAAAGGGAATCATAGATTTTAACGATATTGAACACTTTGCACTGCAGATTTTAACAGAGGTTGATGAAGAGGGGAATATTAATCCTTCAGATATTGCCATTGGATACAGGGAAAAATTTGATGAAATTTTAATTGATGAATATCAGGATAGTAACCTTGTTCAGGAGGTTTTATTAGAAACTATTGCTAAAAAAAATATCCCCAATAGATTTATGGTTGGTGACGTTAAGCAGAGTATTTATAGATTCAGACAGGCCAAGCCTGAACTTTTTCTTGAAAAATACAATAAATACTCAACAGATGGGGTTGGCAACTCAAAAAAAATAATGCTTTTTAAGAATTTCAGAAGCAGATTAGAGGTTATTGAGGGAACTAATTATATATTTAAAAAGATTATGTCAGCAAGGATTGGAGAATTGGATTATACTGACACTGAACGACTTAATCTAGGTGCAAATTTTAAAGAAAATGAAGAGGATTCAGCTGTTGTTGGAGGACCAGTTGAAATACACTTAATAGAGAAGAAGATTTCAGGTGAGGTCAGTGAAAATCAGGAGGAAGGGTCTGAGGATAATTCTGAAGAAGAACCTATAGATAATATACAACTTGAGGCAAGGATGATAGCAAGAAAAATTAAAGAACTTATGAGAGAGTTTGATGGAAAAAAATTCAAGGTTTTTGATAAGCATATAAAAGATTATAGAGATTTGGAATTCAGGGATATAGTAATACTCCTACGTGCAACAAGCAATTGGGCACCTGTATTTTTAGAGGAACTTACAAAGGCAGGTATTCCCACATTTGCAGATACAGGGGTTGGATATTTTGAAACTACGGAAATAAAGACAATAATATCTCTCCTTCAGGTTATAGATAATCCTATGCAGGATATTCCACTACTTGCGGTACTAAAATCTCCTATTTTCTCATTTACTCCTGAGGAAATGATATCAATTAGAATAGAAGAACAGGAAAGTACCTTTTATGAAGCACTACATAAAATAGCCAAGGGTAAAAATGAAATGGCAGAAAGGCACAAGAATTTCTTGCATCTCTTAAAAGGTGGCAGGATAAGGCTCTCCATATGTCAACAGATGAATTTATTTGGTATCTGTATAAGGAAACAGGTTACTATGGCTATGTAGGAGCAATGGTTGGAGGAGTTCAAAGACAGGCTAATTTAAGGGTGCTTTTTGAAAGAGCTAAACAGTATGAACAAACAAGTTTTAAGGGACTTTTCAATTTCATTAATTTTATAAACAAGTTAAGGGTAAGCAGCGGTGATATGGGCAGTGCTAAGATACTTGGTGAAAATGAAAATGTAGTTAGAATAATGAGTATTCATAAAAGTAAGGGACTTGAATTTCCGGTAGTTATATGTGCAGGTATGGGTAAGCAGTTTAATATGCAGGATTTAAGAAAGAGCATATTATATCATCATAAACTTGGACTTGGACCGGATTTTGTGGATTACAGAAAAAGAATTGCTTATCCAAGTATTGTAAAGGAAGCAATAAAGAAAAAGATAAGGCTGGAAACACTATCTGAGGAAATGAGAATTTTGTACGTTGCATTTACAAGGGCAAAGGAAAAGCTGATTATTACAGGCTCAGTCAGTGATATAGATAAAACAGCAATCAGTTGGGGGCAAAGTATAGGCAGTTTAGATAAACTTCCTGAATCAGAGGTTTTGAAGGCAAAGACCTTTCTTGATTGGATATGTCCAGCTGTTATTAATCACAGGGACTGCATGATATTAAGGGACAGATCAGGTATTGATGAAAGTGTTATTGATGCAGGTGAAATATCAAGATGGGAAATAAAGCTCTGGTATAGAGATGATATTCTTAAAATTGAAAAAGAAGAAATAATAGAGGAAATGAATATTATTAAGGAGCTTGAGGAAATTGACATTGAGAAATCCAGTAGTGAATTTGCAGATGAAATAAACAACAGGTTAAATTTTCAATATCCATATATGTCTGCATCAAATCTTCCAGCAAAGCTGTCTGTTACTGAAGTTAAAAGAATATTGAACGCAGAATCTTCTGATGAGGATTCAACATCAATTTTTGATAGAGAGTTTCTGAAAAAGCCTGCATTCTTAGAAGGAAAGGAAGCCATGACAGCAGCAGAGAGGGGTACAATAATGCACCTTGTTATGCAAAAGCTTGATTTGTTAAGGGTTTACAGCCATCAGGAAATTAAGAATCAGATAATGGAAATGGTAGATAATGAGATTTTGACAGAGTTACAGGCAGAAACAGTTTATATAAAAAGAATAGAGGATTTCTTTAAATCTGACATTGGCAAAAGAATTACAACATCTATGAAGGTAAGAAGAGAAATACCCTTCCATATAGAGCTTAAGAGTACTGAAATATATAAAGATTTACCAATTTACTGCAATGAAGAGATGATAGCTGTCCAAGGTATTATAGACTGCTATTTCGAAGAGGATGATGGTTTAGTATTGATAGACTATAAGACAGACTTTGTTACTGAAGATAATGTTGAAAAAATAACAGAAAAATACAGGGTGCAGATTCAGCTTTATGCAAGGGCATTAGAAAAAATAACAGGAAAAAGAGTTAAAGAAAAATATATATATTTATTTTACAATGGTGGAATAATCAGATATTAAAATTAAAAAGGACTGTGTTAGATTTTCAATATATAAATCTAATACAGTCCTTTTGGTATAATTAACTGCAGCTTTTGTTGACTTCTTCATTGTATATTCTCCTTAACTTCGTTAAAGAGTTGGTAATCACTTTATGCACATAGCTGACATGAAACCCCAAAAGATTTGCAATTTGAGGCATAGATAAGCCATCAAGGTAATATTTAGTTAAAATATCCTTCTGACGCTCTGTTAAGTGCCTGAATCCTTTGTAAATTCTATCTAAGTCCTGCTTTTTAGAGATTTCTTCAAGAATATAATCCTCAAAGCTCTCTTCTCTTAAATTATTTATATATTCCTCCCTGTCATTAGAGCTCATTTGCTCATTTAAGGATATATAGCCAAAGGATTTTTTTGCCTCTCTGTAGAACATTCTTATTTCGTTTTTAATATATGTGTATGCTAAGGTGGAAAACTCACAGCCCTTGGTCAAATCATAATCGTTAAAGGCTTTAAGTAAACCAAAGGATGCAACCTGAAACAAATCTCCATATTCCAAAATGTGTTTCCACTTATTACAAAGATTATGAATCATGCCTTTATATAATTTAAAGATTTTATCAAAATCCATAACAACATACTCATCATTCACTTTTATGAGCTTTTCCTTAATCAAAATTATCACCCTTTTATAATTAACTGTGGAGCCAATTTAAATATTCAATAGCTATAATTGATATCGTATTAAATTAGAAAAAATGAAGATGTTAAATATTTATTTTTACAGCTATTTATTTTAGTTTTGCACAAACTACTAAACAATACAATAAGTAACAAAAAATAGATTATTTTAAGAAAAATGCAAAATCATGTAAATAAAATTGCAAAATATATTGAAAAAAATCGAAAAATTGATATAATTAAATTGAAATTGAATATTATGAATTAACGGTTGGACGATATTTTATCGTTTTCAAGTAACTTGGCTTCTAGGGTGGGAAGTCCATTTGAACATGGACTTTCTGCCCTTTTATTATGTCTAAATAAAAAATTACAGTAAAGGAGAAGTAGGGTATTATGCATGAAATGTTATTGGAAATTGCTATCATTTTAATTGCAACAACAATTGGTGGAACCATAAGTAACAGGATGAAAATGCCAAGGGTTTTAGGGGCACTGATAGCAGGAATAATTATCGGGCCTTCTGTTTTAGGAATTGCAAAAGAAAATGAGGAGATTAAGCTTTTAGCTGAACTAGGTGTTGTTATGCTTATGTTTTTAGCAGGTCTTGAAACTAACTTAGAAGAATTTAAAAAAGCAGGTATGTCTTCCGCAATTATAGCTGTGGGTGGAGTAATTGTTCCTTTATTAACAGGAATAGGAACAGCATATCTGTTTTCAGGTGATTTTTGGACTAATTTATACATTGGTGTTATATTGACTGCAACAAGTGTAAGCATAACAGTACAGACTTTAAATGAGCTTGGAAAGTTAAATACCAGGGCAGGTATGAATATTATTGGTGCTGCAGTAATTGATGACATTTTAGGATTGATAATAATATCCTTTGTATTAGTAATGTTTCAAACATCCCACACAAGTAAAGCAGTTGCAGCAGGAACTACAATGCAAATAGCAGTTGTAATAGCAAAGGTTATTATTTTCTGTATAGGTTCAGTGTTAGCTGTTGCTTACCTGCCAAAGGTCATTAATAAATTTACGGAGAAAAGAAAAAACAGCAGTTCATGGATTGTATTAGCAATAGCAGGAGCATTATTATTTGCGTTGATTTCAGAGGAACTTGGTATTGCAGATATTACTGGTTCATATGTTTTCGGGCTTGTACATTCTTCTGTTAAGAATAAAAGTGTAATTGAGAAAAAGGCTGAAGCAATATCTTCATATTTTTTAACACCTATATTTTTTGCCCATGTTGGATTAATAGCAGATTTTAAAGCTGTAAATATAGGAATAATTTTATTTACCTTGGTTATGGTAGCAACGGCTTTTTTTAGTAAAATAATAGGATGTGGCATAGGAGCTAAAATCTTTGGCTTTAATAAAAGGGAATCACTTCAAATTGCCGTTGGAATGGTTTCAAGGGGAGAGGTTGCTTTAATAACAACTACACTTGGTATGCAAAATGGTATAATACCAAAGTCATTATTTATACCTACTTTAATGGTAGTAGTTATAACAACTATTGTTACTCCAATATTATTGAAGCTTAGTTTTGAAAATAAGTCTAATGAGATTTTTGAAATTGAAGCCGCTTAAGGTTTAAAAAATCCCATATTCTGTACTGTCAGCTTATTGTCATCCATTGGAATTATTAAGTCTGATATTACAGAATTATGGGATTTTTATATGATAATGAGCCTTTTGAAATACAATTGTTTAGCTATTAATTATAAAAATTTTATTTTGTAAACCATATAGAAGTTGTACCAGAAGTTTTTCTAATTATAGGTCCATTTAAAAGCTGGGTTCTTATTTCAGCAATTCCGTAATGATAACATTTATCCGATATTAGATGGAACATAGGATACTGCCTTTTTTCAACTGAATCTAGATATTTGCTGTCTAGTATAATTTCATTATCTTGTCCTATTATGTCTTCTTTGATAAAACTGAGACCATATCTTTGTGCTGTGAGAATAATCTTTTCAACATCGGGATATCTCATTTTATCAAGTATTGCCGATTCAGGAAAAAATTCTGAATTGAATCTAAGATCAATTTGTCTGTGGGATTGGGTATTTATGCAAATTTTACCCTTGTTTTTAAGTATTCTATTTATTTCAATAAATAATTTATCAATATTTAAAATATGGTGAATCACATCTGTCATGTAAATAAAATCAAAAAAATTATTTTCAAAGGGAGTATGAAGTGCATCACAGAGGATCCAATTAACAGTTTTATCTTTTTCTAAAGCTTTAGATATCACTGCTTCGGAAATATCAAGACCATAGGTTTCACAATTCGTTATTTTTTTAATCTCAATTGCATAATTGCCAGTACCACAACCAATATCCAAAATTTTTGATGAACTTGTGATTTTAGCTTTTTCAAGAAAGTTGTTGAGTACATCAATATCATATTTCGTTACTGTATTATCGTAATTGTCATAGGGTTCACTAAAATTTACATTTAACATCTCCTCACCACCTGAAAATTATTTAAATATATAATACTATAAAAGTTTAATAAGGAAAATATTTCAAACAAAAATCTTAATAAATATTTTTTATTGAATATAGTAAGAATCCCACGAATTGTTTCAAAAAAAATGGATTAGGAATATTGTTGATAATATGTAAAAAGAGCAGTGGCATTAGCAACTAAAAAATGCTAATGCCACTGCTCTTTTATAGATTTAAGCATATTTCTTTAAATTTATTTCTCAATTCTTCTATTTCTTCTTTGCTGAATTTTGAATAAAGTATGCTCATAATATCCTCTATTGCTTTTATTGCTTCTGCAATATGTTTTTCATCAGGAAGTTTCAAACCATGAACAATTTCAATGCGAAGATTTTGTATAATCTTTGCTCTATTTACTATATCCTCATCATTAAATAAATTCATAAGAAGCTTTGGAGTGATAAGTACATTATCCCCTATTTCAGGATGAAATTTTTTAATATAGCTTCTAATAACGGATTGAAAGGCAAGCCAGTTATCTATGAAATATCCAAGGGCTTTTTTATTTTCGTATCCCAAAGTTTCTTCCATAGTATCGCTATATGGATTTCTTGTTGTCATTTCACTTTTGGCTTTAAGAAAAACTTTGAAAAGAGAAATGTCATTTTCAAGTATTTTATCTATTATCTCATCAACAACAGTATCCTTTTCTAAGTGAAATTCTATTTCGTTTATATATTTATTAAGTGTCTGAGGTTTGTTTAAATTAGAATATTTCAGGAATTTAAAAAGCATGTCAGCTCTTCCCATTATAATCTCATCAGTGTTATTTGTTTTAGAGGATACTTTATCATAAAGAAAAGCAGCTAATTCATAGTGATTAGAAAAGGCTTCCTCCTGTTTTGATACCCTTTCTTTAACCGCTTTCTGCAGCCTTCTAAGTGCCATTTCTCCAGATAAAATAAGACCATTGAGCTCATCAAGTATCTCGTATTCATCTAGAAATTTCCCCACTTGACGGTTTGTATACTAAATCATGTTCTACTTCAGCCCAGGCATGCATAAGGACTGATGCCACTTGTATTTCTATTGTTGCATCACAGTATTTAACATCTCCATCGGTACAGTTTTCTGGTTTTAAGGTCACCCTATAATGGGTTGCATGATATCCTGAGAATACTTTTTTATATTTAATGTATTCTTTTTTACTATAAGAGTCATTTCCTGCTTCAGGGAACTGTCTTATTGATTTTATGTTAAAATTTGTTCTAATAAATTTATCAATTGTTTCAAGGTCGCCTGGAAAGTATAATGCTATTCGTACTCCTGCCAGATCCACAATATCATTATAAATATCCACAATATCTTTATAGTCCTTTTTCTCACTTCTTTTTATTACCTTTTCCTTAAGTTTGTCAGGGCGTTTAGCTCTGAATGTTACGATAGCCCTTATACCTGAACGCTCAAATTCGTTTTCGCAAATTTCAGCACAAAGCTTTGCTGCCCTTTCATAATAATCCCTTTCTTTAGAGTATTGTTCTAAAAACTTTCCTGCGACTTCCATTGATGTTCCTCCTTAAATTGCTATAATTTTATGCTAATTTCATTAAGCAATTTACTCTATAAATATTATAATTTAAAAAACAATTAAATTAAATAAAAACATAATTTATCTCCAATATATTATAATATCATAATTTTACAAAAATTAAATAAAAAGAATTTACCGAATAAGTTATTTAAAGGTATATCTAACATATGAGGGATAGGGAAAACATTTTTATCATATTAAAGGAGTTTGTCTCATAAAAGTATTACATATACATTGTAAGGAGTGAAAGAATGTCAAAAATAATTAAGGTTATTAATTTAAGAGAAGCAAAGAAGGTTGTTACAGCTGTGGCAATACCTTTAATAGGAGGTCTTTTAGTTGGATATTTATCAATGGCCTATTCAAAGGTAGATTATTTAAAACCAGGGTTTACACCTCCAGGTTGGGTTTTCAGCGTCGTTTGGACTTTATTATATATTCTTATGGGGGTGGCGAGTTATAGAATATGGAGGATGAAAAGATATAATAGCCAGGCAGCATATGCTTTATGGCTTTATGCCATACAGCTTGTTATTAATTTCATATGGCCCTTTGTATTTTTTAAACAAGGAAATTACGGAAGTGCATTCTTTTTGCTACTAGTGCTTTGGGTATTAGTTGCCTTTACATCAATTAATTTCTATAAAATCGATAAAAAGGCTGGACTTCTGATGCTTCCTTATCTAATTTGGCTTACCTTTGCCGGAATTTTGAATTATTTTATCTGGATTATGAATGTTTAAAATTATGGAACAGTCGTAGATGCTCAATTTAGGCATCAACTAACTGTTCCTTTTCACTATAAATCAAATTATTAACAAAAATTACAAATAAATTTCAGAGATTCATCATAGTATTTAACATAAAAAATGCTAAGGGGGATAGATAATTATGAAAAAAAGACTTTTAGTATGTTTGTTATGTTTGCTAATGACTGTATCATTTGCTCTTTCAGGGTGCGGCAAAGATAATAAAAATTCTTCAACAGGTGAAACTGTAAAAATTGGATGGATAGGTTCACTTTCTGGAGATCAGGCTGTATGGGGTCAATCTGAATCACAGGCAGTAAAGATGTTCTTTGAAGATATAAATAATAATGGAGGCCTTTTAGGTAAAAAGGTTGAGGTTATAACTTATGATACTAGAGGAGACGGAACTGAAGCTGTAAATGCAGTTAAAAGACTTACAGGACAGGATAAAGTTATAGGAATAATTGGACCTAATGCCAGCGGCCAGGCTATACCAATATCATCAGTTTTGGAAGAAATGAAGGTTCCAGATATAGCAACAGTTGCAACAAATCCAAAGGTTACTGTAGTTGATGGGAAGGTTAAACCCTATAACTTCAGGGTTTGCTTTATAGACCCATATCAAGGTGCAGTTGCTGCTGGTTTTGCAATAGACGTATTAAAGGCAAAAACAGCTGCCGTACTTTACGATGTTGGTGATGATTATTCACAGGGGCTCACTCAGTATTTTGAAGAAACATTTAAGAAAAAAGGCGGCAATATTGTGGCGAAGGAAGGCTTTAAGAGTGGTGATGTAGACTTTAGACCACAGCTTACTAAAATCAAAGCAGCTAATCCAGATATAGTATTCCTGCCATATTTCTTTAAAGAGGTAGCCCTGACCACAAAGCAGGCAAGGGAGCTTGGTATTAAAGCAACCTTTATGGGCGGTGACGGATGGCCATCAGAGCAGCTTTTATCAATGGCAAAGGATGCTGTTGAGGGTTCATTTTTTGTAAATCATCTTGATTTTGATGATCCAGAAGTAAAGGATTTTAAAACAAAATATAAAAATAAGGTAGGCAAGGAGCCAGAACTCAATGCATTCCTTGCATATGATGCAAGTTTAATGTTAGCAGATGCTATTAAGAGAGCTAATAGCTTTGATACTGAAAAGATAAAAGAAGCATTGGAAACTACAAACATTAAGGGAATAACAGGGCTAATAGTAATAGGAAAAGACACACATAATCCTGAAAATAAGGATGCAGCTATAATTAAGATAGAAAATGGTAAGTATATATTCCAGCAAAAATATAGAGTTCAATAACAAAGGGGGAGTATTCCCCCTAATTATCTATTTTAAATGAATGGGAGGTAGAAAAATGACTAACTTTTTACAACAGCTGATAAATGGTTTATCTATTGGAAGTGTATATGCCTTGATGGCTGTGGGATATTCTTTGGTATATAGTATTATGAATTTTTCTAATTTTGCCCATGGTGGCGTAATAATGTTTGGTGCTTATTTTGGTTTTTTCTTTATGACATTGTATAAGCTATCCTTTATTCCAGCATTTTTAATATCAGGTATTTGTACTGGAATACTTGCAGTTATTGTTGAAAGAATTGCGTACAAGCCACTGCGAAATCGTAAGGCACCATTTTTATATTTCATTATATCAGCAATGGGAGTATCTATTTTCTTAGAAAACATAGTCATTGCAACAATAGGACCAACCTTTAGAACATATCCTAAGGTTTTTTCATTAGAACCAATTAGATTAGGAAAGATGGCAATTGGCAGAATAGATCTAACAATGTTTTTAATATCTATGTTTTGTGTTGCAGCTTTGATATATTTAATCGATTTTACAAAGACAGGAAAGGCGATTCAGGCAACAGCCTTTAATATGAAAGGCAGTGCCTTATGGGAATAAATACAGACAGAATAATAATATTAATTTTTGCTGTGGGAGGGGTATTAGCAGGCATTGCTGGAGTACTCTTTGGAATGAAGTACACGGTTTATCCCCAGATAGGAAACATCACTTTGAAATCATTTATTGCAGCTGTATTTGGAGGATTAGGCAGTGTTCAGGGTGCAGTTATAGGTTCCATATTACTTGGAGTAATTGAAACTATTACTTCAGGATATATATCATCACAGTACAGAGATTTAATTGCCTTTGCACTTTTAATATTAGTCTTAGTTATAAGGCCTATGGGACTTATGGGTAAGGTAACTGAGGATAAGGCATAGGAGGGGGAGGGAGTAATATGGATTTAAGCTGGTATTATCTTAAGGGAATATTAACGCTTGCTGGAATATATATGCTTCCAGTACTAGGTTTATCTTTACTTACAGGGTTTACAGGGCTGTTTTCATTTGGACATGCAGGGTTTATGGCAATAGGAGGATATACAACAGCAGTTATGATGACTAAACTTAAAATACCCTTTATACCTTCGCTGCTAATAGGTGGATTTACAGCTTCATTTGTAAGCTATTTAATAGGAAAGCTAACTCTAAAATTAAAGGGAGATTATTTTTGTATTGCAACTTTAGGTTTTGGTGAGGCAATAAGACTTATTCTAGAAAATGTACAATACTTTGGAGGAGCAAGAGGATGGCCGGGGTTACCTCTAAAAACAAATTTTATAACTGTTGTAGTTATAGATATCATAGCTATTTTAATAATAAGAAATGTTATCTATTCCAGACACGGTAGAAACATGATTGCAGTTAGAGAAGAGGAATTAGCATCACAGGTTGTTGGAATAAGCTTATTTAAATACAAGATGACATCACTAATGATAAGTGCTTTTTATGCAGGAGTTGGTGGAGGACTGCTAGGAACATATCTAGGTTTTCTTCAACCCAAGATTTTTAGTTTAGTAAGATCTACCGAATTAACAATTATTGTAATTTTTGGAGGATTAGGAAGTATTACAGGAAGTGTTGCAGGTGCAATCGTTCTTGTTGCGTTACCTGAAATATTGAGAAGTTTTGCTAATTGGAGATTAGTAGTATATGGTGCAGCAGTGGTATTTATAATGATAGCAAGACCAGAGGGATTAATGGGTGGTAAAGAATTAAGTTTTAGTGCAATAAAGAATTTACTGAGAAAACCTTCGAAAAATTAGTAAACTTAAGATGGGGGGAGAGTTTGATGGCATTACTGGAAGTAAATAACCTTACTAAAGCCTTTGGGGGACTTACGGCGGTAAATGATGTTAGTTTTTCTATTGAGAAAAATGAGATAACAGGCTTGATAGGACCAAATGGAGCAGGTAAAACAACAATATTTAATTTGATTACTGGTGTCTACAAGGTTACTTCAGGCAATATAATTTTTAATGAAATAAATATAGAAAATAAAGATACATATAAAATCGCCCAATACGGAATAACAAGGACATTTCAAAATATCAGGTTATTTAAAAAGCTTACTGTTTTTGAAAATATTTTGACTGCATGTCATAACAATGCTGCATATTCACTTGGTGAATCAATTTTATTTGGAGGATTACCTGTGTTTTTAAATAAAAAGACGAGATTTTATAAAGAAGAAAAGATGCTTAAGCATCAGGCAGAGGAGTTAATGGAAATAATGGGTCTTTCCGATAGAAGAAATTTCATTGCCAATAATCTTCCATATGGTCTACAAAGAAGGCTTGAAATAGCAAGGGCTCTTGCTTCTAATCCTAAATTGTTATTGTTAGATGAGCCTGCTGCAGGAATGAATCCAGATGAGACCGAGAAACTGATGGAGCTCATAATGGAAATCAGGGACAGGTTTGATTTAACTGTGCTACTAATTGAGCACCATATGGATTTAGTTATGGGTGTCTGCGATAACATAGTAGTCTTGAATTTTGGCTGTAAATTAGCCGAAGGAAGTCCTTTTGAGGTACAAAATAATCCTTTAGTAAAAGAAGCATACCTTGGAGGAGAGTGATAGAATGCTGAAAATAAATAATCTGCATGTGTATTACGGTGGAATTCATGCGTTAAAAGGGGTTTCTGTTAGTGTGAATCCTGGAGAAATAGTAACGATTATTGGATCTAATGGGGCGGGTAAATCTACACTTCTTAATACTATTTCTGGATTTATAAAACCCAAGGAGGGTGAAATAATATATAAGGGGGAAAAATTAATACAAAATCCGTATAGGGTTGTTAAAAAAGGAATTTGTCAAGTTCCAGAGGGAAGGCTGGTATTTGTAAATCTAACAGTAAGAGATAATCTGATGTTGGGGGCATATTTAAGGAAAGATAAAAAGGGAATTTTAGAGGATTTAGAAAAAGTATATTCCATCTTCCCAAGGTTAAAGGAGAGAGAAAAACAAATTGGGGGAACACTTTCTGGAGGAGAACAACAAATGCTTGCCATGGGAAGAGGATTGATGAGTAATCCGGAAATAATTCTTTTAGATGAGCCTTCATTGGGACTGGCTCCAATGATAGTACAAAGAATATTCGACATAATACTTGACATAAAAGAGATGGGGAAAACCATTCTTCTAGTTGAACAAAATGCATATAAAGCACTTTCAATAGCTGACAGAGCTTATGTTTTAGAACAGGGTAAAATTGTACTTCAGGGAGAGGCAAAGGAAATTGCATCAAATTCCAAAATACAAGAAGCTTATTTGGGTAAAAAAAGTATCTGATTTTTAATAATGGGGGGTAGTTGATTTAACAATGAAATGACTGCTCCCCTATGTTTATTTAAGCCTTGCAAAAATTACTTAGTAAATGTAAGATAGTTTCATAAAAAATCAAATAATTTACGAGGTAAATGAAATGAAAAAACTGAAGAAAATATACGTTGAAATTACTAATGTTTGTAATTTATCCTGCAGTTTTTGTACTAAAACAAACAGAGAACCAGAATTTATGACTTTAGAAACATTTAACAAGATTTTAGAACAAATAAAACATCATACAAAATTTATATATTTTCATGTCAAGGGAGAACCACTGCTACATCCAGAACTGGATAAATTTTTAGACTTATGTTATGACAAAGGGTTTAAGGTGAATATAACCACAAATGGAACACTAATTAATGATGTAAAAAATAAGCTTTTAAATAAGCCTGCATTGAGACAAATTAATTTTTCACTACATAGTTTTCAGGGAGATGAGACATTAAAGGAAGAATATGTTGAAAATATAATATCCTTTACAAAAGAAGCAATTGAAAAAACAAATATGTTAATTGCATTCAGACTTTGGAATTTACATGAGGATAATAATATCAATTTAATTCAGAAGAAAAATCAGGATATCATAGATAAACTTAAATGTGCCTTCGATATAGAATTTGGAATTGAGGAAAGAATTCCACAAGACAGAGGGATTAAGCTGATTGACAGAATCTATTTAAATCAAGGTGCAGAGTTTGATTGGCCGAGTTTAGATTCAGAAGAAGATTTTAGTAAAGGTTTTTGTTATGCTTTAAGAAATCAAGCAGCTATTCTTGTTGATGGAACAGTCATACCATGTTGTCTTGATGGAGATGGAATTATAAATCTTGGAAACATACATGAAAAACCTTTTTCTGATATTATAGAAGGAGAAAGGGCAAGGAAGTTATTTGATGGCTTCTCAAGACGTGAAGTTGTTGAAGAGCTTTGTAGAAAATGTGGATATAGGAAAAAGTTTAGTTAAATTTAAGGATAAAAAGGGGTGGGGAAATGAGAATTTTACATACTTCAGATTGGCATCTTGGAAAAAATTTAGAAGGTTTTTCGAGGCTTGAAGAACAGGAGGAGTTTCTTGAAGATTTTATTAAAATTGCAGAGAAAGAAGAAGTGGATTTAGTAATAATTGCTGGAGATATATATGATAATGGCAATCCACCTGCCAAGGCAGAAAAGCTTTTCTACAGTACCCTGAAAAAACTGTCAAACAATGGTCAAAGGGTTATTCTTGTTATAGCAGGAAATCATGATAACCCAGAGGGGTTGTCAGCAGCTAGTCCTCTGGCCTATGAACATGGAGTAATAATACTTGGAACTCCCAAAAATACAGCTGAGGCAGGTAAGTATAGGGGATTTGAAATAATTGATTCAGGAGAAGGATTTATAGAGCTTGATATAAAGGGTGAAAGAACGATAATAATTACATTACCTTATCCAAGCGAGAAAAGATTAAATGAAATTTTCACACAGGAATTAGATGAGGAAATCAGGCAAAAAAGTTATTCAGAAAGAATAGGAGAAATTTTTAAAAACTTATCTTTAAAATATAGACAGGATACAATCAACTTAGCTGTTTCACATATATTTATTCTTGGAGGAGAAACATCTGATTCAGAAAGACCGATACAGCTTGGAGGAAGCCTTGCAGTTGAGGAATATCACCTTCCACAAAATGCTCAATACATTGCCTTGGGGCATTTGCATAAACAACAGAAGGTTTCATCTAGGGTCAAGGCATATTATTCAGGTTCACCACTTCAATACAGCAAAAGTGAAATAAATTACAGCAAAGGTGCTTATATAGTTGATGTAAAACCAGGCAGTGAAGCACAGGTGAGAGAAATATATTTTAAAAATTATAAACCAATAGAAGTCTTCAGGTGTGAAAGTATTGAGGATGCTATTGATAAATGTAAAGAAAACAGTGGAAGAAACCTGTGGGCATATTTTGAAATAAAGACAGATAGGGTGTTACTGCAATCAGAGATAAAATTGATGAAGGAATTGATACCGGATATTATTGAGATTAGACCAATAATATCTGGTAAAGATGAAAAAGATGAAATTTATAATGATTTAAAAGAAAAATCTATGGAAGAACTTTTTAAAGAGTTTTATGTATCTTCAAGAGGACTTGAACCAACAGAAGAACTTATGGAGCTTTTTCTAAAGATAGTTGAGGAAGAGGGTGAAGACTTTGAAACCTGTGAGGCTTAAATTATCAGGGTTTAATAGTTTTATTGAACCTCAGGAGATTGATTTTTCAAAGCTGACAGAGAGAGGACTATTTGGAATATTTGGACCCACTGGCAGTGGTAAATCTACAATTCTTGATGCAATAACAATGGCGATGTATGGAGAAATTCCAAGGAATACAAGTGAATTTATAAACACACAATGTGATACTGCAAATATAACCTATGAATTTGAAATAGGATGTGGAAATGGAAGAAAAAAATATATAATTGACAGAAGTATTAAAAAGGACATCAAGAAAAATGGATATACAACGAAGGTAGCCAGGTTATGTGAAGTTAATGGTGAAGATATTAAGGTAATTGCGGAAAAAACAACGGAGGTCAGTAAAAAAGTTGTAGAGTTAATTGGATTAACATCTGAGGACTTTACACGTTCTGTAGTTTTACCTCAGGGAAAGTTTAACGACTTTTTAAAACTATCTGGACAAGATAGGAGAAATATGCTTGAAAGAATTTTTGGTTTAGAAAAATATGGAGTAAAACTTGTAAAGAAAATAAAGAATGCTAAATATGAAAAAAACATTGTTCTCCAAAACATAGAGGGACAGTTAAGCAGATTTAATGGTGTAAATGATGAATTTTATCTTGAATTAAAAAATAAACTTACTGAGCTATCTAAAGAAGAAAAATATATTAGGGAAGAAAAACAAAAACTTGACATTGAGTTCCAAAATCTCCAGAAAATTTGGGAAAAGCAGCAGGAGTTAGAAAGTTACAAGGAAAAGAAAAAAGAACTAGACATGATGTTAGAGGAGATAAAGGGAAAAAGGATTTCATTAAAGAATGCACAAAGAGCACTTGAAGTTATGCCTCATATAGAAAATATCAAAGAAACAAAGAAGAAAATAGAAAAAAGCTCGATTGAAGTTGAAAATTTAAAAGTGAAACTAAGTCAGATTGAAAAAAAGCAGATGGATATAGAGTCGCAGTACAAAGCAGCATACGATAGAAAGGAAAAGGAATTACCTTTATTAATAGAAAAATCAACAAAACTGCAACAGGCAATTATCATGGAAGAAGAATTGAAAAAGGTAAAGGCTGAAAGGGAGCTTTTAGCAGAAGAATATAGAAAAACTAATGGTGAATTTCAGAGTGTAAGCAGAAAAATTCAAGATTTAAATAGTTTAAAAGAAAAGAAAACAGATAGATTAAAGGAAATCGATGATAGAGTAAAAAACATTAACTTCAATCCAGATTTCAGACAAAGGCTTTTATACGCTTATGATATAGAAAAGGAATGTATTAAGCTAGCTAATGACAAATCAGATAGAATCAGTAAAATTAATCAATTATCTAATGATATAGAGCTAAAAAAAATCAGTCATAACAAGCTATTACTTAAAATAGGTGAAATATCAAAAAAATTAAGAGAAAATGAAGAAAAACAGAGGGTATTGCTGGAGAATTGCCCAGGAAATAATGAAATAATTTTTGAAAAACATAAATATATTGAGAAGTTGAGGCTAAATCTGAAGGAATGTGTAGAAAATGTAGCCAGGAAAAGGGACATAGAAACGCAGCTAAAATCTGTATGTGAAGAAAAAAATGAATATGAAAAAATGTTGTTCAAAATAAAAGAAGATATTACTAGTAAGGGAAATGAATATGAAGCATTAAAAAATGAAATAGAAAAACTTAGAGTTGAGAATCTTGCAGGAATGTTGTCAGTGGAACTAAAGGAAGGAAATCCATGTCCTCTATGTGGCTCTAAGGAACATCCTATGCCAGCGGCTGGTGTTGATGAAAGTCTTATAAATGAGAAAAAAAATACAGAAAACATATTATTAAAAGAAATAAAAGAACTAGAGTTAAAACTAATAAAATTACAGAGTGAATGTTTACAATACAAAGCAAAGGAAGATGAATTAAAAAAGGACATTGAGATATTTAATGATAAACTTACTAATATAGATATTCAATTCCTTCAGAATCAGCTACTTGAAGAAGAAAATAATTTCAACCAGTTAAGGGAAAGTCTTGAAAAATGGAATAAAGACAAAGAAGAAATAGAAAATATCATCATCAAATTAAAAGAAGAAAAGGCAGAGCAGGAAAAGGAAGAAGCACGAATCAGTGAAGGTATTAAGAATGATGCACTTCAGCTTAATATATTAAAGAGTGAGACGGAAATAATTACGAAAGATTTTGAAATAAGAAATAATCAACTTGAAGATTTAAAACTACAGTTAGGGATAGAGGATATAAAGGTTAAGCTTGATGAATTAACAAATAATGAAAAGGAAATAAAAATTCTAAATGAGGAAGGAGAACTATTAAGAAAAGAACAGGAAAAGATAGAAAAAGAGAAGGAATTATTAGAAAAAAAGGGCACAGAACTAAGCATAGCACTTGGTAAAATTGAAGAGAGAGGAAAAGAAAAAAAGCAGGTGATAGAAATTCAGATGGATAAGATAAAAGATTTATCTGAAGGCAGGATTCCAGCTGAATACATTGCTGAAGTTAAAGAACAAATAGAATCAATTAATAGAACTGAAGTGGAATTTAAGAACAAGTTGGATGAAGTAAATTTTGAATATAAGAATATCAACGAGAGATATGCAGGGTTATTAGAAAATCTATCAATTCTAATGAAAATTTTAGAAGAACAGCAGCAAAAGCTTGAAATCTCATTGAAGGAAAATGAATTTACCAGTATATTAGATGTAGAGAGTTGTTATAAAACAAGAGAAGAAATAAAAGAGATAGAACTAATAATAAAAGATTTTGATAATCAATACCTATCTGTTAATGAAAATATTAATAGAATTAATACTGCCTTAAATGGAAAACTTACTAGTAAAGATGAATGGGAGGATATTAAATTAAGAGTTAACGAGATATCAAGCATCCTTGATGTAAAGACTATGGAAATAGGAGCGGTAAAACAGCAGTTAAAGGAAATAGAGAACAGCCTTAAGATAGTGAATGATCTTATTAAGCAAAGGAATGAAGTGTCAAAGGTTTTGGAGCAGCTGGAGGATATAGACAAACTTGTTCAGGGAAATAAATTTGTTGCCTTTGTAGCATTAAGTCAGTTGAAGTATATAGCAATGGAAGCATCAAAAAGATTAAAGGACATAACTAAGGGTCGATATGCATTAGAGTTAGATGTTTCAGGAAATTTCATTATGAGAGATGATTTTAACGGGGGAACAAGGAGGGCAACAGATACATTATCTGGAGGGGAAATTTTTTTAACATCCCTTTCCTTAGCACTTGCTTTATCATCCAGATACAGCTGAGAGGAAATGCACCTTTAGAGTTTTTCTTTTTAGATGAAGGATTCGGAACCCTTGATGCAGAGCTTTTAGATACAGTTATGACCTCCTTGGAAAGGCTTCATAGTGATAGGTTATCTGTAGGAATTATAAGCCATGTAGAAGAGTTGAAAAACAGGGTTCCAGTAAAACTTTTAGTTCATCCTGCTAAGCAGGGTGGAGAGGGTTCAAAAGTTCATATAGAATACAGTTAATGGCGAAACTGGATAATTTTTAATGAAGATTTTGGATTTTGTAATTTCATATAAACCTTGAAGTCAAGTTTGAAAAATAATATTGACAATTAATCTATAAGTTATATAATTTTTAATGAAAATATATTAGAAATGAGGAATGGAGTTGGCAAAGTTAGTAAATAATAAGCTAAAACTATATGGATTTAACAACTTAACAAAAACATTGAGTTTTAATATTTACGATATCTGTTATACAAAGACAGAGGAAGATCGTAAAAAATATATTGAATATATTGATGAACAATATAATTCAGACAGACTTACAAAGATTTTAACCAATGTAACTGAAATGATAGGCGCATGTGTTTTAAACGTTGCAAAACAGGATTATGATCCACAGGGAGCTAGTGTTACCTTACTTATTTCAGAGGAAGAGGTTCCTTTATATGTATTAGATCCATCATGTAACAGAGGAATACTAACTCCAACTCGTGAAAATATTGTAGGACATTTAGATAAGAGTCACGTAACAGTGCATACCTATCCAGAGAGTCACCCTCAAAATGATATAAGTACCTTCAGGGTTGACATTGATGTCTCTACTTGCGGAACGATTTCGCCACTTAATGCTTTAAATTATTTAATTGACAGCTTTGATTCTGACATAATAACTATTGATTATAGAGTCAGAGGGTTTACAAGGGATGTAAATGGTGCTAAGCACTATATTGATCATGAGATTACATCAATACAAAACTTTATAGCTCAACAGACCATTGACAGATATAATTTAATTGACATGAATATTTATCAATCAAACATATTCCATACAAAAATGAAGGTAAGGGATATAAATCTTGATAACTATTTATTTGAGATTAAAGAAGAAGACCTTACAAAGGAACAAAAAGAAGATATTATCAAAAGATTGGATAAAGAAATGAGCGAAATCTTTTATGGAATTAATCTTCCAAATGTTTAATATTCACCCCTGGGACATCCCGGGGGTGTTTTGCATAGAATATTATTGATTTTCAGGATGTAAACAGTATGTTTTTTAAAATTAATTTAAACAAGTTTAAAAATAAAACAATTCTAACAAAAATATGATATACTGTAATAACAACATAAGAAATTTTCTTATAAATTGGAGATGATAGATATGAAATTATGTGCTGTCTGTAATAAAAACATAGCTGTAGTTTATACGTCTAAAATTGTGAATGGAAAAACTGAAATGGTTGGTTTATGTTTAGAATGTGCAAAGAAATTAAATATACCTGTAATTGATCAGCTTATGGAGCAGAGCGGAATAACTCAAGATGAAATTGAGAATTTATCAGAGCAAATGAGTGAGCTTTTTGAAAATATGGATGTTGATGAACTAAATAATAATAATAATCTTTTTTCAGGATTACTTGGGGGCATTTTTCCATCCTCAAAAGATCCTGAAAATAAAAGGGAAGAAAAAACAAATACACAGAATGTAAAAGAAAATTCAGATACTAAATCAAAGTCTTCATGGTTTGGAAAGAAGAAAAAATTTCTGGATACCTACGGAACAAACTTAACTGAAAAGGCAAAGAATAACAAGGTTGATAAAATAATAGGCAGAAACAGAGAGATTGACAGGGTTGTTCAAATATTAAACAGGAGAACAAAGAATAATCCAATTTTAATAGGAGAGCCTGGTGTTGGAAAAACTGCAATTGCTGAGGGGCTAGCTGTTAGAATTGTTGAAAAACAGGTTCCAGCAAAACTTTATGATGCAGAGATTTATCTTTTAGATCTTACGGCAATAGTTGCAGGAACTCAATTCAGGGGACAGTTTGAAGGTAGGATGAAGTCAATAATAGAAGAAGCTAAAGAAAATGGAAATGTGATTCTCGTAATAGATGAAGTTCACAACATAATGGGTGCTGGAGAGGTTCAAGGGGGTGCAATGAATGCAGCCAATATTTTAAAACCTGCTTTGGCTAGAGGGGAAATTCAGGTAATAGGTGCAACAACCTTAGAGGAGTATAGAAAACACATAGAGAAGGATTCTGCTTTAGAAAGAAGGTTTCAACCTGTTTTTGTTGAAGAACCAACTGTTGAGGAAACAATTGAAATCCTGAAGGGAATAAAGAATTATTACGAAGACTATCATATGGTAAAGATATCCGATGAAGTAATAGAAGCCGCTGTTAATCTCTCAGAAAGATATATCACAGATAGGTTTTTACCTGATAAAGCTATAGATGTAATTGATGAGGCAGGTTCAAGAGCCAATTTGAAAAATCAAGGTCTTGTTGAATTGAAATCCTTGAAGGAGGAATTAGCAATCTTACAAGAGGAGATACAGATTGCAGCAGACAAAAACGATTACGAAAAAGTAGCAGATTGCAGGATGAAAGAATTTAAAATTGAGGATAAAATAAAAGCTATCGAGAAAGAATGTAGTGATGTAAAAATAACCATTGAGGATATAGCTTATGTTATAGAAGCATGGACAAGAATTCCTGTTCAAAAGATAACAGAAGGTGAAGCAGAAAAACTTTTAAACCTTGAGAATAGACTTCATCGAAGGGTAGTTGGACAGCATGAGGCAATCACAAGTCTTTCAAGGGCAATAAGGAGAAATCGTTCAGGTTTTAGGAGGAAGAGAAAACCCTCATCCTTTATATTTGTAGGTCCAACTGGTGTTGGAAAGACTGAACTGGTAAAAGCATTGGCATCAGAACTTTTTGGCAGTGAAGAAGCCTTAATACGTATCGATATGTCTGAATATATGGAAAAACATACAGTATCAAAGTTAATTGGGGCTCCTCCAGGATATGTAGGTTATGATGAAGGTGGTCAGCTTACGGAAAAAGTAAGAAGAAGACCTTACTCAGTTATTTTATTGGATGAAATTGAAAAGGCTCATCCAGATGTATTTAATATGCTCCTTCAAATACTTGAGGATGGTAGGCTCACTGACAGTCAGGGAAGAACAACATTTTTTGAAAATACAGTAATAATAATGACTTCAAATGCAGGTACCAACTTTAAATCATCGGGAATGGGATTTGCTCAGGAGGGTTATATTGCACTTGAGCAAAGGGTTAAGGAAGCATTGAAGGAGTTTTTTAAACCAGAGTTTTTAAATAGAGTTGATGAAACAATTGTATTTAAACAATTGACGAAGGAAGAAATCAGAAAAATAGTTGACTTAATGTTAAAAGAAGTCAGGGATGAGGTTAAAGAGAAAAATATGACATTGGATGTCTCTGAGGAAGCCAAGGATTTTCTTGCATCTGAGGGTTATGATGAAAAATATGGAGCGAGACCTTTGAGAAGAACAATTCAAAAATATATTGAAGATGAAATCGCTGAACTATTCCTTGAAAATAAAATTAAAGAGGGTTCAAATATAAAAGTCCATTTAGTGGATGGAAAAATAGTTGTTGAATAGATATAATCAGAAGTAAGGAATTCTTAGGGAACTTTTGCATAAGCACATAAAGAAGCTAATAAATATAAAAATTTCTTGACAATGTAACAAAAGGATATTATAATCTTTATAAGAAAAAAATCCCATAGAAAAGCTATGACGGAGAGAAAATGTTCATTGATTATCTTCAGAGAGTCAGCGGATGGTGTGAGCTGATGTTAATCGGAATATATATATCCACTCCCGAGCTTCCTGCGGAAAGGTTTTGCCGAGTAAGTAAGGACGCATGCCAGCGATATATGGTTACGGATTAGCAGTTTTTATGCTGATCTTAATGAGAGGAAGCTTTATTGCTTCAAATAGGGTGGAACCGCGGAAGTTAAACTTTCGTCCTTATAGATAATCATATTTATGGGGACGAAAGTTTTTATTTTTATTAAAAATCTAGATTTAATCCCTTTCATTTTCAGGTGAGAAGCAATTCTTATTTCAAATGTTGTGAATGTCAAAAAACAAATAAAAAATCAAATGTAATATTGCATGCAATCTATAATTAATTCAAAAATTCATAAGTATATAACATGAATGTTAAAAAAATAACAATTTCAACTGAGGGGAGAGGTCAACAATGAATGGAAGAATACTGGCTAAATTAAACCATGGAGCAGAAGAGATTACAAGGATTACAGATGTATTAAGCTTTGGAGAATACAATATAACTGGGTTAGAACTAAAGGTTGAGGAGAATGCTTCTGTAAGCCTGGATATTCGTTTAGAACAATGTGAAAGCAAATTATATGAATTTATTGATTATATATCAGAATTATTGGATGTAAGGGAAATAGTTGTTTTATAAAAAATCAAGGAGAACTCTTCTTATGTTCTCCTTAATTTTTTACTTTTCCATATTCATTTTTCCAACATACCAATGGTCAGTTTTTTTGCTGACATTATAAACATATTTTTCAAATCCAGTTCTTTTTAAGTTCTTATCTGCGGAAAAATAAACAGCTACATCATGATTTTTAAATAATCCACCACTTGTAAAGAAACATACCTTAAGGTAGTCTGAAGTTTTATCTACAACTACCTTGCCATCATCATATTTTGATAAGGATTTAAATTCTTTTGGTAAATCTATGAATCCATCAGTTTCACCAACTTCAAAGGTGTTATTTTTAATCATTTCTATTATTTGTAATCTTTTGTCCTTATTTAAGTTAAACTCTAAGTTTAACCCTATAGATCGAAGGGTTTGATTTTTTAGAAATACAAGTGATAAACTACAGAGTAAAATTAAGAAGAATAATTTTAAATTTTTGTAGACAAGAATATTAACAAAAGAATAACATATAATACCTATGCTTAAAATAAAGAATATAAACAAAATCATTACTGTAAATGTACCGAGATAATACTCAATAAAGATGCTAAAGGAGTTGTATAATAAGATAAGAACAGGTAATAAAATAGTTGTAACAATAAATTTATTTATGTTTTCATTCTTTCTCATAACATTTCTCCTTAAATTAAAATATTCAACTCCATTATAACGCATAACTAAGAAAAATACCATAAATAGTATAAAATAAAAAAATAAGTAAAATTATTATTATCATTACAATAAAAGAAATACTGTTTAAAAGTACCATAATAAGGTATAATATTGTTGGGTATAAAATTATTTAGGTTAGGAGGAATTAAATTGGGGAACAACAGTAAAAGTAAAAAACTAATTTCATTGTTTATGAGTCTTATTATGTTTATTGCAGTTTTTTCACCTCAAAAAGCCTTTTCAGCTGATTTAGAAACTGGAAAGGAAGCAGCAATAAGATACATAGACATTCTATCATTTAACGACTTTCATGGTGCTTTGAAACAGGAGGGTAAAAACATAGGAGCAGCAAATCTTGCTGGAGAGATAAAGAAGTTAAAGCAAGCTAATCCAAGTACTATAGTTGTTGCTGCAGGAGATTTATATCAAGGTAGTGCAATGTCCAATCTTCTTTATGGTAAACCGGTTTCTGAAATGTTAAAGTCATTGGGGGTTATTGCTTCAGCAGTGGGAAATCATGAGTTTGATTGGGGCATAGATAAAATAGCTTCATGGTCAAAGGATGGAGGTTTTGACTTTTTGGCTGCCAATATAGTTGATAAGAAGACAGGCAAACCTGTTGATTGGGCAAAACCTTATAAAGTTGTTGAGGTAGATGGAGTTAAGATTGGATTTATAGGACTCGCTACTCCGGAAACAGCTTTTAAAACAAAGCCAGAAAACGTAAAGGATATTGAATTTAAAAATCCATCAGAAGTTGCAAAACTTTGGGCTGACAAACTAAAAAATGGCGAGTTGCCAGAGGGTAAGGTTGATGTTGCAATAGCACTTACACATTTAGGTTCAGCTGTAAATAATGGCGTAGTGACCGGTGAAGCTGCCGAGCTATGTAATAATGTAAATAACATAGATGCAGTTATATCAGGACATACACACATGAATGTTGCAGGAAGGGTAAATGGAAAGGCAATAGTGCAAGGCTATTATAATGGAAGAAGTTTAGCAAAACTTAGTATAGGTCTTGATAAGTTTGGAAGGGTAACAGGAGTTGAACCTTCTGTAATAGATGTTTATAAACAAACAACACTGACATCAGATCCTGAAGTGAAGGCAATCTACGATAAATATTCCAAGGAAGTTGAACCAATATTAAGTGAAGTTATAGGGACAACTGATAAGGAATTAACACATGATAAGACTTCAGGTCCTTCTATACTTGGTGAATGGACATGTGATGTAATGAAGAAATCTGCTGGAGTACAAATAGCTGTAACAAATGGGGGAGGACTAAGAACTTCAATTCCTCAGGGACAAATTACAGTAGGCAAACTTTATGAGGTTATGCCATTTGATAACACCCTTGTAAAAATGAAGCTTAAGGGTTCAGATTTAAAGAAAGTAATTGAAAATGGTATTTTAAATGAAAGTATTGGATGGGTTCAAGTTTCAGGGGTAAAAGTTTACTATAATAAGAATGCTGAGGCTGGAAATAGAATTACCTCTATGAGACTGATGGATGGAACTAAGGTTGATATGGATAAATACTATACAGTAGTTACAAATGATTTTATGGCTACTGGTGGAGATGGATATGATTTCAAGGCTGCAATTGAGGTTGTTGATACTGGAGAACCAATCAGAGAAGCGTTAATTAAAGAAATTAAGGCTGTAAAAAATCTTTCAGTAGAAAAAATTGGTTATTTAATTGACGGAGAGGATACTACTATTGATAAACCAGTTGAAGAACCTGTAGCTCCAGCTGAACCTGCAGCAGCAAAGATAGAATCAGAAAAGAAAGAAATGGCTAAGGTAGTTTCAATTACAGCTAAAAAAGGACTAAATGTAAGAGCGTCATATGCTAAGACCGCAAGAAAAATTGGTGCATTAAGATATGGAACAAAGGTAAAGGTAATATCTCAGCATGGAGATTGGTATGAGATTAGCTATAAGGGTAAAAAAGGTTACATTTTCAAATTATATACAAAATAAATATAAATAAGTTATTTTTAGAATAGTCCTGGAGTAAAATTATTTCAGGGCTATTTTTGTCATTATAAAAGAGGAAAAATAGTTTGCAAGAAGAATATTTAAGTAGGTTATTTTATGTTATTTAAAGGGGTAAAGGAGGAAATATGGAAAAGTATATTTTATCTTTAGACCAGGGGACAACTAGTTCAAGGGCAATAATATTTGATCACAATGGGAATATATGCTCTGTGGCACAAAAAGAATTTTCCCAGATTTATCCATGTGTTGGTTGGGTTGAACACGATCCAATGGAGATATGGGGGACACAGATAGGCGTAGCAAACGAAGCAATAGCTAAGGCAGGTATATCTTCAAACCAGATTGCTGCTGTTGGTATTACAAATCAAAGAGAAACTACGGTTGTTTGGGATAAGAAAAACGGAAAACCAATCTACAATGCCATTGTATGGCAGTGCAGAAGAACCTCTGGAATTTGTGATGAACTTAAAAGCAGAGGATTAGAGATGATAGTAAAGAAAAAAACTGGTTTGATAATAGATGCATATTTTTCAGCGACAAAAATAAAATGGATACTTGATAATGTTGAGGGAGCAAGGGAGAAGGCAGAAAATGGAGAACTTCTGTTTGGGAATATAGACACATGGCTTGTATGGAATCTAACTGGTGGACAGGTTCATGTTACGGACTATTCAAATGCCTCAAGAACTATGCTTTTTAATATACATGAGCTTAAGTGGGATGAAGAACTTTTAAAAGAACTAGATATTCCTAAATCCATGCTTCCTGAAGTTAAACCATCAAGCTGCATTTATGGATATACAGGTTTTGATGGGCAGACTGCGGATATTCCAATAGCTGGTATAGCAGGGGATCAGCAGGCTGCACTTTTTGGGCAGGGATGCTACACTAAGGGAATGGCTAAAAATACATATGGAACAGGTTGCTTTATGCTTATGAATACCGGGGAAAAAGCGGTTGAATCTAAGAAGGGGCTCCTCACAACAATTGCTTGGGGAGTAGATGGAAAAGTAGAATATGCTCTTGAAGGAAGCATTTTCATGGCAGGAGCAACTATTCAATGGCTTAGGGATGAAATGAGAATGATAAAAAATGCAGCTGAAACCGAAAGATATGCAGAGGCTGTAGAGGACACAAATGGAGTATACCTGGTACCTGCTTTTGTTGGACTTGGTGCACCACATTGGGATATGTATGCCAGAGGAGCAATTGTTGGATTAACTAGGGGAGCAAAAAAGGAACATATAATAAGGGCTGCACTTGAATCACTGGCATATCAGACTATGGACGTATTAAAGGCAATGGAAGAGGATTCAGGAATAGATCTTAAAGAATTAAAGGTTGATGGCGGGGCATCGAGTAATAATTTTTTAATGCAGTTTCAGGCTGATATTCTGAAGGTTCCAGTGTATAGACCCAGGGTAATTGAAACAACAGCACTTGGAGCAGCATATCTGGCAGGACTTGCAGTAGGATATTGGAAAGATAAAGATGAGATATTTAAAAATTGGTCAGTAGATAAAAAGCTTGAAAACCGTATGGAGGATGAAAAAAGAAAAAAACTTATAAATGGCTGGAGAAAGGCAATTACCAAAGCATTAGATTGGGAAGATAAGTAATAACAAAGGGTGAGTGATTTGAAGGGATTAGAAGAGATTTTTATTGAAAACCCTGTAATTGCAGCAATAAGAAATGATGAGGATTTGGAAAATGTTTGCGAAAGTAAAGCCAAAATTGTATTTGTATTATACGGAAATATATTAAATTTGAAGTCTATTTGCAACAAACTAAAGGAAAATAGAAAGTTTGTATTTGTCCATATAGATATGATGGAAGGAATAAGGGGAGATTTCCTTGGTATTCAATTTATAAAAAAGGAGGCTTCTCCCTTTGGGATAATTACAACAAAGCCATCAAATATCAAATACGCAAAGCAGCTTGGACTTTGTTCAATTCAAAGAATATTTATAATTGATTCCTTCTCGCTGAAAAGCGGTATTAAAAATGTAAAGGAACAAATGCCTGATGCAATTGAAGTTATGCCAGGGATTGCTAGTAAGATAATCGCTTCCATTGAAGATAAGGTTAACATACCTGTAATAGCAGGGGGACTTATCAGTACCAAAAAGGACGTTGTAGAGTGTCTTTCAATGGGGGCAATGGCAGTTTCTACAAGTAATTTGGAACTGTGGAATCTGTAAGAAATAGAAATATAATAATATCTGCTATTGATTTAACGGATAAAAGGTGTTACAATTATTATAACAATTAAATCAAATTTTACAAAATTTAACCTGTGGCAGAGTAAATGAGAGCCATTATTTAGGATTAAGTTCTTAAATAGTGGCTTTTTTGTTTTTGAAAAATATTAAGGGGGGAAAGAGATGTTTGATATAACAATAATAGGTGGAGGCGTTATTGGATGCTCAATAGCCAGGGAACTTTCTAAATATAAACTTAAAATATGCCTTCTAGAAAAGGAATGTGATGTGGCATGTGGTACTACCAAGGCGAATAGTGCAATAATACATGCTGGATATGATGCAAAACCTGGAACTATGAAGCAAAAATGAACGCCTTAGGAAATCAAATGTTTGATAAACTATCAAAGGAACTGGATTTTCCATTTAAGAGAACTGGTTCTTTGGTTGTTTGTTTCAGCATTGATGAAATAGAAATCCTCAACAGGCTTTTGAAGCAGGGGGAGGAAAACGGAATAGAAGGGCTTAGAATTATAAATAAAGATGAACTGAAGAAAATGGAGCCTAACTTATCAGATGATGTTGCAGCTGCTTTATACGCTCCAACAGCTGGTATTGTTTGCCCATATGAAATGACAATAGCACTTGCTGAAAATGCAGTTGAAAATGGAGTTGAGTTTAAATTTAATACCCTGGTAATGGATGTTAAAAAAGTCTCAGATGGATTTGAAATAAAGACGTCTGAGGGCAAAATCCATACCAGAATGGTAATAAATGCAGCAGGTATATTTGCTGATAATATAAACAATATGGTGAGTAGAAACAATATTGAGATAATTCCACGAAAAGGGGAGTACTGCTTATTTGATAAATCTCTTGGTGGTGTAATATCAAGAACTATATTTCAAATCCCAACTAAAATGGGAAAAGGTGTTCTTGTTACCCCAACAGTTGACGGAAACTTACTTATAGGCCCCACCGCACTTAATATTTTGGATAAAGAGGATGTAACTACAACAAATGAGGGGCTTGAGTACGCTCTCAATATGGGAAAAAGAACTTTAAGAGAGCTTCCTATGGATAAAATAATATCATCCTTTGCAGGACTTAGGGCACATCCTGTTAACAATGATTTTATAATTGGTGAGGCTGAGGATGCAAAAGGTTTTATAAATGCTGCAGGAATTGAATCACCAGGACTTTCAGCAGCACCAGCCATTGCTAAAACAATAGAAGATATCGTTGTAAATAAGATAAAACCGAATATTAGGGAAGATTATAACCCAATAAGAAAGGGAATACCAAAGTTTAGAGAAATGAGTAATGAGGAAAGGGAAAATTTAATTAAAAATAATCCTGCATTTGGAAAAATTGTATGTCGATGTGAAATGATTACAGAAGGGGAGGTTATTGATTCTATCAAAAGACCACTTGGGGCATCAACTTTGGATGGCGTTAAGAGGAGAACCAGAAGTGGTATGGGGAGATGTCAGGGTGGCTTTTGTACATCAAGAATAGTTGATATACTGGCAAGGGAGTTGAATATACCAATAACTGATGTTACTAAATTTGGTGGAGAGTCAAGGCTATTAACTAATAAAAATAAGGATGGAATTGAGTAGGTGGTGGAGAAGTTATGATGGAGGTTGATGTTTTAGTAATTGGTGGCGGCCCGGCAGGACTTGCAGCAGCTCTAAGTGTAAAAGAGGAGGGAATTAATAATATATTGATAATTGAGAGAGAAGATAAACTTGGTGGGATACTTAATCAGTGTATCCACAATGGTTTTGGACTCCACATATTTAAGGAAGAACTGACAGGCCCAGAATATGCCCAGAGATTTATAGACAGGATAGAGGAAAATAAAATACCATATAAACTTAATACAATGGTCATTAATATCAATAAAGAAAAGATAGTTACAGCTGTAAACAGTGTTGATGGAGTTCTTGAAATAAAGGCAAAATCAATAATACTTGCAATGGGTTGCAGGGAAAGACCAAGAGGAGCCATAAATATACCAGGTTCAAGATGTGCAGGTATATATTCAGCAGGGACAGCCCAAAAGTTTGTTAATATTAAAGGATATATGCCTGGTAAAGAGGTTGTAATCTTAGGTTCAGGTGATATAGGGCTTATAATGGCAAGGAGAATGACACTGGAGGGAGCAAAGGTTAAATGTGTAATTGAGCTTATGCCATATTCAACAGGTTTAAAGAGAAATATTGTTCAATGTCTGGATGATTTTAATATTCCACTTAAATTCAGTCATACTGTTGTTAATATTAAGGGAAAAGAAAGGCTTCAGGGAGTAACGATTGCCAAGGTAGACGAAAACAGAAAGCCTATAATAGGGACTGAGGAATTTATTCCATGTGATACCCTCTTACTTTCAGTAGGACTAATACCTGAGAACGAATTAACAAAATGTGCAGGTATTAAGCTTTCTAAGGTAACTTCAGGGCCAGAGGTAAATGAGAGTATGGAAACTGAAGCTGATGGAATATTTGCCTGCGGAAATGTTTTGCATGTTCATGATTTAGTTGATTATGTAACAATGGAAAGTATTAAAGCTGGAAAGAGTGCTGCAGAATATATTAAGGGTAGCAGGATAAAAAATAAAAAAGCTATTGTTGTAAATGCCCAATGTGGGGTCAGATATACTGTTCCTCAATATATAAATCCAGAAAACGTAAAGGATAATATTGATATTAGATTCAGGGTATCAAATTTATATAGGGACAGTTATATATGTGTTTATTTTGATGAGAGGTTGGAGATTAAAATTAAAAAGAGAATTTTAACTCCAGGGGAAATGGAAACAGTAACCATAAGAAAGGATGTGTTCAGCAAATATCCACAGTGTAAAAATATTACTATTAAAGTAGAAGGTGATTTAAATGGATAAAAGGGAACTTATCTGTATCGGCTGTCCCTTAGGCTGTAGCCTGGAGGTTGATATAGAGCATAATAATGTTGTTAAAGTATCAGGAAATCAGTGTAAAAGAGGAATAGATTATGCAATGAAGGAATGTACAAACCCAACCAGGATTATTACAACAACCCTGGAGGTTATTGGCGGAAAAGATGAAATGGTGGCTGTCAAAACAGATAAGGATATACCTAAGGATAAAATTTTTGATTGTATTAGGGTCTTAAAAAATATAAAGGTTAAAGCTCCTATTAAAATTGGTGAAATTATATATAAAAATATTCTTAATACAGGTGCCAATATAGTAGCAACAAGCAATGTATATGTATATGGGGACAGTTAATTATTGCTGGATTATAAAGGAGAATTCTCACCAAAAAAGGGCTGTTGCATTAGTAATTTCAACTGTTAGTGCAACAGCCCTTATATATTGTTATAGAGGGTATGAAGTTTTTAATTCATCAGGAGATTTCAATTTAATCAGATATGTCAGCGGCAGTAAATATAAATAAAAAGCAAATGGAAGGTATCTGACAGTATCAACCATCATGGTTGATGTTGGAACAAAGGCTGCAATGTTCCAAGGTATAAGTGCAGCTAAAACTATTGCCGTATTTTCTATATCAAGGGCAAGTTCATATTTATCAATGTTTTTTTTAGTATAGGTTCTTCCCATTATCTGATTTGTAAGAACTACAGCAATTGATTGATTGCAACCAAAGGCTGCAGTCATAATACTAACAAGTAAAGTATCTTTAAACAGACCCTTACGGGTGCTTGATTTTGAAGTAAGTTTTTCAACATTTTTAAGCATATCAGTTCCTTCAAAAATTCCCGCAAGGGAGCAGGATACAAAAACAACCAGGGAGGCTTTCCACATAGAAATTAGTCCTCCGCCTTTTATTATGGATTGAAGAGGTGTAGCTGTATCTAATTTGAATCCCATAATCATATAACTGATAAGGGCTGATATTTTGTAATTTTGAAGATATAAACTGATAATAATTGCAGTAAATATACTTAATACCATTGATATTTTCACATTGATTTTTAATAAAGAGGCAAGGAGAATAACGACTGCAGGAAGAATTACAATCCAATTTATAGTAAATATTTTAACAATATCTGTATCTATACTTTTTCCTGAAAAATTTAAAGGTTGAAAATATGAAAGTACAGCATAAAATATTACAGATATTGCAAATGGTATATAAGAAGTTCTAAACATATTTTTAATGTTATTGAAAATATCTGTTTCAGTTAAGTTACTTACTAAATTGGCACTTGATGACATTGGAGAGCATCTATCTCCAAAGTATGCACCTGCTATAATAGCACCTGCTACCATATTTTCATTTATGTTTCCGCTTTTAGCCATAACTATAAGTGCAATACCCACAGTACTAACAGTTCCAAGAGATGTACCCAATAAGAAAGAAACAAAGGAGCTTATTAAAAAAGCATAGAGGATAAAAAATTTGGGATTAAGAAGACGAATGCCGTAATAAACTATTCCAGGTACAGTTCCAGATGACATCCAGATAGCAGTTATGATACCGATTAGCACAAAAATTTTAAGTACAACAAAGGATTTTTTCCCACCATTATAGGACATTATAGCTATTTCTTTTAAAGAATATTTTCTTTTGTAGGATATGATAAAAAAAATTAAATAACAGATAATTAGTGGATAACCGATGAAAACACCTTTAATAATTGAAGTTATAAGCAATATAAAAGAACATATCATACCAATTAAAACATCCATAATGTCGACTCCTTTACAGTTGATTTCTATAACATTATAGCAAATTGTAAAATCATTATTAATATAATTTTTGAAAATATCTAAAAATTCAGGAGGAGATAAAAATAAAGATGTAGAAAAATCTACATCTTTATGTTAAATAATAAATTTTTTTCTTAATTCCTCAACAAGATAGTTATATTCTTTATTTTCTTCAACAAGTTTTAGCCCTTCTAAGAACATTTTTGAAACCTTTGAAGATGATATATCACCTAAAATTTTGCATATTTCGTCGTTTTTTAAATGGTAATAATTTTTTAGTATAAATGCTGTTATTGCTCTGATGTCCTTAGATTCTTTAATATATTTAGAATGAAGTCTTAATCTGCTGACACCTGTATGATTTGATATAAAATCAAGAATATCCTCAATGTTGATCTGAACACTGGCTTCCTTAGCATAATATCTTTCATTAGATATTTTGCTAAAAGTTTCCATTTCCTGAATTATCTTTTCTGCATCATATTGGGAAACAAGTTCTAAATATTTTTTTCTAGCCTTTGTACTTTCTCCTATAAACTCCATTACAAATTCTTTATCTACTAAATCAAAATCATCCCTTGCACCTATATAAAGCCCAAGGCTTGAATACTCATATTTTTCAGGATGTTCCTCATATGTTTCAAGCTGGGAGGGACTGTTATGTATATATAATGTTAAGGCTTTAAGTTCAAGGTCATCCTTCACAATCTTACTTCTGAATCTTTCATAAAATACGTGACCATGTCTGTTATATTTTCTATTGTATTTTCCTGAATAGCCTATATTGATACTTGACATTATGTTTGAAATATCAGCTCCACAGGGATTTATAATAAAATGACCATATTCTCTCATTATACAATAAGCATAGATTTTAAATCCGTATACATCCTTATATTTTTTTAATAACTCCAAATACTCAACCATATCATTTTCATCTCTAAAAAGAGGGGCATCGCTGGTACCCTTTACAACGATATAATTGATAGAATAGTTATCTTTAACTCTTGCGACTCTGGGCATTCAATTCACTCCTTATTTGTTTTTTTAAGATTATTGACAAAATAAGGATTTTTTATACATGTAAAAATAAAAGTGAAATGTCCCATTACATAATAAAAATGTTTTTAACTAACTTAACAAGTAGGTTAAAAGCACTTTCTAATGAACATTATTGTTTTGGTATCTGGTTATCTGATTAAAACATCAACTGGATTAGGTTATCAATTGTAATATTTGAAAAATAGCTGTTAATATCAAAGTTTGCTAGTATTTTATAGACATCTTCCTCAGAATGTTTAGCACCAGTAAGTGCATCCTCTATTTCCTTTATGTCCTTTTGTCCAAAGAAATCACCGAAGAATTTAATATTCTTTATGAATCCTTTGTCTACATTTAAGTTAACTTCTACAATACCGCCATCAAACTTCTTTTCGTTGGTAAGATTAAACTTAGGTGAGTTTCCGAAATTCCATTCCCATGTCATATATTTTTCTGTCATAAGCTTATTTATATTATTTATTTCCTCATCAGTTAATTCATGAAGAGCCGCATTTTCATCTGAAGCCATAACGAATTTCATTAAGAAACTTTTAAACTCAGTTACATCCATTGGGGTTTTTAGATGCTTATCTATATTCGTTATTCTGCTGGCAACAGATTGAACACCTTTGCCTTGAAATTTAATTGGCCTAGGATTTAAAGCTTCAGAAAGATTTTTCATATTTGATGAAAAAAGCAGAGTTCCATGGTGCATAATTCTATTTTTGAATTTACATTGGGCATTCCCAGAGAATTTAAGTCCATCTATGGTTAAGTCATTTCTACCTGACAGTTCAGCGTTTATTGACAGTTCTTTTAATGCATCTATAATTGGTGCTGTAAATCTTCTGAAATCAGCAAAGGTATTTGTTGGATTATTTGATATAAAGGTAAAATTTATGTTTCCAAGATCATGAAAAACGGCGCCGCCACCGGTAATCCTTCTAACTACTGGAATATTATTCTCTTTAACATAATTAAGATTAATTTCAGAATATGCATTTTGATTTTTACCTAAGATAACTGCCGGTTTGTTTCTCCAAAGAAAGAAACATTCCTCAGAAAAATTTTTTAAAAAATATTCTTCAAAGGCAAGGTTAAAATAAGGATTTGTAATTTGGCTATCAATATACAACATAATAAGGCCCCCCTAATGTGAAGTTAATCAACTACTAAATTATCACAAAACAAACAAAATTTCCACAAATCCTTAAAGATTAATTGCAAAATTTCAGAAATATTTTGAATTAACTATTGAAATGGACCAAAGTAATTTGGTATTATTTAATTGTAGTTATAAATATTACCATATGACGATTGCGAGAGATATCCTTAAGGATAGCCGATGGAGAAATATAGAAATCGCCAAGTTTCTATAAAAGCTTTCAGGCAAAAGGATCGTAATCTGATGGAACTCTGGAAAGACGTTACGCACCGTAGGAGCAATACATGTAAATGTAAAAACTCTCAGGTAAAAATACAGAGATATAATGGCACTTTATTTTTTATTGCCATTATATCTCTTTTTTGTAAGTATACATAACAAATAAAGGAATGAGGGGGATAATATGGAAAATTTAAAAAGGACACCTCTATATGAAATCTACTCAAAGTATGGCGGCAAAGTTATTGATTTTGCTGGGTGGGAACTTCCGGTTCAATACGATGGAATAATTCCAGAACATGAAGCTGTAAGGAACTCTGCAGGTATTTTTGATGTTTCTCATATGGGAGAAATTGAGGTTAAGGGTAAGGAAGCCTTTGATTTCATTCAAAATCTTATAACAAATGACATTTCAAAATTAGAAAATCAACAGGTTATCTACAGTATGATGTGCTATGAAAATGGTGGAGTTGTAGATGATTTACTTGTTTATAAATTTAATGATGAGCATTATTTCCTGGTAGTTAATGCCAGCAATGTAGACAAGGACTTCCAATGGATGGTACAAAATAAGAAGGGTTTTAACGTAGAACTTGATAACATTTCATCAAATATAGCAGAAATTGCACTTCAGGGTCCTAAGGCACAGGATATTCTTCAGAAATTAGTTGATTTTGATTTATCAGAGATTAAATTTTTCTACTGCAAAAGAAATGTAAAGATTGATGGTGTTGATTGTTTAGTATCAAGAACAGGATATACAGGAGAAGATGGTTTTGAGATATATATGGATAATGACAATGCTGTTAAGATATGGGAAAAAATAATGGATGCAGGCAAAAATGAGGGATTAAAAGCAGCAGGTCTAGGATGCAGGGATACCTTGCGTTTTGAGGCTAATTTGCCTCTATATGGTAATGAAATTTCAGAAACAATAACACCACTGGAGGCTGGTTATGGTTTTTTTGTTAAGTTAGATAAAGAAAACTTCATTGGAAAAAGAGCATTGTTGAAACAGAAGGAAGAAGGATTAAAAAGAAAAATAGTAGGCTTTGAGATGATAGATAAGGGAATACCAAGACATGGATACGATGTGTTAGCAAATGGGAAGGTAACTGGCTTTGTTACAACTGGATATTTTTCACCAACATTAAAGAAAAATATAGGTCTTGCAATTGTTGATATTGAAAACTCTGAATTAGGGAGTGAGGTTGAAATAGTTATCAGAAATAAGCCTCAAAGGGCTAAAGTTGTAAGTAGAAAATTCTATACAAAAAATTATAAAAAATAAATTATTAAGGGGGAGTTTCTTATGAGAATTTTAGAAAACTTACTTTATACCAATGACCATGAATGGATAAGAGTTGAAGGAAATGAAGCTTATATCGGGATTACAGATTATGCACAACATGCACTTGGAGATATAGTATTTGTTGAATTACCTGAGGTTGATGCCCAGTTTAATGCAGGGGATGCCTTTGGTGTAATTGAATCTGTAAAGGCTGCAGCTGATATTTATATTCCAGTAAGCGCTAGAATCATTGAAGTAAATGAAGAAATTTCAGATGACCCATCACTTGTAAATAAAGATGCTTTTGAAAACTGGATGATAAAGGTTGAACTGTTAGATAAATCTGAACTAGACAATCTTATGACTGCAAAAGACTATGAAGAACATTGCAGTAAGGAGGAATAATATGTATCCATATATTCCTAATACACAGGATGATGAGAGAGAACTTTTAAGTAACATAGGAATAGATTCCATTGAAAACCTTTTTGAAGATATTCCAGAATCAATCAAGCTCAATAGAAGGCTGAATTTAAACAGACCAATGTCAGAGATTGAAGTTAAAAATCATATAGAGAATTTAGCAAGGAAAAATAAATCAACAGATGAACTCATTTGTTTTTTAGGTGCAGGTGCATATGATCATTATATTCCTTCAGTAATAAAACATATAACTTCAAGGGCAGAGTTTTATACTGCCTATACACCTTATCAACCTGAAATCAGCCAAGGAACCCTTCAGGTAATTTTTGAATATCAAAGCATGATTTGTAGCCTGACAGGCATGGATGTTTCTAATGCTTCTATGTATGATGGAGCTACAGCAACAGCAGAGGCTGCTTTTATGGCATGCGATAATACAAGAAGGAATTCCATTGTTGTTTCTAAAACTGTTCACCCAGAAATTAGAAGGACATTAAAAACATATTTATATTTCAGGGGAATTGAATATGTTGAAGTTGAGGATAATGACGGTGTAACTGATATTGAAAAACTGAAAGCTGTAGTTAGCAATAAAACAGCGGGGGTTATTGTTCAGTCACCAAATTTCTTTGGAATAATAGAGGATGTTACAGAGATTGAAAAGTGTGTTCATGAAAATAAGGGAATGCTGATTATGAACGTTGATCCTGTTTCCTTGGCATTATTAAAATCTCCAGCTGAACAGGGAGCTGATATAGCTGTTGGAGAAGGACAAGGTCTTGGAAGCAGCCTGAATTACGGGGGACCATACCTTGGATTTATGGCTACAACATCAAAACTTATGAGAAAGCTGCCTGGAAGAATTGTAGGACAAACAGAGGATGTAGATGGAAAAAGAGCTTTTGTTTTGACACTCCAAGCAAGGGAGCAGCATATAAGAAGACAGAAGGCAACCTCAAATATCTGTTCAAACCAGGCAATAAATGCACTGACAGCAGCGATTTACTTAACAACAATGGGTAAAAAAGGTCTCAGGGAAGTTGCAGTTCAGAGTACACAAAAGGCTCACTATGCACTAAATAAATTAAATAACACAGGAATTTATAAGCCCTTGTTCAATAAACCCTTCTTTAAAGAATTTGCAGTAAAGTGTAATTCAGAGATTGAAAAAATAAATCAGGAACTGCTAAAAAATAATATAATCGGGGGTTATGATTTAGGAAAGGATTACCCTGATTATACAAATTCCATGTTGCTTTGTGTGACAGAAAAACGTACAAAGAATGAAATTGATACACTAGTTGCGTTGATGGAGGGGATAAGATGAAGGAGTATAATAAGCTGATATTTGAAATTTCAAGGGAAGGCAGAGTAGGATATTCCCTTCCTCAAATAGATGTAGCAGAAAGAAATCTTGAAGAATTTATCCCTAAAGAATTTTTAAGAGATAAAAGTCCTGAACTTCCAGAGGTAAGTGAAGGTGATGTTGTTAGACACTTTACACTTTTATCAAACAAAAATTACGGTGTTGATAATGGTTTTTATCCACTTGGCTCCTGTACAATGAAATATAATCCAAAGATAAATGAGGATATGGCAGCATTAACTGAATTTACAAATCTTCATCCATATCAAAGTGAAGATACTGTTCAAGGTGCTTTGGAGCTTATGTATGATTTATCAGGTAAGCTTGCAGAAATTTCAGGCATGAAGGCAGTTACCCTACAACCTGCTGCTGGAGCACATGGAGAAATGACAGGACTTATGATAATTAAAAAGTACCATGAGAAAAGAGGAGATTTTAAGAGGAAAAAAATAATAGTACCTGATTCAGCCCATGGAACAAATCCAGCAAGTGCTGCTGTTGTTGGTTTTGAAATTATAGAGATTAAATCCACAAAAGATGGAGCAGTAGATTTGGAAAATCTTAAGGCAGTATTAGATGATGAAGTTGCCGGGCTAATGTTAACTAACCCTAGTACACTTGGTTTATTTGAAAAGAATATAAAGGAAATAGCTGATTTAGTCCATGAAGCTGGAGGACTGTTATATTACGATGGAGCCAATATGAATGCAATTATGGGAATTGCAAGACCTGGGGATATGGGATTTGATGTAGTTCATTTAAATCTTCATAAGACTTTTTCAACACCCCATGGTGGTGGTGGACCAGGAAGCGGTCCGGTTGGAGTTAGAGAAGATTTAGTAGATTTTCTTCCGGTGCCTGTAATTGAAAAAAATGGTGAAAGATATATTTTAAATTATAACAAGCCTGATTCTATTGGAAAAATAAAAAGCTTTTACGGCAATTTTGGGGTTATGATAAAGGCATATGCGTATATATTGAGCATGGGTGCTGAAGGCCTGAAGAAAGCCAGTGAAATAGCTGTATTAAATGCAAACTATCTTATGAAAAATCTGAAGGAACACTATAACCTTCCAATTAACGAGATTTGTAAACATGAGTTTGTTTTAGGAGGGTTAGGTAAAGAAGTTAATGAAGTTACTACTTTAGATATAGCTAAGAGACTTTTAGATTACGGTTATCATCCGCCAACTATTTATTTCCCTTTAATTGTTGATAGTGCAATCATGGTTGAGCCTACTGAAACAGAAAGTAAGGAAACATTAGATGGATTTATAGATGCAATGATTAAAATCTCTGTTGAAGCAAAGGAAAAACCAGAAATTCTAAAGGGAGCGCCTTATAATACGCCTGTAAGAAGACTAGATGAAGTAAAGGCAGCAAGAAATCCAATTTTAAAATGGTCTAAGGAATAAACAGCTGGGCTTATGGAGGGGTAACAATGGAAAAGGATATTGTTGTAATTGGAGGCGGACCAGGGGGATATGTTGCTGCAATAAGAGCAGCACAACTTGGAGCTAAGGTTACATTAATCGAAATGGATAAACTGGGTGGTACATGTCTTAATAGGGGATGTATTCCAACTAAAACTTTATACAGAAATGCTGAAATTTTAAACACATTGAAAAATATAGATGAGTTTGGAATAGGCGTTTCAAGTTATGATGTAGATGTTGATAAGATACAAAACAGAAAAAGAAAGGTCATTACACAGCTTACAGATGGAATAGCACAATTATTAAAGGCAAATGGGGTTGAGGTTATTAATGGCAAGGGAAGGTTAATAGACAGTAAAACTGTTGGTGTTTCCCTTGTAGATGGATCGGAATTAGAAATAAAAACAAAAAATATAATTATCGCAACGGGTTCAAAACCATCAATGCCTCCAATAGAAGGAGCAGATTTACCTGGAATTTTTACAAGTGAAGAGATACTGGATTTTGAAAGAATTCCTGAAAAACTCCTTATAATTGGTGGAGGGGTTATTGGAATGGAATTTGCGGGCATTTTCAATGCAATGGGTACAAAGGTTACAGTAATTGAATATATGCCAAGTATACTGGCGCAGGTAGACAGCGATTTAACTAAGAGGCTTTCAGTATCCCTGAAAAAACGTGGAATTGATATTTACACATCAACTAAGGTAAACAAAATAGAAAAGGACAGTGAAATATACAGAATTTATTGTGAAGGTAAAAAAGGAGAGTTATCCTTTGAAGGAGATTGTGTTTTAATTGCAGCTGGCAGAACCCCTGTTGTTGATGAGATAAACCTTAAGGGTATCGGAGTTTCCTTTGATAGAAGGGGTATTAAGGTTGATGAAAATTACATGACAAATATTGAAGGGATATATGCCATCGGAGATGTTAATGGTATCAGCATGTTGGCACATGCAGCCTCACATCAGGGAATAGCAGCAGTTGAGAAGATTATGGGGCTTAAAAAAGAAAATAAAAATGAATATGTACCTGGATGTATATTCATTTTTCCAGAAATGTCAACGGTTGGGATAACTGAGGATGAGGCAAAGGAAAAGGGAATACCATATAAGACCAGTAAATTCCTCTTTGGAGCCAATGGCAAAGCTCTAGCCCTTGGAGAGGCTGAAGGTATGGTAAAGGTAATTGCCTCTGCTGAGGATGATATTATTTTAGGAGTTCATATTATGGGACCACATGCTTCAGATTTGATACATGAGGGAGTTTTAGCTGTTGGTAGCAGAATGAAATGCAGAGAAATTTCTGGAATCATTCATGCCCATCCAACTCTGTCTGAAGCATTTGCAGAAGCGGTAATGGGTATCAACGGTGAGGCAATTCATATGGTTCCATCTAAAAAATAAGGGGGTAATACAATGAGTTTGGAAGCACTTAAAAAGGTAGATTCTGAGATATATGAAGCTATAATGCTAGAAACAGGAAGACAGAAGAATAAGATTGAACTTATTGCATCAGAAAACTTCACAAGTGAAGCTGTAAGGGAAGCAATGGGCTCAATTTTAACCAATAAATATGCTGAGGGTTATCCTTCAAAAAGATATTATGGCGGCTGTGAATATGTTGACATTGTTGAGGATATAGCAAGAAATAGGATAAAAGAGCTTTTCAAAGCTGAACATGCTAACGTACAGCCACATTCTGGTTCACAGGCAAATATGGGAGTATATTTTTCAGTATTGCAGCCAGGAGATAAGGTTTTAGGTATGAATTTAAGCCATGGAGGACATTTAACTCATGGAAGTCCAGTTAATTTCTCCGGAATACTCTATAACTTTATTTCATATGGAGTAGATGAAACAGGTTATATCAACTATGAAGAATTAAGAAAAACAGCCCTTGAAGAAAAACCAAAAATGATAGTATCTGGAGCAAGTGCTTACTCAAGGATTATAGATTTTAAGAAAATACGTGAAATATGCGATGAAGTTGGAGCATATATGATGGTTGACATGGCACATGTTGCAGGGCTTGTAGCTGCTGGGTTACATCCAAATCCTGTTGAATACGCAGACTTTGTTACAACAACAACCCATAAGTCACTAAGGGGACCAAGGGGTGGAGCTATTCTCTGTAAAGAGAAATATGCAAAATTGGTAGATAAAAGTATATTCCCTGGAATTCAGGGTGGGCCATTAATGCATATTATAGCAGCAAAGGCTGTTTGTTTTAAGGAAGCTATGACACCAGAGTTTAAGGAATACCAGAAAAATGTAATAGAAAATGCTAAAACACTGGCAGAGGAACTTATTAAGAGGGGATTTAACATTGTTTCTGGTGGAACAGATAACCACTTGATGCTGGTAGATCTGACAAACAAAAACATAACAGGAAAGGAAGCAGAGCATCTTTTAGATGAAGTTGGCATAACAGTTAATAAAAACACTGTACCTTTTGAAAAATTAAGCCCATTTGTAACCAGTGGACTAAGGATAGGAACACCCGCAG
>NZ_AZQP01000015.1 GCF_000601455.1 Fervidicella metallireducens AeB
AGCAGAAAAATTATTATTTTTAATTATCTTATTAATTTATTAGATTAAATTCTTTACATACACTTCGGTGTGAAAATTAATAATGTTTGTTTTATAAATATTAGTCATGTAACAAATAATCTAAAATTTATTATTTTTTATTAATAATTATTTAGTTTATTAACTATAACTTTAAATAGCTCACATAACAAAAATTTGATTATGAAGCATTTGATTTGCAAATAATTTGGTTAAAGAAAGGATAAATATTTTATAAAGATAAACCTGTATGTTTCATAATATTTAAGCATGTATTAATAGTTTTTAATATTCTAAAATATTTATTTAATTATTATTATGTATAATTACATGGATAATAAAAGTAATATTAAATAAAAATGTAAAATTAGGAGAATGGAGGAAAATAAGTGATATTTAGTTCCATAAATTTTGTAATCTTTTTTTTAATAACTTTTTTTCTTTATTTTACTGTGAAAAGTAAATATAGATGGCTTGTTCTATTATCAGCAAGCTACTTTTATTATATGTCCTGGAGTTTTAAATATGCAATTTTGTTATTAACAATTACTATCATATCTTTTATTTTAGCAAAATTAATCGATAGAGAAAAGAACAATAGCCATAAGAAAAGATATCTATGCCTTTCTTTATTCTTAAATTTAGGCATTCTATTTATGTTCAAATATTTTAATTTTTTTAATGATATCTTTAGCTTGGTATTAACAAAAATGAATATACCTCAGGTAGTTCCAAATTTTAAACTGTTAATGCCCCTTGGAATATCTTTTTATACATTTCAAATAACAGGATACATGATAGATGTATATAAAGGTAGAATTAAAGCAGAGAGAAACTTCGGTGTCTTTGCATTATTTGTATCTTTTTTTCCACAGATTGTGGCAGGACCTATTCAAAGGGGAAATGAATTTTTATATCAGTTTTATCAGAAGCGTCAATTAGATTTAGTCAAAATAAAGGAAGGATTAATTTTAATATTGTGGGGATTATTTAAAAAAATAGCAATTTCAGATAAATTAGGGATATATGTAAATAAAATTTATAATAATCCATATGATTATTCAGGAATTATTTTAATAATTGCAACATTGCTCTTTAGCATACAGCTTTACTGCGATTTTTCAGGATATTCAGATATAGCAATAGGATATGCTAAAATCCTTGGATTCCAGTTAAAAACCAATTTTGATAGACCTTATTTTGCAAAATCTATTCAGGAATTTTGGAGAAGATGGCATATATCATTATCAACATGGTTTAGAGACTATTTATACATTCCTCTAGGTGGAAATCGTGTTTCAAGAATAAGATCGTATTTAAATATATTCGTAGTTTTTTTATTAAGTGGATTATGGCATGGAGCAAATTGGACATATGTAGTGTGGGGAGCCATTCATGGCCTATATCTAATTATATATCAATCATTTAAAAAAGCCGATGGTGGATATACTGTAAAAAAGATGCAGCCTCTTAAATTCCAAAAATTAAAAGATTTTATATGCATAGTTGTTACATTCAGTATCGTAACATTTGCTTGGATTTTCTTTAGGGCTAATAAAATATCTGATGCAATATATATAGTTAAAAATTTATTTACAGACGTAGGTCATATTTTTGATATTCATTATGTAGGAAAATTATTGATTGAAATAGGTCTTACAAAGTATGACTGTATTCTTATGTTTATTCCTGTCCTTATTTTATTTATGATACAAATTGGGCAAAAGGAGAATACAGTTCCAGAATTTATAACAAATAAACCATTGATAATCAGATGGAGTATTTATTATTTGTTGATTTTCTCAATAATTCTTCTAGGAGGATATGGTAATGCTGAATCAACCCAGTTTATATATTCACAGTTCTAAAAAAATTTGTTACTCAATAAGAATATTAAAGATATTTTTATTTATACTTATATTTTTATTATTAGATTCCTGGTTAGGATATGAATTAAAAAAAATTGATGGGGCAAAGGATACATATGCAAAGTATAAATGGCATGAGTTTTATAACATGCCTGAGGAAAGTATAGATTTAGTTTTTTTAGGCTCCTCACATGCCTATAGGAGTTTTGATCCCTTCGTATTTGATAAGGAGATAGGATTAAAATCCTTTAACATGGGAAGTCCATTGCAAAAACCAGTTGAAAGTTATTATGTCCTGAAGGAAACGTTAGAATATCAAAAACCATCGGTAGTTATCTTTGAGGTGTATTGGGCAATATTCAATGATGAGAAATATTTCAGCACAAAGATATGGAACTTCGATTCTATGAAACCATCACCTGCAAAATTTGGTTATTTATTAAATGTATTTGATACTGATCAATATCTTAGTGCGTTATTTAAATCTATCAGATATCATGAAAATACAGGTGAGTATATAAAAATTTTAACAGGTAAGGGTTCAAAAAAATTTACTGAGATTAACTATAATATAAAACCTAAAAACTATAAGGGTAAAGGCTTTGTTATTGAAAATAAAGTAGCTGAAAAAGAGGATATTGTAAAAGAATTTAAAGGCAGGGTAAAAGAAACTACAGCTGAGTTTAGATGGGACAAAAAACAAATAAGATATCTTGACAAGATAATAAAATTATGTAAAGAAAAAAATATAGAGTTGATACTTGTAACAGCACCTGTTGCTCCATCCTATTTTGATGCAATGCAAAAGTATAAATATAATTATGAAGACATTCATAATAAGGTAAAAGAAATTGCCCTGGAAAATAAATTGGAATATATTGATTACAATTTAAAAAATTCAGAGGCAGCTCTATTCAGTGATAAAGATTTTTCTGACAACAATCACCTGAATTATGAAGGAGCACAGAAAATTTCTTTACATCTTGCAAAAAAATTAAAGATTGATTATCTGGAGATGTATAACCGAAAAAAATAAACAGATATAATTAATTTTACTTGGCGTATAAATATTATTGTAAAAATTCCATGAGGGGTTTTGAGTGAATAAGAACATATATTCAAGAGTTGGAGCCGTAGAATATGCAAAGCAATATGCTTTGAACCCTAATATTAATTTTAGATATTTTAATAGCCATGAAGATGGTGGTGGAGATTGTACCAATTTTATATCACAGTGCCTGTTAGCAGGGGGTGCTTCTATGAATTTTGTTTTACAGCCTGTTTGGTGGTATAAAAAGGGAATGAGCAGCGTATTTGACACCTGTTCAACATCATGGTCGGTGGCACATTCTTTTTATTGGATGCTGAAAATACGTAGTGAGATGAACTATCCAGGTCTTAAGGGCTTTGAGGTTGAAAATATAGATGATTTGGAACTAGGAGATATTATCCAATATGAAAATATAAATAGAAGAATTTATCATTCGGCTATTGTGACTTCTTTTACATTTAACTCTGGTATAAAGGAGCCATTAATAAGCCAGCATTCAGTTAATTCATTAAATATCTATTATAAGAAAAAGGAAGCTGTAAGACTTCATTTAATAAAAATAGTGATATAAGGGGCAAGTAGCCCTTTATATTATTTTTTGCAATAACTTTGCCTATGAAATTATCTATCTTGATAATTTTGACGGTGAAAATATTTGAAAATATTACAGATTGAAATAGAAATTATTCAAATAAATGGTGTAAAATAAATATTAAAGAAATTATTGGGGGGATTTTTATGTTGAAAACCAATATTGATAGGGTAGTAATGCAGTCTGTACAGGGGAAAATACATCATCCATTATCAACATCATCACCATACAGAATAAGTCATGAAGGCGTTCCTCTTGTTCTTCCTGCCACAGGGGGCATAACATATAATGTAAAGCTAGGTGATTCTGCTTTTGGATGGGCAGGAGATCATATAGAGCCTGGAGTATCAATAAAAAATGATAACTCCTCTGAAAATGCAGCGTTAATGGCATTGTCATGTATTGGTAACGAAGCAAGAGTATTATCAGGGGATGCAAAGGGTGCTAAAGGGTTTGTAACTGGGACTCATGGAGGAATCGATCATGTATTAGCGTATTTTAAACAGGAAGACCTTGAAAATATGGGTGTAGAGGACAAAATATTAATAAAAGCATATGGTCAGGGATTAAAACTATTGGATTATCCAGAGATAACCGTAATGAATATAGATCCAAATTTATTTTTAAAACTTGAAATAGAAGAGGTAAATGGAAAACTAAGGATACCAGTTGTAGCAAAGGTTCCAGCTTATCTTATGGGTTCAGGAATAGGTTCATCTTCAGCTTATTCTGGGGACTATGATATCATGACGGCTGATGAAAAAGAGATAAAAGGACTTGGAATAGATAAATTGAAATTTGGGGATTTTGTATTGTTAGAGGATTGTGATAATACTTTTGGACGTGGATTTTTAAAAGGTGCAGTTACTATTGGTGTAGTCATTCATAGTGATTGCATTAAAATGGGACATGGCCCCGGGATAACAACTGTGATGACAAGTAAAAAACCTCTCATAGAAGGTATAATAAAGGAAGATGCCAATATCAGTAAATTTATAACTAGGGACATATAAGTACTGCCTAGATCCAATTTATAACATCTCCTTTCAAAGGAATACTTAATTTTGAGTAAACTTTGAAGGGAGATGTTTTCTTATGCCAAGGTATACAAAGCATAATTAACAAAACACTAAAAAGTGTAGAGAAAGCTATATAAAATTAAAATAAATACTTTGGTTAAGACAATAAGTATGTGTCCCCATTGAACTATTGGTTGATTGTGGGGTTGTCAGAAATATTAAAAAATTATGAACGTAATTAAAGCTATTGACAGACAAGCATAAAAAGATTTAAACTAATACTGACCAGTCAGTACAAAAAATGAGAGGAGAGGTGAGTAAATGAAATTCTTAAAAATAGCAACCAGGGATATTTCAAGTATTTTTAAAGACAGACTTTTAAGGGTTTCGGTGGTTGCTATCATTATCGTTCCGCTTCTTTATAGTTTACTTTATTTAGCAGCTTTTTGGGATCCATATAGTAGACTTAAAGATATGCCAGTGGCAGTTGTGAATTTGGATTCTGGAGCAATTAAGGACGGGGAGAAGGTAAACTACGGTAACGATATTATTGACAAATTAAAAGACAATGACAAAATTGGCTGGAGATTTGTTTCCCAGGAAGAAGCAGAAGAAGGACTTAATGGTAGTAAATATTATGCTGAGTTTATTATTCCTGAAGATTTTTCTAAGAAGGTAATCAGTGCTAAGGATAGTAAACCAGAGCAGCCACAGATACTATTTTCATCAAATGAAAAAAGAAATTTTCTCGCAGCACAAATAAACAGCAAGGTTCAATTAGAGTTAAAGGACGAAATTTCAAAAACAATTACAAAGGAGTATGCTGAAGTAGTCTTCGATAATCTGTATGATTTAAAGGATGGCTTAAATAAAGCTGCTGATGGAAGTGGAAAACTAAGGGATGGACTTGATGCTGCTAAAGATGGAAGTAAAAAATTAGCAGATGGTATATCTCAGGCGAAAAGTGCTGTAGATAAAGCGGCTGTAACTATGGAAAATAATAAAGAAATCATGAATCTATTAAAGAAAGATAACATATCTGCCGTTAAATCAATTATGGGTCAGGCAGATGCTTTAGCTAATGCGGATACTTCAATGCTTAAACTACTTCCTAAATTTGCTACTAAAGAATCAATAGATTTAGCTAAAAAGATATTGATAGATTATAAAGCAATAGACATTGAAAAACAGCTTAATAATCCTTTAATTAAAACTTTACCTTTGATAGCTACACCAGAAAATTTAAGCAATGCAAATAAATTGATTAAAGACACTGAGTTATTATCAAGTATTGATGTTAAAAAGTTTGAGCCTGTGATAGGTTTATTACAAAACAGCGAAAAAATCAGCAAGCTATTAGGGGATGCAAATGCTATTTCACAAGTTGATACTAAATCAATTAATAATTTTATAAATTCTCAAAAAAGCGGGGCGGAACAATTTATTAATTCAACAAACATTTTGAGTACCGAAACCAATAAGAATGCTTTGATTATGGCTGTAAATACCAATCAAAACCTAAGTGAAGAACAGAAAAATCAACTTATTAAAGTTGTTGATGGATACTATAATTTAACAAAAGAAACTGCAAACAATATGGCAAGTTCAGCCAGGCAATGGCAGAGGTTTCAGGAACAATAGAGAAACTAGCTGGAGTTCAACAAGAATTTAAAGAAAATGAAAAATTAATAATGGGATTACAGACTTTTTTAAATCCTGAAAATGCAAAATACATGGGCGATGTATTTCAACAGCTTGTTAGTATGAAACAGGATTTAGATGCGAATAAACAAAATCTTCTTGCAGTAAAGTTATTGCTAGCCAATGTCAATAATCCAGAAACAAAAGAAACACTTGCTAAAATAGCTGTATTACAGAAAGACATTGAAAAGGCAAAGCCTTTGATTGTAAGTATAAATTCAAATTTGACACCTGAAGCAATATCAAAATTACAAGATACTCCAAAACTTGTTGAGCAGTTATTAAGTATGCAGAATACTTTAAAGACCAATGAACAAATTCTTAAAGCTGCACAAAGTGCTTTAAATGATGGCAATATAAAGCTTGCAAATGATTTAATAAATGCAATCCCAACATTATCAGATGGAGTAAATAAGTTATATGAAGGATCAATGAAACTTAATGATGGTATTGTAGAACTTGCAGATGGGTCTAGAGAGCTTCATGAAAAGTTGCAAGACGGTGCTGATGAGCTAAATGCTAACCTTGTAAACACGAGTGAAGAAATGGGAAATTTCATATCTGAACCAGTTGGTATGGATGTAAAACCAATTAATCCTGTTAAAGATTATGGTACAGGGTTTACTCCTTATTTCATTCCGCTTTCATTATGGGTTGGCGCAATAATGATGTTCTTTATCATAACTGAAAAAGTTGATAATGACATCAATGCAAGTTCAGCATCAGTTGTTTTAGGAAAATTTTTATCCTATAGTTTTATTGGAGTACTTCAGGCTGTACTTGCCAGCATTGTCGTTTTAACCTTAGGATTAAAACCTAATAATATAGTATTGTACTTTGTATTTAATATATTTATGTCATTAGTATTTATTGCAATAATACAGAGTTTGATATTTTTATTGGGTCAGGCAGGAAGATTACTTTCAATTGTATTGCTTATTCTGCAATTAACTTCTTGTGCGGGTACATTCCCACTGGAAGTAGTACCAAAATTCTTTAAGGTATTGAATCCATTTATGCCATTTACTTATTGTGTATCTGCGTTAAGAGAGATAATATCAGGAGTGAATTATTCTGTATTAACAAAAGATATAACCATCCTTGCATTGATAATGTTAGTATTTTTATTAATATCAATGTTAATGAAGGGGCATGCAGATAAGGTCCAAGCAAGAATTCAGGAAAGAAAACAGTCAATAGCATAACTAATAGAAGCACATATGGTCAGAGATTATGGCCATATGTGCTATTTTTTTGTAAATTTAAATTTATTGATGTCGGTAATAAATAAAAAAACATTATATGGAAATACTTATAAGGTAAAGCTATGTATATTTTGTGTAGAAAGGGTGGTGAAGAGCCTGCATTTTGCAGGTTAAACTATGGCTGAATATAATTTAGACCATGATAAGTTAAAAAAGTTAGAAACGTATATCGACAACCTACAGGAGAAGGAAGGCGCTCTTATTAATATCCTACACGAAGCTCAGGATATATTTGGTTATCTCTCAAAGGATGTACAGCTTTTTATAGCCAGAAAATGCGGTATTCCTGCCGCTAAGGTATTTGGGGTAGTGACATTTTATTCCTACTTTACAATGGAACCAAGAGGAAAACATGTTGTAAACATTTGTATGGGCACAGCATGTTTTGTTAAGGGAGCTGATAAAATACTTGCTGAATTTAAAAGACTATTAGATATAAAAGAAGGAAATATGAGTGAAGATGGTATGTTTACCATTGATACATTAAGATGTGTTGGAGCATGCGGCCTTGCTCCTGTCGTTATAGTTGATGGCAAAGTTTATGGAAGAGTAAAAGTTGAGGATGTTGAAGGAATTATTAAGGAATATAAACAGGACTAAAAATGTAAAGGGAGGGTATTATATGGCAGGAATAAAAAGTCTTGATGAATTAAAAGCATTAAGGGATAAACACAGAGAAAGTGTATTGGGAAGAGATACTGGCGATTCAGAAAATAAAATCAGAATAACTGTTGGGATGGCTACATGTGGAATTGCTTCCGGTGCAAGAGAAACAATTAACGCAATAATCGATGAAGTGGCAAAGGAACATTTAATGAATGTGGTTGTTGTTCAATCTGGATGTCTTGGATATTGCTACGCAGAGCCTACCGTAGAGGTCAGATTCCCTGGAAAAGAGGCAGTATTGTATGGAAACATAGATGCCAAGAGAGGACGGGAATTAGTACAAAGACATATAAAAAATGGAGAGATTCAAAAAGATTGGATAATAGAAAAAACATTCAATAACATATAGCTTCTAGGAGGTGTTAATGTGGTTAAATATAGAATGGATTTGCTTGTATGTGGAGGTACAGGATGCCAGGCATCAGGTTCATCGGAAGTTGTTGAAACATTTAAAAAGGAAATAGAAAAAGAAGGTTTGGAAAATGAAATTCAGGTAATTACTACCGGATGTTTTGGATTCTGTGAAAAAGGGCCTATTGTAAAGATTTCTCCAGATAATGTATTTTATGTGGAGGTTACTCCAGAAAAGGCTGTTAGAATAGTTAAAGAACACATAATAAAAGGCAGAGTGGTAGAGGATTATTTATACAAAGAACCTGAAACTAAAGAGGTTTTACATGAACAAAATGAAATGCCCTTTTATAAAAAACAGTTGAGAATAGCACTTAGAAATTGTGGTTTTATAGATCCTGAAAATATTTATGAATACATAGCCGTTGATGGATATCAGGCACTTGGCAAGGTATTGACTGAAATGACTCCAGAAAAAGTGATAGAAGAGATAAAACGAAGTGGCCTCAGGGGAAGAGGTGGCGGTGGATTTCCAACCGGTGTTAAGTGGGAAATGACAAGAAAATCGAAATCAAATCAAAAATATGTAATATGCAACGCTGATGAAGGTGATCCAGGTGCATTTATGGACAGGAGTATTTTAGAGGGAGATCCCCATTCAGTGTTGGAAGCCATGGCAATTTGCGGGTATTGCATTGGTGCAGATAAGGGCTATATTTACATACGAGCAGAGTATCCACTTGCCATTCAAAGATTAAGGATAGCAATAAATCAGGCATATGAATTTGGCTTATTAGGTAAAAATATACTTGGAACAGGCTTTAATTTTGATATTGATTTAAAATATGGAGCTGGTGCTTTTATTTGTGGTGAGGAAACTGCACTTATTAATTCAATAGAGGGTGGACGTGGGGAACCAACTGTTAAACCTCCATTCCCAGCACAAAAAGGTCTTTGGAAACAGCCAACCAACATAAATAATGTAGAGACTTTTGCAAATATTTGTCCTATATTGTTAAAGGGGGCAGACTGGTTTAGTTCAATAGGTACAGAAAAAAGTAAAGGGACAAAGGTTTTTGCCTTGGCTGGTAAGGTAAACAATGTTGGCCTTGTAGAAGTTCCTATGGGTCTGACCCTTAGGGAGATAATCTACGAATTAGGTGGAGGAATCAAAGGAGATAAAAAATTTAAAGCCGTACAAACTGGTGGCCCATCTGGTGGCTGTATCCCAGCACAGAATTTAGATACACCTATAGATTACGACACATTGACCCAGATTGGTTCTATGATGGGTTCAGGTGGAATGATAGTAATGGATGAAGATGATTGCATGGTGAATATTGCCAAATTTTATCTGGAATTCAGCTGTGAAGAATCCTGTGGAAGATGTACAGCTTGCAGAGTAGGAAATACGAGGATGCTGGAAATACTTAATGAAATTACTGAAGGAAAGGGAACAATGGAACATTTAGATGAATTAAAGGAATTGGGTCAGATAATTAAGGATTCATCTTTATGTGGTCTTGGGCAAACGTCACCCAATCCTGTATTAAGCACAATGAATTTCTTCTGGGACGAATACGTGGCACATGTTAAGGATAAGAACTGTCCCGCAGGTGTATGTACTGCGTTATTAAAATATTTTATTTTGCCTGATAAATGTGTTGGATGTACAGCCTGTGCTAAGGTATGTCCTACAAATGCCATTTCCGGTGAGGTAAGAAAAACTCACATTATAGATCAAGAAAAATGTATAAAATGTGGGGCGTGTATGGCAACATGCAGGTTTAATGCAATAACCAGAAGATGATTGTGTTGAAAGGAGTAATGGAGATGAATATGGTTAACTTAACTATAAATGGATTCAAGGTTTCAGTACCTGAAGGAACATCTATTTTAGATGCTGCCAAAAAGGTAAATGTTCATATTCCAACTTTGTGCTATTTGGATTTACACGATATAAAAATGGTCAATAGGACGGCTTCCTGCAGAGTTTGTGTTGTTGAAGTTGAAGGAAGACGTAATCTTGCTCCAGCCTGTGCTACAGAGGTTACTGAGGGTATGGTGGTTAAAACTGATACTTTAAGGGCGATTAAAGCAAGGCGTACTATGGTTGAATTGTTATTATCGGATCATCCCACGGATTGTCTGGTATGTGAAAAAAATACACAGTGTCAGTTGCAAAAACTAGCAGCAGATTTAGGTGTTAGAAAAATTAGATATAAGGGGAAAATGTCTACTTATCCCAAAGATTCTTCCAGTGAATCCATATACAGAAATCTTGATAAATGTATAATGTGCAGAAGATGTGAAACAATGTGTAATGAGGTTCAAACCTGCAATGTTTATTCAGCGGTAGATAGGGGGTTTGAAACTGTTGTATCACCTGCATTTGGTCTACCTATGATTGATACACAGTGTACATTCTGTGGTCAGTGTGTTGCTGTTTGTCCAACGGCGGCTTTGACACAAATTAGCCATGTTGCAAAGGTTTGGGAGGCACTATCTGATCCTGATAAATTTGTTATTGTTCAAACAGCTCCTGCAATTAGAGTTGCATTAGGGGAGAAATTTGGTATGGAACCTGGAACAATTGTAACTGGCAAAATGGTTGCGGCTTTAAGAAGACTAGGTTTTGATAAGGTGTTTGATACCGATTTTGCTGCAGATGTAACTATTTTAGAGGAAGCACACGAATTTATAGATAGACTTCAAAATGGTGGAAGACTTCCAATACTTACAAGTTGTTGTCCTAGTTGGGTAAAATTTATAGAACATCAATTCCCAGATTTATTAGATATACCTTCAACCTGTAAATCTCCTCATATAATGTTTGGAACAATAGCTAAAACATACCTTGCAGACAAGATGGGTATTGATCCTGAAAAGATTGTTGTTGTTTCAGTTATGCCTTGTCTTGCCAAGAAATACGAGGTGGTTAGACCAGAATTACAGCATGAAGGTAAAAAGAACGTAGATTTAGTAATAACAACAAGAGAACTTGCAGATATGTTATTAGAGGCAGGCATTGATTTTGCAAGCTTACCAGATGAAGATTTTGATAATCCACTTGGCGAGTCTACCGGAGCATCTGTAATTTTTGGAACAACAGGTGGAGTTATTGAAGCTGCTTTAAGAACTGCTTACGAATGGTTAACAAATGAAACTCTTGAGGATGTTGAATTTCACAGTGTAAGAGGGTTAGATGGGTTAAAGGAGGCTACTGTTAATATTAATGGTGAAGAAATAAGGATAGGAGTAGCCCATGGTTTAGGCAATGCAAGAAAACTGCTTGAATCAATACAAAAAGGAGAATCCCGCTATCATGCCATAGAGATAATGGCTTGTCCAGGCGGATGTATAGATGGTGGAGGACAGCCATATCACTTTGGTAATCTAGAAATAGTAAAAAAGAGGATGGAAGCAATATACACTGAGGATAGAAATAAGAAGATAAGAAAATCACATGAAAACCCAGAAGTTTTAAAGATGTACAAAGAATATATCGGAGAAGTTGGCGGGGAAAAGGCCCATGAATTACTACACACACATTACACAAAAAGAGAAAAAATATAGTTATGTTTTAGGAATCAGCCATAGAAGCTGGTTCCTTTTAATTGTTGTAAAATTTAAAATATAAATATTGAAAATAATGGAAAAAATAGTATAATTAAAGTGTGCACATTTTGTGCACGTTATTAGGGTTATGGGAGTGGTTTGTATATGAAAAGGTTCGCATTTATTATTCATCCAATCGATTACAGGGATGTTTCAAGAAAGTTTGGTATATTTAGAAACGCATCCCAAAATACTGTGGAAAAAGTGACTAAACTAATTCCCCCACTAAAAGTTTCAGAGATAACTGGTGTCAGGAGTGATTATGGGGAAACAGAGGGTTGGTTTATAGCTGTCCCCTTAATTTCTAATCAATTAATGAATTATCCTGTTGAATATGTTTATCAAAAAATAATTAAGGCTGGGAAAATTGCTGAGAGGCTTGGAGCAGATATAGTTGGTTTAGGAGCTTTGACTTCTGTAGTTGGGGATGCAGGAATAACTGTTGCAAAAAACTTAGATATAGCTGTAACATCAGGAAACAGCTATACAGTGGCAACAGCAATCGAAGGAGCTGTTAAGGCTTCATATCTTATGGGGAAAGATATAAGGGATGCAAATGTAGCAGTAATAGGTGCAACAGGGTCAATAGGTAAGGTTTGTGCAGAAATATTAGGAAAACAATCAAAATACATAAATCTTGTAGGCAGAAATAATGATAAATTAAAGGAAGTGTCTGAAGACTTAAAAGTTAAAACTGGAAAGAAAATAAATTACACAACTGACATTAAATACGGACTTGAAGATGCTGATGTTGTTATAACGGTAACAAGTGCTATAGATGCAATAATTAAGCCTGAATATTTGAAGCCAGGATGCGTGGTTTGCGATGTAGCAAGACCAAGAGATGTATCTAAAGAGGTTCAAGAGGTTAGGGACGATGTTTTAGTGATTGAAGGAGGGGTTGTTGAAGTACCAGGAGATGTTAATTTTAATTTTAATTTTGGATTCCCTCCTAAAACAAGCTATGCATGTATGGCTGAGACAATGATTCTTGCAATGGAGCAGAAAATTGAAAACTATTCTTTAGGCAGAGAATTAACAGTAAAACAAGTAGAGGATATAGCACTTCTTGCTAAAAAACATGGTTTTAAATTAGGTGGATTCAGAAGCTTTGAAAGACCAGTTAGTAATGAGCAGATTAGTTTTATAAAGAAAAATGCACTGAAAAATAGAAAAAAAATAGAGGCATAGACAGCCATAAAAAAGACTAAGTTCCTTTGAAAATATAATTAGAAAAATCAATCTAAGCAAAATAGAAACGTATGGTTTGTACAGATGTTGTAAAAAACATGTAAGATAAAACCTTTGAATATCCAAACACGAAATTTCATGATGTAATCCGTGTTTGGATATTCTTCATTTAACCACTTCATATGGCCAGCTGGAAAATCCCTTGTAAAGATGATAAATATCTATAAATCCGTTTTTTATAAGGGTGTTTACAGCTATTGAACCCCTTCTTCCACTTTGACAATAAACAAGGGTTGGCTTATCTTTATATTTCTCTATTTCTATGATTCTTCTTTCAAGCTCGTTATATGGAATTAAAATTGCTCCTTTTATATGACCAGATTTAAATTCATCCTTTGTTCTGACATCTAGAATTAACATATTTTTATTTTCATTGATTAGTTTTAATGCCTGTGGAGCTGTGACGTTTGTAACAAATCTACTAAGGTTAGAATATTTTCTGTTGGCTAAAAATCCAAGATAAACTATGGCGGCAACTGGGATTGCAGAAAGTATAGCAAGTAAACCACTCATTATAAAGCCTCCTTTAAAAGACAAGAACAATTTATTTTTAGTATTATGCTTAATTTATATTAAATATACATTGATTATAAGGAAAAGTTTTTAAAACCCCATGAAATGACTTAAAACTCCTTCATCTATAAATTAAGTTCTAGTATATCATGGTTTCAATTGGTTTGAATATGAATTTTCTCTATTCTTAGAAAATCATTTCAAATATAAAAAAAGCAAGGCACTCTAGCCTTGCTTCAGATTGATAAATACATGACTTTGTAAACAGCCTGCATTCCTTTTAATATGCTTTTCCCCAATAAACCATGTGTTTTGCTTCTTTTCCACAGCAAATACATTTGTCTGAAAGATGTTCCTGCTCAAATGGCATACATCTAGAAGTTACTCCAACAACTTCTTTTATTTTTTCTTCACAAGCTGTTTCTCCACACCACATAGCCTTGATAAAGCCTGGTTTGTTATCAGCAATATCTTTAAATTCTTCCATTGTAACTGCTGTATAAGTTTTTTCATCTCTTAATTTTCTTGCACTTTCTAGCATTGAATTTTGAATGTCTTCAAGTATTTGAGGGATTCTATTTTCAAGTTCATTCATTGAAACTATTTCTTTTTCCCTAGTATCACGTCTAACAAGAACAACTTGATTGTTTTCAATGTCCTTTGGACCAACTTCAAGTCTTAAAGGAACTCCCTTCATTTCATATTCGTTAAATTTCCATCCAGGCATCTTATCGCTGCTATCCAGTTTTACTCTGGCAAAATTTCCTATCCTATTTTTTAATTCAGTAGCTTTTTCAAGTACTCCCTCTTTATGTTGTGCGATTGGAACAATTATTACCTGAGTTGGTGCAATCTTTGGTGGAAGCTTAAGACCGCTATCATCTCCGTGAACCATAATCAATGCTCCGATAAGTCTTGTAGTAACTCCCCATGAGGTTTGATGAACATATTGCTGTTTTCCAGTTTTATCAGAATATTGTATTCCAAAGGCTCTGGCAAAGCCATCCCCAAAATTATGTGAAGTTCCGGATTGAAGAGCTTTACCGTCGTGCATTAAGCTTTCAATTGTATAGGTTGCATGTGCTCCAGCAAATTTTTCTTTTTCAGTTTTTTGACCTTTAATTACTGGAATTGCAAGTACATTTTCGCAAAGCTCAGCATAGAGGTTTAAAATTCTAATAGTTTCTTCCTGAGCCTCTTCAGCAGTTGCGTGAATTGTATGACCTTCCTGCCATAGAAATTCAGTTGTTCTTAAAAATGGGCGGGTAGTCTTTTCCCATCTCACAACAGAACACCATTGGTTATATAGTTTTGGAAGATCATTATATGATTGAACTATTTTTGCATAATGGTCGCAGAAGAGAGTTTCTGATGTAGGGCGAACACATAATCTTTCAGTAAGTTCCTCATGACCACCATGGGTAACCCATGCAACTTCTGGTGCGAAACCTTCAACGTGATCCTTTTCTTTTTGAAGAAGGCTTTCAGGTATAAACATTGGCATATAAACGTTTTCATGCCCTAATTCCTTCAGTCTTGAATCTAAATACTTTTGAATGTTTTCCCAAATTGCGTAACCATAAGGTCTGATGATCATACATCCTTTTACACTAGAATAATCAACTAATTCTGCTTTCTTTACAATATCTGTATACCATTGTGCAAAGTCCACATCCATAGCTGTTATAGCCTCGACAAATTTCTTTTCTTTAGCCATATTAAGTCCCTCCTATATAAAAATCTAATCCTGAAAATCAAAAAAGCTCGTGTCCCTGAAAAAGGGACCGAGCTTATTATCGGCGGTACCACCCTAGTTAATATATAATAATATATTCACTCGTAATTTGTAACGGAAAATCCGCTGCAGCCTACTATTATTTCAGTGCAGGACTCGAAGGCTGGTTCAAAGTATTCCTTTAGAAACCTTTCAGCATATGGTCTCCTCTCTGTGAAAAGGAGAGTACTTTTACTATTCCTTGTCATTGTCTTTTATTATTAAATTATAAACAAAATGATATGACATAACAATTAAAAAGTCAATACTTCAGATTTCTTTTAAGTGGTAATATTATTCTTTATTTTTTAATTTTATCATATGTGTATAGATGAGTTTATGCTACAATGTGTGAATTTATTATACCCAATAAAGGTAGTTATATTATGATGTTTTTAAATAAAAAATATGCTATAATTGTTAAAAATATCATAAACATTCATTTTTTAATAGAAAGGAGTTTGTGGAATATAAAAGACTTTTAGATTTGAATTGAGTATAAAGAAAATAAAAAATATATAAAGAGGGAGAATAAAATGAAGAAAAGAGTATTTATATGGAGTTTAATTGTAATAATTTTGGCAGGAATGCCAATTTTAATGAAAATAAAAAGGAATAAAGGAGAATTGATTAAAGTAAGAACTGCCGTTGCTGAAACAGGGGAGATTAAGGCCTATCTTTCTACAACAGGAACAGTTGAATCAAAAAATAAAAAAGTTTATTACGGAAACCAGGGAAGGATTGAAAAAATCAATGTGAAGGTTGGAGATAGGGTTAAAAAAGGTGATATTCTTATTGTCTTTGAAAAGCAGGATTTATCAATTCAGGTAAAGCAGGCTCAAATACAGTATGAAAATGCTTTGTTGCAACGCAAAGAATTGATTAATCAAAATGAATCTATAAAGAGAAAAATGATAGAACTAGATAAACAAATAGCTGAATTAGAGAAAAGCTCAAACATTGCAGACAAGACTAAGTTAGAATCCTTAAAGCAACAAAGAAGTACCATTTCCCTAATATCAGATGAAAAATTAAAGCAATCTGAAAATGCTGTAAGCCTTGCAAAATTATCTTTAGAAGCAGCAAGACAAAATGCTTCAAAAAGTTCATTTTCGATAATTTCAGAAACTAATGGTGTTGTGACAGAAATAAATGCAGTTGAGGGTGGATTAAATTCAGGGGCACAGCCTCTGATAGTGGTTCAAGATATTGAAAATCTAAATGTTGTATTATCCCTTGGTAAATATGATATGGATAAAGTTATTATGGGACAGGAAGCAATAATAAAAACTGGAAATAACTCGTACAAGGGAAGAATTTCATTTATTGAGCCGGCAGCGAAAACAAAAATTTCAGCAACTGGGAGCGAAACGTCTTTAGGAATTGTAATTGAGGTATTAGAAAAATCGCCAAAATTAACAATTGGGTTTGATGTAGATGTGGACATTTTAGTAGGAAGAAAAAATAATATAGTAAAAATTCCAGTTGAGAGTATAAAAACTGAGAAGGGAAACAGAAACTTAGTTTTTGTTGTTGAAAATAATGTTGCTCATCAAAGAACAGTTGAAATTGGTATTCAATCCGATACCGAGGTGGAAGTTAAATCTGGTGTAATTAATGGAGAAAAAATTGTATTAAATCCTTCCACTAGTGTATCTGATGGAACAAAGGTTTTAGAAGAAAGTGGGAGATAAAATAATGTTAAGGATTAAGGATGCCGTTAAAATATATAAAACTGGTGATATAGAACTTGTAGCTTTAAAGAAGGTAAGTCTAGAGGTGGCAAAAGGGGAGTTTACAGCAATTATGGGTCCTTCTGGTTCAGGAAAATCAACATTTATGAATATTCTTGGATGTTTAGACAGGATGGACGAAGGGGAATATATTTTAAATGGTAAAAACGTTGCAGGATTAAAAGATAATGAATTAGCCTTTCTGAGAAATAAGGAGATTGGTTTTGTGTTTCAGGCGTTTAATTTAATTCCAAGAATGACAGTTCTGGAAAATGTTGAACTTCCAATGCTTTATGCAGGAATATCTACAAAGGAAAGGCGAGAAAGGGCAATGATAGCACTGAAAAAAGTAGGTCTGATAGACAGGGTTAAACATCTGCCAAATGAAATATCAGGGGGGCAGAAGCAAAGGGCTGCTATTGCAAGGGCTATTGTTAACAATCCTTCTGTAATTATGGCAGATGAACCCACTGGTAATTTAGATACAAAGTCCTCAATGGATATCATGAAAATATTCCAGGACCTAAACAATGAAGGTGCCACAGTGCTTATGGTTACCCATGAAAATGATATCGCTAAACATGCAAAGAGGATTATCAGGTTTAAAGATGGAGAAATTGTGTCCGATTTACCTGTAAAGGATAGAATAGTATTGTAAGGGAGGATAAAATATTGGACATATATGAAAGCATTAAGATGGCTTTTTCAAGTATAATGGCGAATAAAATGAGAGCATTTTTAACAATGCTTGGGATAATAATAGGTATCAGTTCGGTAATTACTATTGTATCTTTAGGTCAAGGTGGACAAAATGAAATTACTGGTGAATTTTCAAAAATTGGTGCAGCCTCTGTCAGTATTAAAGTCAATAGTTCAAGGGCTCAATCAACAGACTATATTACTATTGAAGATGTAAAATACATAAAAGAAAAACTGGATAGTGTTAAATACGCAAGCCCTATTGTACAAACAAGGGGAGTTGCATTTTCGGATAAGGACAGCAGGAGAGCTTTTATCAGTGGAGGATCTCCGGATCTTGCCTATCTGAATAATACTGAAATATTATATGGAAGATATTTTAATGAGAGAGAGTTTGAAGAGGGAGATGCGGTTGCCATATTAGATGAGGACACTGCAATGACATTCTTTGGATATGCTGATGTTGTTGGTGAAAGTTTAAAACTCAGAATAGATTCAACAACAAAAAAAGTTAAGATTATAGGCGTAGAAAAGGGTATGGAAATGATGTTTGGCGGTGTTAAAAATAATCAAAGACCTGCTATTTTAACAGTACCATTAACATTTCTCAGTAGTTTGGAATCAAATGGTTTAAAAATTGATTCTATGACGGTTATGGCTATTTCTCAGGATGAAAGTGAAGGCGCAGGAAAAGGTGCAATAAATATATTAGAGGCAAGACATGGCAATAAAGGTCAAGATGTATATTCGGCTGAAAGTATTTTAAAAATGCTTGATCAGATAAACAATGTCCTTGGCATCTTTACTGCATTTATTGGAGCTGTTGCAGCAATATCATTGTTAGTTGGTGGAATTGGAGTTATGAACATAATGCTGGTTTCTGTAACTGAAAGAACCAGAGAAATAGGAATAAGAAAAGCTATAGGTGCCACTACAGGCAGGATTTTGATGCAGTTTTTAATAGAGTCTGTAATTTTATCATTAATTGGCGGATTGATAGGGATGACTTTAGGGATATTAGGTGCAGAGGTAATAGGCGCTTTTGCTGGCATAGAACCTGCGATATCAATAAAGGCTATTCTTGGTGCAATATTGTTTTCATCAGCAGTTGGAATTTTCTTTGGTATATATCCGGCTAGAAAGGCAGCAAAATTAGATCCAATAGAAGCTTTAAGGTATGAATAATCAATAATATTCAAGTTTTAAAAATAAAGTATATAAATAAATTAATTAATAGGATTGTATAGATGGGATGGATAAATTAAATATGTATAATACAAAATAATCAAATAAAACAAGGGGGAAAATTATGTTAATAGGAATAGACTTAGGAGGAACTAATATAGCTGCTGGAATTGTTGATTTGTATGGAGAAATTAAACATCTCAAATCAATTCCAACAAATTCTGAGAGGGGTTATGAAGCAATTGTAAGGGATATTGTTAAATTAGTATTTGAACTATGTGATGAATATGGTATAGATAAGTCAGAGATTAAATCAATTGGAATAGGAATACCTGGAATAGCAGATAAGAAGGGAAATGTTATTTCATGTGTAAATTTAAATTGGAATGATGTACCGTTAAAAATTGATTTAGAAGAATATTTTAAAATACCTGTTTTTGTTGATAATGATGCAACGGTAGCTGCTTTAGCAGAATTTGAATGTGGTGTTATGAAGGGAGCAGAGAGTGGGGTGTTATTAACACTTGGGACAGGTATTGGAGGCGGAATTGTGTTAAATGGAGAAGTATATAGTGGATTCAATGGAGTAGGATCTGAAATAGGTCATATGGTGATTGGAGAAAATTTTTATGACTGTAATTGTGGGAAGAATGGATGTTTTGAAACATTTGCTTCATCAACTGCAATAATAAAATATTCAAAAAAATTATTGGAAGAAACAAATGAAGCATCTTTGTTAAAAGATGAGATAAAGGGAGACTTTACAAAACTTAATGCTAAATTGATTTTCGATTTTGCACAGAAAGGTGATAAGCTTGCATTAAATGCAGTGACAAGATTAATAAAATATCTAGGAATTGGTATAGGTAATATAATAACAATAATGGATCCGGAAATAATTGCAATAGGCGGAGGAATATCAAACGCCGGGGAGTATTTACTTAACCTAGTCAGGGAAGAAGTTGAAAAGAACAAGAATTTTAAAAATATGCCTATAGGTAGGATTGAGTTGGCGAAACTTAGAAACAATGCAGGTATTATTGGAGCTGCAATGATAGGTAAACACGGAATAAGATAATTTTAAAGAGAATCTTGACATAAAAATAAGATTTAAATATAATAATAAAAAAATAGTTGATGAACTTCGTATAACTCCAATAATAGGGTTTGGAGGTCTCTACCAGGAACCGATAATTCCTGATTACGAAGAGAATACATTTTGTATTTTCTTCGTAATCAGGATTTTTTTAACTGTTTTTAATGAGGAGGGTTAAGAAATGAATTTGAATGAGATACCTAAAATTGAACTTCATTGCCATTTAGATGGTAGTTTAAGACCTGCAACTATAATAGATATAGCTAAAATAGAGGGGATAGAGCTGCAACCTATGAATTAGAGTCAATAAAAAAATTAGTAACAGCTCCCTTGGATTGTCCATCACTAGATGAATATTTAAAAAGATTTACTTTACCTATTTCAGTCATGCAGTCTAGTGAATCCTTAGAAAGAGTGGCATTTGAACTTTTAGAAGATGCAGCAATGGAAAACACGAAATATATAGAAGTAAGATTTGCACCGATACTCCATACTAATAAGGGTTTAAATATAAAAGAGGTTATTAAAAGTGTATTAAAGGGGATAAGAAATGCAGAATCCAAATATGACATAAAGGGAAATCTTATACTTTCATGTTTAAGGCATATGCCAGTAGAAACAGCATATGAAATGATTGAAGAAGGAAAAAATTTTATAGGTGATGGAGTTGTTGCAGTTGATATAGCAGGCTCTGAAAAAGAGGGCTTTGTAGAAAATTATGTAGATTGTATGAGACTTGCAAGAAATTATGGTTTCAGGGTAACAATACATGCAGGTGAAACAGGAATTGGTAAAAATGTCTTTGATGCAGTTACTTTATTAGGAGCAGAAAGAATTGGTCATGGCGTTTATATTAAGGATTATGAAAAAGCATATAAGGTTGTAAAGGAAAAGGGAGTTGCTCTTGAAATTTGCCCAACCAGCAATGTTCAGACAAAGGCAGTTTCTTCATATAGAAATCATCCTATCTATGATTTCCATATGGATGGAATTAAGGTTACTATTAACACTGATAACAGAACTGTATCAGGAGTTGATCTTACAAAGGAATATAATATTTTAAGGGATGAATTAAAACTGAAATTAGAAGATTACAGGGATATATATATAAATAGTGTTTATGCATCCTTTGCAGATGAAACAACAAAAAATAAACTACTTAATCAAATTAATTTCAAATAAAGTATTGCATTGTTCTAAAATAGGTGATATACTGATATTCATGGTGGTTGAAAAAACCAATAGAAATAAGATTTAGCACGATTAACAACATTCCCTTTTTATAGGAACGTAATGTGAATCAGTTGTAAATCTTAGTTAATAAAAAGGAGGAATGTTGAAATGGCAGACAAGAATTTAGTATGTAAAGACTGTGGAAAGGAATTTGTTTTCACAGAAGGAGAACAAGCATTCTATAAGGAAAAGGGGTTTGAAAACGAACCACAAAGATGTCCAGAATGTAGAAGAGCAAGAAAACAACAAAACAACAGAGGTTTTAGAAGATAGTTATGTTTTCGAAATTTAGCCTGTAAGATTTATCTTACAGGTTTTATTTTTTTAAAAAATTTATAACGTGTTTTTGAAATATAATTAAAGTACAAATTTGCTAGATGCTTATAATCTGGATTTGTTACGGAATTGGTTAAATAAGCAGATTGGGTTGCATTTGGTTTTCTATTCTGATTGAGGATCGTTACAATGCTTTCAGTATTTTTTATACCAATGCCATGTCCAAAATAGGTGTCGTTTCCAAGATCAATGACATTTTCTCCTTGCCATTGAGATTTTTCAGGATCAAAATCTGGATTTTTGAAATATCTGCAGTCAGCGGGTAAAAAATCTCTATCTTTATAGTAGGTAAATACATTTAAGTCACTATCAATGTAATTCCAATTTCTTAGATAAATATTTTGGAAAGCTGTGTTAAAAAGTTCATCAGGAAATATCTTCAGGAGTGCTTTATAATAAATTATTATAATAGCAGTAGAACACTCAGTAGCATATTTAAAGCTGTTTGAAAAGATATCTTTAATACCTTGAGCAGGGAGGATATCTTTTTTTAATTGGAAGCCACCAGCGGGAGTTAATTCCCAAAAATCAGGGTTGCATCTAGCTTCACTGAATACCTTAAACTGAATTTTACTTTTATTGAATTCTTTTGATGCTTCAATTATATTTATTCTCAGTTCTATCTCAAACTTTAGTTGATTTAATGATGAATAGTTATAAACAAAATCACTTTCAGAAAGAATTTGAAAAATTTTTCTTTCAATTGGATTTAATGCATAATCATTGATAAAAGTTTTTGGAAAAATCGTTTCTGATATTTTAATCATTTTCGCCACCTATAAAAAACATAGTATAATAAATATATTATGACTTTTATAGCAAAATGTGATGAAAATTGAGTAGTGGGATACAAAGGTCATCAGAATGAAGATATTAATTATAATTATAAAATGGATAATTACAATAAAATGATTTTTTTAACATGGTAGAATAGAAAAGCACTTTTATGTTAAAATTTATTGAAGATGACAAGGTGAATATGTATATGGAGAGGGTGAAGGACTATGAAGCTTATATCATGGAATGTTAATGGCTTAAGGGCGTGCGTGCAAAAGGGATTTTTAGATTATTTTAAAAAGGTTGATGCGGATATTTTTTGCATACAGGAAAGTAAGCTGCAGGAAAATCAGATAAATTTAGAACTTGATGGTTATTATCAATACTGGAATTATGCAGAAAAAAAAGGCTATTCAGGAACAGCAGTATTTACAAAAATAAAACCAATAGATGTGACATATGGTATAAATAAGGAGGAACATGATAAAGAAGGAAGAGTTATAACTTTAGAATTTGATGAATATTATCTGGTTACAGTATATACGCCAAATTCCCAGGAAAAATTAGCAAGATTAGAATATCGTATGAAGTGGGAGGATGACTTCAGAAAATACATAAGTTCTCTGGATGAGATTAAACCTGTAATAATATGTGGAGATTTAAATGTTGCACATAAAGAAATAGATTTGAAAAATCCTAACAGTAATAGAAAAAATGCTGGTTTTACTGATGAAGAAAGAAATAAGTTTACGGAGTTCTTAGAATCAGGTTTTATAGATACCTATCGCTTTTTTAATCCAGACAAAACCGGAGTATATACATGGTGGTCCTATAGATTTAATGCCAGAGCTAATAATGCAGGTTGGAGAATAGACTATTTTTGTGTTTCAGAGCGTTTAAAAGACAGACTAGTAAGTGCAGATATACACACAGATGTATTAGGCTCAGATCATTGTCCAGTTGAATTAGTAATAAGCTAATTTACCTTGGGAACTATCTGCAACAAAAGTCAGGAATGATAAAAAATAGCAACTTATTGTAACTAAGCCCCACAAAGGATTTTCATTAACTCCTTTATGGAGCTTTTGTTTTATAAAATTTAAAATAGAATGATGGGAATCTGTGAAGCATAGTTATTTATTTTTTTAATTTAAATTAAATAAATATTTAATAGTTAAATCTTATAATATAAAATTAAGATAGTACAAGCAGTAGTCTAAAGAATTAATTATGTACATTTACATTGTAATGTATACAACAGATAAGGAGGTATATTGTTGCATCGAAGGATAGGAATTTTTTTGATTACTTTTTTTATGATAAGTTTAATTTTTGCTCCTGCTGCAATGGCTGCTACTACTTTAAAATATGGTTCAAAAGGTAAGGAAGTATCAGATCTTCAAAACAAATTAAAAGTTCTTGGATATTATAAAGGGACTGTTACAACTTATTTTGGTGATATGACAAGGGATGCTGTAATTAAATTTCAAAGGGATAAAAAAATTAAGGTTACGGGTATAGCAGATTCTGCAACTTGGAGCGAGCTAAATAAATCTATTAGCTCCAAAAATAAAAATACTAAGGTAACACTTGGGTACAGGGTGTTAAAAAAGGGATGTTCTGGTTCAGACGTAACTGAACTACAAAAAAATTGGTGCAGCTGAAATTTTTAAAAACAAGTACTTTTGGATATTATGGAGACATGACTGTAAATGCTGTAAAGGCATTTCAGAAATCTATAAAAATACCAGTAACTGGTGTGGCAGATAAAAATACAATTAATTTACTGATAAAAGCTTCGGCTGTGCCTAAAGCCAGCAATGGTAAGACTGAAAATCAGCAAAATACAAGCCAGGTTTTTACATTTAAAAAAGGAACACCAGGAAGTTTATCTGGTAAGATTGTAGTTATTGATCCAGGTCACGGCTTTAATGATCCAGGTGTAACACGGGAAAACGTCTATGAAAAAACTATGACACTTGATATGGGACTAAGACTCAAGCGAATTTTAACGGAAGCAGGGGCAATGGTAATAATGACAAGAGCCACAGATGGTAATAGTGGTTATAATTCATTGTATTATCGCTCTGCAGTAGCAAATAAATTGATTGTTGATTTAGAAAGAGAAAAACTGGAAAAAGAGAATGCTGAATTTGAAAAACAGATGTCAAATTTTCAGAATCTATTGATTAGTAAAGGAGCAGAGTTAGAAAAATTAAACTCCGAAGATCGAGAAATAAATAAACAAAAAATAGATGATTTAACTAAGGAAATTGCAGAATTAACAGAGAGCAGCGATGAATTAAAGGAAAAGATTGATTTAAACAAAACAAGGATAGAGGATTTATATAATATGTCATTAACTTTTAATTACTATATAGAACAGCCATCATATAAAGAACGTTACGGAATTATGAAAAATCCACTTGAGATGGCAAAGGTTTTTGAATTAACTAAAGAAAAATATAATAAGGACATAGTATTTGTATCAATTCATTGCAATTCTACAACAGCTGAAACACAAACATCAGCATCAGGTGTTCAAGTTTATGTTCAGACTGAAAATGACACATATTATACAGACTACTATAATAATTATGACTATGAAAGAAGAAAAATTTTAGGAATGAGTTTGCTGCAGGAGTTGAATTTAAGTACAGGCTTTTCAAAGAAATATACAAGTTTATTTAAAAGCAGACTTAGCGTTTTGAGAGAGAATAATCTTCCTTCAGTTCTTGTTGAAATAGGATTTTTTAATAATCCATCGGACTTGAAAATAATCAAAGATCAACAACAAAGAGAAAATGCATCCTTTGGAATGTATAAAGGAATTGAGAAATATTTTGAATATTGGAAAAAGTAATTCTAAAGAAAAAACACCTTTTCTATTGAAAAAATTTCAAAAGATAAAGGTGTTTTATATTAAAAAGTAAAAAGTATGAAGAGGTAAATTAAATTCTATAAAACTAAGTTGTTGTTTAAAGAACCAGAGCTTTAGAATTTTCTAAAAATAAAGCTATTTCATAGCTATCAAGATGGGGTTTTCCTATAACACTATGGTGTGTATTCTTAGTTTTTGTAGTGTGAAAGTCAGATCCCGCAGTATAAAATGAAAAACTATCTTTATTTTCTAAATCAAAATAACAGATGTTATCAGAAATTGAAGCACAATACTTCAATTCTATACCGTCAAAGGGAAATTGTAAAACTTCTGATAAAATTTTTTTGTTTATTCGAATTGGATGAGCTAGAGCAACAGAGGCATCAAAAGCACGCAATAAGTCTATGCCCTCAAGGACAGAAAGTTTATTACCTGAAGTTACTGTATTCATAAATTTATTCATTTCTTTTCTGGCATCTTTGGTTTTATCACATTTCAATAGCTGTAATATATTTTGGAAGATGGAGTCATTATATTTGTTACTTTTAAAATAACCTAAAATATGAACCTTTTCCCCTTTATACTTTGTTGATAGTTCGATTCCAGGAATAACATTAATGCCATATGTTTTACCTGCATTGACAGATTCCTGAATACCTTCTGTTGAATTGTGATCTGTTATGGAAATTAGGTCTATTCCAGATATTTTTGCCATTATAACAACTTCCTCCGGATCTAATTCACCGTCAGAAACGGTGGTATGAATATGAAGATCTGCTTTATTTAACATAACAAACACCTGGCTTAATGAAAATTTTGTACTAAATATGTTCAAAATATATTAGAATAGAGATTAGGATTTGAAATTCTATAAATCAAAAATTCACAAGAAATCTGATCACAAAATTATAATATGGTTTTAAATGTAATAGTGTGATACTTTTTTAACTTGTAAATTAAAGTAATTGAAAATTAAGAAGCTGTTTAGAATAAAATTTGCAGGTTAAATTATCTTTATGAAAGGATGATGGTATATGAAAAAAATATTTTCAATATTTCTAATAGTGTTTATTTTAACTTCATGTATTAATAAAGAAAAAGTTTCTGATGAAGTAAAGCAAAGCTCAGGGTTAAAGAGTTATACTGTAAAGGATTTTTTTCCGTTTCATCCCGATAGAAGAATGAAATATGAGGGTATAGGAAATGAATATGCAGAAAAGGAAGTTTTGGTGGATTATATTGCAGGAGATAGGATTCAATTACGAACTATTAATCCTGGTACTGAGATGGTTCAAGTTTATGAAATTAAAAATGGAGAACTTAGGATTGTTTATTATGAGGGTGAGGTTTATTATAGGGATAAATTTATTGATATGAATAATGATAAATCTGAGATTTTATTGAAGGAACCATTACAGGTGGGTACCCAATGGTATATAAATGATGGTAGAAAAAGATACATTTCCAGTATTAATAAAAAAATAAAATTGCCATTTGGCGAAGTAGAAGCTTTAGAAGTGACAACTGAGGGTAAAGATTATAAAACCTATGATTACTATGCATATAAATTAGGGCATGTGAAATCAGTCTTTGAATCAGGGGAAATGAAAATTGAAACCAATCTTGAAACTATTGAGGAAAAGGCTGTCTTAACAAAAAAAGTAAAAATTTATTACCCTGATTATAACAAGGATAGAATTGTTTATAAATGGGAAACAGTTGATTTTTCAACTAATGATACAATAAAGGATAAACTTGAATATTTTTTTAAAAAACCTCCTTATGAAAATTTAAGCAAAATATTGGGGGAAAATACAAAGATTAATAATATGTATTTTAATTCAAATGATAATGTAGCCTATGTTGATTTGTCAAAGGAATTTATTTCAGAGTTAAATGTTGGTGCGGGTTTAGAGGGTGACATACTGCAAAGTTTAGTAAATACAGTTGGAGAATATTACAATTGTGAAAGAGTTTCCATAACAATCGAAGGCAGTCCATACGAATCAGGCCACATATCCCTAGAAGATAAAAATCCAGTTAAGGTAGAAAAGAAAAATACCATAGAAATTAAATAAGAACTTTAACAAGAAAATTAATTTAAACAAGCTGCAACAAAGTAGGCTAATAACTACAAAAGTTGCAGCTTTATTACTACAAAAATGGGTATATTACCTATATTTACTATAATAGGTATGTGTTATAATAAATTATGAATTCATTAAATGGAGGCTAGTTAAAATGAAATTATTAAAGGCTTTATTTAGGTTATTATATAAACATGCTATTTCATTACTTTTATTAATGATTACAATAGCTGGCATAATTTTAATTTGGATAGATAATAAAGATATAAAAAATGTGACTTCAAGGCCTTTATATCATTTCTATTTTATTGTTCAAAATTCTGTGGATCCTTTTTGGAATGAGGCTATAAAAGGGGCTGAAGAATCTGCAAAGGATAATAATGCAGTAATAGAGGTTTGCAGGCCACGTTTTAATGATCCCCAGGAAGAATTAAAATATATAGATATTGCCACTTTATCCAGGGTTGATGGTATAATAACACATGTTTCCAGTACAGCAGATTTTACTGGGGTAATTGATAGGGCATATTATAAAGGTATCCCTGTTATAACTTTGGAAAACGATGATAGTATGAGTAAAAGATATGCATTTGTAGGTACAAACAGTTATGAGATAGGGAAAAAAGCAGCAGAGCTGCTAATAAGGGCAACAGGGGGAAGAGCAAATATAGCTGTTATTTCAAGTAACGATTCAAACCAAGGGTCCATAGAGTATGGTTTGAAAATGAATGGCTTTTTAAGTACTATAAGACCTTTTCCAGAAATGAAAGTTATCAATAGTTATACTTCACAAATGGGTATATTAAGTGCAGAAGAGATAACACAAAAAATAATCAATTCTAAGGATAATATAAATGCTATTTTTACTGTAAATTCTGCTGATACCTTGGGAGCTGCACAGTTTATTGTTGATAGAAATAAGGTTGGTAAAATCATATTAGTAGGGTATGGGAGTTCAGAGGAAATTTTAAGATATATTGATAAGGAAATAATCTATGGTACAGTGGCTAGTGATCCGTATAAAATGGGTTATGAAAGTTTAAAAACAATGATAGATGTGAAATGTGGTAAAAATGTACCCACTTTTATTGATACAGAGGTAAGAGTAATTACTAAGGATGATTTACTAAAATCAAAGAAAAAGGAGTTTATGGAGAACAAATATTGAATAGGAGTTTATTATGTTGAAGGATATTTTTAAATTTTATGGCATAAGGAAAAAATTAACAACTTACTTCATATTCACAATTCTGCTTCTAAGTAGTACAAGCCTTTTTTCATATTATAACGCAAAGGTTGTACTTAATAATACCAATAATATAATAACTGATTACATTTTTTTAAATAATCTTAAAAACAATGTAAATTCTCTTATGACAGAATTAGAAAAATATTTAACTACTGCTTCGTCAGAAAGTTTGCTCAATTATTATAATTATTATAATAAGCTTCAGGAAATCTCAAGGCAAATTCCTAGGACTATTGAGAATGACAATGAAATATTGATTTTAAAGGATATTGGGAATATGCTGGATGAACTAATGAGTGAAGCGGATAAGGCTGTATCTGCAAAACGTGGAAGAATTAGCAGTAGATATATTGCTAATTTTCAAAGATCTAATGAAATAAGTGAATATATTAGGTTTTACAACAATAAACTTTTAGATAATAAATTAATGGTTGGTTCAGAAAGATATAAAAGAATAAACAATAATATGAATCTTATTACCTATTTAAACTTGTTGGCGATAATAGTCTTGGTTTTTGTTACACTTTATATTGCATTTATTTCTACATATAGATTAACCAGACCAATCTCCAATCTATCTCAGTCTGCTGAGAAGATAGCACAGGGTGATTTTGATATTGAATTAGTTCAGACAAATACTGGAGATGAAACTGATATTCTTGCGGGTGCATTTATAAAAATGGTGGCGAGTATAAAAAATTATATAGATGAGTTAAAAAAACAGGCAGAGGTTGAAAATAAGCTAAAAGAACAGGAATTACAAAACTTAAAAATGGTTAGTTTGTTAAAAGAAGCTGAATTAAAATTCCTACAATCCCAAATTAACCCCCATTTTTTATTTAATACACTAAATGCAGCCGCACAGCTATCAATGATAGAGGGGGCTGAAAAATCTTCAGAATTTATTGAAAATGTTGCGAGTCTCTTCAGATATAATTTAAAGAATATAGAGGAGCTTGTGCCTCTTAGAGAAGAAATTGAACATGTTAAAAATTATATGCAGATATTAAAAATAAGATTTGGTGATAGAATTAATTTTTATCTTAATATAGATGATAGGGCTTTAGATGTAAAGATTCCAAGAATAACACTTCAGCCCATAGTAGAAAATGCATATATTCATGGACTTCAAAATTTAGAAAGAAACGGTGAAATTCATTTAAACGTTAGGATGGAGGATAAGGAGATTAAAATAGAGATAATAGATAACGGTATAGGGATGGATACAAAATGCATAGAAGAAATAATTGGATGGAATTCAAATGAAACATTAACAAAAAAACATGTAACAGGAATTGGTATTAATAATGTATTAGAAAGGCTTGAACTTCTATTTAATATATCAGATAGACGTAATTTGATTGATATAGAGAGTAAAGTAGGGAATGGAACCAAAATAACACTAAAATTACCTTCTATTAATTCATAGATAAAGGAAGTGAATTTCTTTGATAAAAGTGCTAATTGCTGATGATGAATATCTTGTTTTAGAATCTCTTAAGATGATTATAACCAAAAATATTGAAGATGTAAGTATTGTAGCTACAGCTAACAATGGAAGGGAAGCAATTGAAAAGACGTTAAGTATGAAACCAGATGTTGTATTTATGGATATTCATATGCCGGGAATAGATGGAATAGAGGCAATTAAACAAATAAAGACATCAAATAATGATGTATTATTTGTTATACTAACAGCATACGAATATTTTGATTATGCAAAGGAAGCCTTGAATTTAGGGGTTTTTGAGTATTTATTAAAACCAATAAATAAAAATAAATTATTAGATACATTAGGTAATATAAAAAGGGTTTTATATAATAAAAGAAATAGTTTTATACAAGAGGTTGAATTGAAGGAACGAATAAATAAAATGATTCCATTTTTAGAATCAAAATTTATTTCTCATAAACTCTTTAACATCGGTACAGTAAATGAGACTCACTTTTATGAAGATATATTTAATCTAGAATTAAAAGAAGGTTACGTAATAAATATATTATTGGAAAATGAAAACATAAAAAATAAAGAAATAAGTCTGAAACAACATCAGAATATACAGAATTTCTATGATTTAGTTAGTATAAAATTAAAGGGGCTAACGCCATGCCTTATTGGTGAAATATTATTAAATAGAATTACTGTTTTTGTGCCTACAAATTTTAAAGAGGATAAACATATGGTAAGAACAAAATCAACAGGAATTTGTAAAAAATTAGTGGAGAAGCTTGATGGATTAACGAATTTAAATTACAAAATAGGGATTGGAAGGCAATACAGCATTGATAACTTCAGCAAATCATATAATGAAGCATATGTTGCTGTAAATGCCCATAATGAAGCTATTGTAGTACATTTTGAAGACATTATAAACAAAATAAGTTCTTCAGATTTTAACATTGCCTCACTTGAAAACTCATTATTAAATTCTATAATTGCAGGGGATTTTAGTTATGCAAAGGATATATTTAAGGAAATGTACCTTGGATTAACTCTTAAATATAATGAGGATTTAGATAGAATAAAGATAAAGATAATTGAACTTATTTTCTCAATTGAAAGGGGCATACCTTATAAAATTGACTATATAACAGAACTTAAAAAATCTTTAATGCTAAATGTTTTAAAGACAGATTCTAAAGAGGACTTAAACATACAATTTCTTCAGTATTTAACAGAACTTGCTTATGAAATTAACAATCAGAGAAAGGGCAATTTCGAGGGTATTATTCCTAAAGTTTTGGAATTTATAAATAATAATTATGACAAAGATATTTCACTTCAGGATACTGCTAAAAACGTAAACCTAAGCTATCATTACTTAAGTAAAATTTTTAAAGAAGAAATAGGAAAGAGTTTTATCGATTATTTAACCGAACTTAGAATAGAGAAATCTATGAAACTTCTTATTAATCAAAACCTGAGCATAAAGGAAATTTGTCAAAGCATAGGGTATAACGATCCAAATTATTACTGCAAAGCTTTTAAAAGAGTTACTGGTATGACACCAACGGAATACAGATTATTAAAAAATAATAGGAGTGGTAATATTGGTTAAGGATAAGGTTTTAAAAAACTCTCTTATTGCGGCCCTGTCCATTGTTCTAATTATACAAATTGCTTTGATTTTAATTAAAATAGATAAACCAACTGTGAGTTTAAGTAAAACCCAGGATGTAAACCTTAGAGAAGAAAAGAAAATAAAAATAGGATTTTCATTGGGAACTTTAAAGGAAGAAAGGTGGATAAAGGACAGAGATATATTAATGACAAAAGCAAGGGAGTCAGGAGCAGAAATAATTATTCAAAATGCAAACAATGATGATCAAGATCAATTAAAGCAAGTAAGGTACTTAATAAATCAGGACATTGATGTATTGCTATTAGTTCCAAATGATTATAGTAAGGCAGCTGCAGCAGTTGACATGGCAAAAGAAAGGGGTATACCAGTAATTTCATATGATAGGCTTGTTTTAAATTCTAATGTTGACCTTTATATTAGTTTTGACAATGTGAAGGTAGGAGAATTAATGGCTAGAGGTATACTTAATAAAATTAAATCAGGAAACGTACTGATTATTAACGGTGCACAGAATGATAACAACACCAGGATGATCAAAGAGGGATACGATAAAATTCTAAAACCATTTGTAGAGAGTGGCAAAATAAATATTGTTGCAGAGGAGTGGGCCCCTAATTGGCTAAAGGAGTATGCCTTTAACATTGTAGATAAAGAGTTGCAGAAAAGAACAAAACTTAACGCTGTTATAGCAGGGAATGATAGTTTAGCTGAGGGTGCAATAGAGGCATTATCTGAACATAGGCTTATAGGAAAAGTACATGTTGTTGGTCAAGATGCTGATTTATGGGCATGTCAAAGAATTGTTGAAGGAACACAGGTTACTACAATATATAAACCTATTGATAAATTGGCAGATGCAGCAATAGAATTAGCAATAAAGTTAGTTAAAAAGGAACCTGTTAATATAGAAAAGCGTATATTTGACGGTAAATATTATGTTCCCTATTATGTTTTAGAGCCTATTGCTGTTGATAAATCAAATATTGACATTACCATAATTAAAGATGGATTTCATTTAAAAGATGAAGTATACAGAAAATAAAAATGGCAGTCTCAAATCTGAGACTGTAATTTTTTGCAGCAAAAAATTACTATTCAGAAATCTGATTTTTAACATGGACTAATTTGTCCCATTAATACATAAATGAATATAGGGACATTTAAGAAGAAATGTGGAATAATTTAAGTACAAGCTAATTATCAGAAAATTCATAATTAGCAAAAAGTTATGGGAGGTAAAAAAATGAAAAAATTTATCGCTGCGTCATTATTAGTTTTGATGATTTTAGGTTTGACAGCATGTGGTGGCAAAAAAGTTGAAGTTGGTATAGTATTACCAACAAAGGATGAACCAAGATGGGTACAGGATGAGGCTAGATTTAAGGATGCATTAAAGGATACTAATCATTCAGTAGAAATATTATTCAGCCAGGGTTCATCAGCAAAAGAAAAGGAAAATGTTGATGCTTTAATTGCTAAGGGAATAAAGGTATTAATAATTTGTCCACAGGATGGTAGTGCAGCAGCAGCAGCAGCAGAAGCTGCTAAAAAAGAAGGAATTAAGGTTATTTCATATGACAGATTAATAACCAACACTGATGCTGTTGATTATTATGTAACTTTTGACAGTGTTGCAGTAGGTGAAGCTCAGGCACAATATCTAGTGGATCAGGCAACAGGTAAGGGAAATCCATTATATCTATATGCTGGTGCTGCTTCAGACAATAATGCATTCCTATTCTTTGAAGGTGCTTGGAATGTATTACAACCTAAAATTGCTGATGGTACCTTTGTAATTAAGAACTCATCTGAAGCTGTTGCATTACAGGGAAAAGCAAAACTTTCACGTGATGAGATGAGTAAAATAATAGGTCAGGTTACAACAAATTGGGATTTTAATGAAGCTAAAAGCAAAGCAGAAGCTCATTTAACTTCAGCAACAAATGCAGATAAAGGAAATGTTTATATATTAGCTCCTAATGATGGTACAGCACGTGCTATTGCAGATGCATTTGCAGCAGATAAAGCTGTAACAAGCTATAAAATAACAGGTCAAGATGCTGAGAAGGCTTCTGTACAATACATTATAGATGGTAAACAGTCAATGACAGTATTTAAGGACGTTCGTACACTAGTTAAGGATTCAATAACTATGGCTGTTGCCATATTGGAAGGCAAAGAACCAGAAACAACAGGTTCATATAATAACGGTAAAATAGATGTTAAAGCAAAACAAACTGAAGTAATCGTTGTAAAACAAGATAATGTAAAATCTGCACTAATAGATTCAGGATATTATCCAGCATCAGATTTTACAGGATTAAAATAGCAATAAATATGCAACAGATAATTGTGAATAGTGATAGAATGACCTATCACTATTCACTTATACCTTTGAAAAGATAAGGATTTTAAAGGTAGTCAATCTTAATGTCTAATTGAGGAGCGAACTGTATTATGAGTGATTATATATTGGAGATGAGAAACATAACTAAAGTTTTTCCGGGGGTTAAAGCTTTAGATAATGTAAATTTCAAGGTAAAAAAAGGAGAGATACATTGTTTAGTAGGTGAAAATGGTTCAGGAAAGTCTACTCTTATGAAGGTATTAAGTGGAGTTTATCCATATGGGGAATACAAAGGGGATATTATTTTAAATGAACAAATACAAAAATTTACATGTATAACTGATAGCGAAAAAGCCGGCATTGTAACAATATATCAGGAATTAGCTCTTATACCTGAAATGACAATTTATGAAAACATATTCTTAGGTCATGAAATTAAAAAAGGAAGATTTATAGATTGGAATGAGACAGTAATAAAGGCTGAAGAAATGTTGAAAAAGGTAAAATTAAAAATTAACCCTTCCATAAAAGTTAAGGATATAGGTGTGGGGAGACAGCAGCTGGTAGAGATAGCCAAGGCCTTAAGTAAAAATGTTAAGCTATTAATATTAGATGAACCGACAGCTGCGTTAAACGAGGATGATAGTGAAAATTTATTGTATTTAATAAAGGAATTAAAAAAGCAGGGAGTTACCTGTATATTGATTTCTCATAAATTAAAGGAAGTAATTTCAATTGCTGATTCTGTAACTGTTTTAAGAGATGGGAAAACAATTTGTTCTATTGATTGTGATAAAGAGAAGATAACAGAAAGTTTAATTATCAGACACATGGTAGGACGAGAAATTGATGATATATTTCCTAAAAGAAGAAAAAAACAATTCGGTTCAAAGGTGCTTGAGGTAAAAAATTGGACTGTTTATAATCCTATTCTTGGTAGAGAAATTTTAAAAGATGTTGAATTTAATGTACGCAGAGGAGAAATTGTAGGTATAGCAGGACTTATGGGAGCTGGACGAACCGAACTTGCTTTGAGTATTTTTGGAAATCCTCTTGGATATAACATTAAAGGCGATTTATTTGTAATGGGAAATAAAAAAAGATTTTTCAATCCTAAGGATGCTATTAAATCTGGCGTGGCTTATGTTACTGAAGACAGAAAGGGTAATGGTTTAATATTGATTGATGATATTAAATCAAATATTAGTATAGCAAACTTAAAAGCTTTATCAAAACAGGGATTTTTAAATGAGAATGAAGAAATAAAAGTAGCAAATGAATATAAAAATTCTTTAAATATTAAGGCACCTAGTGTTGAACAAAAGGTAGGAAACCTAAGTGGAGGAAATCAACAGAAAGTATCATTGGGAAAATGGCTTTTTATCAAACCGAATGTACTTATTTTAGATGAACCTACTAGAGGAATTGATGTAGGAGCTAAATATGAAATCTATACTTTGATGAATGAGTTAGTTGAACAAGGAATGAGTATTATTATGATTTCTTCTGAATTACCAGAGGTTCTTGGAATGAGTGACAGGGTATATGTAATGTCAGAAGGTAAAATTGTTGGCGAGTTACCAATAGAGGAAGCGACCCAGGAAAAAATAATGGAACTTGCAACTAATTAGGAGGCAGTGTTATGGGATTTTTTGAAGAGGCTAAATATATAATAAAACAAAACATTCGTGAGTATGGAATGTATATTGCTTTGGCTGTTATTATGATAATTTTTACAATTTCAACTGGGGGATTATTTATTTCTTCCAGAAACATAAGTAATTTAATAAATCAAACAGGGTATATAGCTGTTTTAGCTGTTGGTATGACCCTTGTTATAGTTATTAGACATATAGATTTATCAGTTGGTTTTTTAGCTGGTTTTTTAGGTGCAATTGCTGCTATATTGCTGACCAGAACTGGGGTGCCAGTGTTTTTAACGGTTATTATCGTTTTAGTTATGGGTTTATTGATTGGTTTATTTAATGGATATTTAATTGCAAACGTTGGTATTCCAGCCTTTGTTGCAACTCTTGCAGGTATGTTAGTTTTTAGAGGTGCCTTACTTTTGGTAACAGAAGGTACAGGAACAATAATAATACCAAATAAAAGTTTTAATGCCATAGGTAATGGATATATTCCTGATATTGCAAATATCCCTGGAGTTCATCTTTTAACTTTGATATTAGGTATTTTAGCTATAGGATTTTATATATGGAGTGAGTTTAATACCAGACAGAATAAACTAAAATATAATTTTGAAGTTTTATCTTTAAAAATGTTTGTTGCTAAAATTATATTTGTTTCTCTTATAATGGGGTATATAACATGGATATTATCAGGTTACAATGGGCTTTCATGGACAATTGTTATTGTAATAATTGTTGTTGCTATTTACCATATTATTACAACTAAAACATCATTAGGCAGGCATATATACGCAGTAGGAGGAAACCCAGAAGCAGCTAAACTTAGTGGAATAGATGTTAGTAAAATTACATTAGTTGTTTTTGGTTCTATGGGAGCTCTTGCTGCTCTTTCAGGAATTTTATACACTGCAAGGTTACAGTCAGCAACCACTACTGCTGGAACGTTGTTTGAATTAGATGCAATTGCAGCAGCATATGTAGGTGGAGTTTCTGCAGCTGGTGGAGTTGGAAAGGTAACTGGTTCAATAGTAGGAGCATTGGTTATGGCATCCTTAATTAATGGTATGAATTTACTAGGAGTTGGTATATCATATCAATATATTATCAGAGGTGCAGTACTGGCTGCAGCAGTTATATTTGATGTTAAAACACGTAATAAAAGAAAATAATGCTTACTAGTTATCTATTTTAATAACTTCCCTTAAAAGGCCAGAATGTAAAATTCTGGCCTTTGTCTTTTACATAAAATACAAACTCATACTGTAGATTAAATTTTAAAGTTTTATCTAAAAATATAGATAATAAAAAGTTATATAAGGGGAGATAAAAATGGATAAATTCTTAAAAAAAATAGCATTTTGTAATTTAATAATTTTTATGCTGACTACTAGCATAGCATTAGCAAAAGACGATAACAAGATAATAGAGATGGATTTGAAAGTTTTTCAGGTAAATCAGCCACAAATATATAAGAGTTTAAACAATGGTCAAATTGTTTTAACTGCAGTTTTAGATGTTCAGAATAATATCTATAAGAATTTTAAGCTAAAAATAGGTAATACTGTGAAAAGTTTTGACTGGCAGAGTATAGGTAAAAAAGGATTAGAACCTACCATCAGGCTGATAAATATTGGTGATGAAAAAGAGGCAGGAGTTGTGGTTTTTACAACGAAAGCTGCAGGTGTAGGTGTCTTTATAAATGATGTAAAGGTTTTCAGAATTGACAATTTTTCACCTGTTCAGGTTGAAAACCCAGTTGATATAATTAAAAAGCATTTGAAGGCAGTAACTGAAAAAGATAAAATAATAATTACAATAGATGGCACATCAACTGTGTTAGATAAGGAGTATTTATCATCCATAGGGGTTTTAAACTTAACAAATAGATTTTACTTTGACAACCATATTGGATATGAACTTAGAAACAATAATTTGATAGCAGAAGTAGGAGTTTCAAATGAGAATTTGATATATATGGGGAAGGTAATAGTTGAATATAAATTCAGTGATGGAAGTTTAAAACCAAGCAGGATTTACTTTGAAAAATTTTAAATTATTTATTATCAGCTAGTCAACTAACAGAAATAGTTGATTAGCTGATTTTTTAAATAACAGTTATACAAATAAATTTTGTAAAATAAATGATAAATATATAAAAATATGATAAAATGTATTTATATCTACATAAATGTAAAAAAATATAAATAACGTAGAGACTACGAGGAGGAGTGTAAATGGATTCAATTGGGATAATTGGTGCCATGGAATTAGAAATTTCTTTATTACTAAAAAATATGAGTTTTGATAAAGAAGAAAAACATGCAGGCTTTAAATTTTATTTGGGAAAGATTTTTAATACAGATGTTGTTGTTACGTGCTGCAATGTAGGTAAAGTAAATGCAGCTGCCTGCACACAAATATTGATAGATAAATATAATGTTAAATCAATAATAAATACGGGTATAGCAGGGGGGATACACTCCGATGTTAAGGTTTGTGACGTTGTTATTTCTAGCGACGTTGCACATCATGATGTAAGAAAAGAACAGATGGAAACGTTGTTTCCATATAGGACAAGCTTTAAAAGTGACGAAAACTTGGTAAAAACAGCTGTATGTGCATGTGAATTTATTGGTGTAAAAGATTGGAATCATCATGTTGGGCGCATAGTTAGTGGGGAGTGTTTTGTTTCAGATAGAGGACTTAAGCAGAAAATAGTAAACGAGTTCTCACCACACTGTGTTGAAATGGAGGGTGCTGCAATTGGCCATGTTGCCCATATTAACAATGTTCCATTTGTAATAATAAGGAGTATCTCTGATAATGCAGATGATTCAGCCAATGAAACCTATAATAACTATGAAAGTGTTGCTGCAATACAATCAGCAAATATAGTTTTAAACATGATTAAGCTGATGAAGGATATGTAAAAAGTAAATAGATTTTGACTGGCACTGTACATTTGAAAAATGGCCAGTGCCTATTTATATGGGGTTGTTGTAGACATTAATAAATCAGCATATTAAAATTTTAAATAAAGGATAATACATTTACAAATGTACAATCTATCAAATATTTTTTTAAAAGGGGATGTAATCTTGAAAGAAAGTTTAAATCTTAATAGTTTTTTATTGTTTGATGGAGCAATGGGTACAATGCTCCAGAAATATGGAATAAATGAAGGTTTACCTGAAAGTTTTAATATTGTTAATCCAGAATTAATTGAAAAAATACATAAAGATTATATTTTATCAGGAGCAAATATAATAACGACAAATACTTTTGGAGCAAATAAATTTAAATTAGAAGGTACGAACTATAGGGTTTCTGATATAGTTAAAAGAGGAGTTGAAATTGCAAGAAGTGCAGCTGGTAATAAACTTGTTGCCTTAGATATAGGCCCAACAGGTAAACTTATGGAACCTATTGGCACCCTATCTTTTGAAGAGGCCTATTATGCTTTTAAAGAACAAATTGATAACTGTAGTGGTGCAGATATTATTTTGATTGAAACTATGTCTGACATCTATGAGGCTAAGGCTGCAGTATTAGCAGCCAAGGAAAATTGTAATCTACCTGTATTTTGTACAATGACTCTACAAAAGGATGGCAGGACTCTTACAGGAACAGATATATTCACAATGGTAAATATACTTCAGGGCCTTAATGTAGATGCTATAGGGTTAAATTGTTCAATGGGACCTTCTGAAATGCTGCCTCACATTGAGGAAATGTTAAGTTATTCTAGAATACCTGTAATTGCACAGCCTAATGCAGGACTTCCAAGGATTGAGGGTGAAAATACCCTTTATAATATAACACCTGAGGAGTTTGCTGACTATTTAGAGATAATGGCAAAAATGGGGGTTTTAATTTTAGGAGGATGCTGTGGAACAGAACCTGATTATATCAGTAAAATAAAGCAAAGAATTAACGGATTAAAACCTGTTAAGAGAAATCAAAAAAAATATACTACAGCTTGCTCATCCACAAAGACAGTAATTTTAGGTGATGGGGTTAAAATCATCGGTGAGAGAATAAATCCTACTGGCAGGAGAAAGCTAAAGGAAGCAATTAAATATGGTGATATGGAATTACTGAAGATAGAGGCTGTAAAGCAGGTAGAGTCAGGTGCAGATATACTAGATGTTAATGTAGGACTACCTGAAATCGATGAGACAGATGTAATGAAAAATGCTGTAAAAGAAATACAAAGTGTAGTAAATGCTCCATTGCAAATAGATAGTGCTTCTCATGAAGTTATAGAAGCAGCAGTGAGGATTTGCAATGGTAAGCCAATAATAAATTCAGTTAATGGTAAAGATGAAGTTTTAGATAAAGTTCTGCCAATTGTAAAGAAATATGGAGCTTGCGTTGTAGGTTTAACACTGGATGAGAATGGGATACCTGGTAGTGCTGAGGGAAGGCTTAGAATTGCTGAAAAGATAATTAAAAGGGCAGAGGAATATGGGGTAGATAAAAGTAATGTTATAATTGATTGCCTTGTGTTAACTGCATCTGCCCAACAATCTGAAGTAAGGGAGACGCTAAGAGCGCTTAAAATGATAAAGGAAAGATTGCATGTGTTGACAACACTTGGAATCAGCAATGTTTCCTTTGGACTTCCTCAGAGGGAATTAATAAATAGAACCTTTCTTGCTGCTGCATTAGCAGCGGGAGTTGATATGCCAATTCTAAATCCTCTTTCTAAAGAAATAGTTGATACAATAAATGCATTTAATGTTCTTTGGAATAATGACAAAGAAGCTAAGAATTTTATAAGAGTCTATTCAAATTTAGATAATAAAAATAATACAAATAATGATATGGAAAAATCTATGGATTTAAAAGAAGCAATTTTTAAAGGCTTAAAAAATGAAGCCCAAATTATAACAGAAAATATGTTAATGAAAGTAGAAGGAATAGATATAATTAACAATTATCTAATTCCAGCTTTAGACATTATGGGAAATGAATTTGAAAATGGAAGGGTATTTCTACCTCAACTTATACAATCCGCTGAAGCAGTAAAAGGAGCTTTTAAAATAATAAAAGAGCACATGAAATCAAATAATCTGGGTACTGTAACAAAGGGGAAGATTATATTAGCTACTGTAAAAGGTGATGTTCACGATATAGGTAAAAATATAGTCAGATTGGTATTAGAAAATTATGGATTTGAAGTGATGGATTTAGGAAAGGATGTAAGTGAGGATAAGATACTTTTAGAGGCAGTAAACAATGATATAAAAATAATTGGACTCAGTGCTTTAATGACAACAACAGTTAAAAGTATGGAAAGAACAATAAAATTTTTAAAAACCAATTTACCTGAATGTAAAATTTTTGTAGGTGGTGCAGTTTTAAATAAAAAATACGCTGAAATGATTGGTGCAGATTATTATGCTAAGGATGGAAGAGATGCTGTCAAAATTCTTCAGGATATTTTTAAAAATAATATGATTAAATAAACAGAATAATTATATTAATATATTGTTTTTTACTTTATAATATAATAAATATATAAATTTGTGGTTAGAAGGAGTGATGCAATGAAATTAAATAATTTATTAAAGGATGTATACACAGGTGTAGTTAATAGTCTAAGAAGATTTCCAATAGCCATTGGACTTTCAACATCATGTGTTGTGATGTTGATTATAATTTCCGAATTGCAACAAAGAGGAATTACAACTTCAATTGAGGAATTAACCAGAATAACTATGATAATAGCATTAGGTATACCCTTATCATTATGTATCAAACTTATATTTGAAAGAAAGGATGTTAATAAAAAGGGTTTTTTAATTATTAGCTATTCTCTAAGTATTCTATTCTTAGTTTTATATTATTATTTCCTGCTTAAAAATTTCAAAATGGTTCCAGTTACCAGATATATTGGATTGAATTTAGTATTCTATCTTGCTTTTTTATTTATACCATATATTAAAAAAGAAAATAACTTTGAACTGTATGTTTTAAGAATATTTACTAGATTTTTTACCACTATAATATATTCAGTTGTACTCTTTGCAGGACTTGCGGCGATTCTTTTCACAATCGATAAGCTACTTGGGGTAAGAGTTCCTAGTGATTTTTATTATTATACATGGCTCATTGTAGCTGGTATGTTTGCCCCTACTTTTTTCCTTGCGGGCATACCATTTAAAAACGAGGAGTTTTCTTTAATTGATTATCCAAAACTCTTTAAAGTCCTTGTGCTTTATATAATAATGCCTCTTTTAACTGTTTATACATTAATACTATACATTTATTTTGCTAAAATAATAGTAACACGAGAGTGGCCAAAGGGGCTTGTGTCACATCTTGTTTTATGGTATTCAGTAATTACTTCAATGGTACTTTTTTTCATTTCTCCAATACTAAATGAAAAAGCATGGCCCAGAAGATTTATGGAGTTTTTCCCCAAAATGCTACTTCCACTGATAACAATGATGTTTATTTCAATTGGAATAAGAATCAGACAATATGGTGTTACAGAAAATAGATATTTTGTTGTAGCATTAGGTATATGGGTCTTCTTTGTGATGCTGTATTACTCTTTTAATAAGAAGCTAAGAAATATTGTATTACCTGTATCACTTTCAATAATTATGTTTTTATCGGTGGTTGGACCGATAAGCAGCTATTCTATATCAAAGTATAGTCAAAATGTGAGATTACAAAGAATTCTTAATAAAAATGATATGGTACGGGATAAAAAAATAATACCAAATAAAAACATATCAACGGAAGATAAAAGGCAGATAATTGCCATACTTTCATATTTTGATAAAAATCACAGCTTAAATGATGTGAAGTATCTACCAAAGAATTTTAAAATGGAGAATATGGAAGAAATCTTCGGCTTTAAGTATGAGGCATACGATTATAATAATAATATGGAGTATTTCTTTTTTGCAGCGAAACAAAATGAAATGGTATTAGATATCAGAGATTACGATTATTTAGTTGATCCAAGGTTTTCAGATAAGATGGATACAGATGTTGGACAGTTAAAAATTGATTTTAACAGATATAATAATGTTATTAAGATAACTCAGAATGGAAATGAGGTTTATTCAAAGAATCTCAATGAATTTGTTGAAGTTCTTTTATCAAAATACGGAACAAATAATCTTAATAAAGAAATTTTATCAAAGGATCTATCCTTTGAAGAAGAAACAAATAAAGTTAAAATCAAGTTCCAGTTTAACAATATTTCAGGTCAAAAGGATTTAAGCACAGGTAAAGCAGAAGTGAAAGGTGCGGAGTTTTATTTTCTAGTAAAAATAAAATAACTATCCAGGCACTGTGGCAAATACTTTATATGCCCCAGTGCCTTTAGATTTTAAATTTAGTATCAGTTATTAAACTGTTGATATTTAAGTAAAACCAATTAAATGATAGAATTTATAAAATTAGCGCCTTTTTCACTAAGTACTGTTCCATGCCTTCCTCTTTTTTTAATGATAAGTCCCATATTTTCCAACTTTTCAAGTCTATTTCTAATCTGATATCTTGTAAGCTCAAAAGCAGTGCCAAGGATAGCTTTCTCTATTGTTTCACGTCCTGCTATTCTGCCAGATTTATTAAGATTATAAATAACTTGCAAAATAAATTTTAATTCATTGTCTAATGATTGGTCAATTTTTTCAGTAACTGAAGGATTGTACAAAGAATCTTGTTGAAAAAAACCCTTATCAGGAATATCTTTTAAAGTAATATAATTACTTTCTTTAACTGCCATAATATACATTATAGTATTTTTAAGTTCACGTATGTTACCTAGCCATTGATGTTGAGTAAGAATATCTATAACTTCAGGAGAAAATCTGATATCCTCAGTAGTCTCTTGTTTTATGAAATGCTCCATAATAGTGGGTATATCTTTTTTTCTATCTCTTAATGGAGGTATACTGATATATCCCATTTTAAGTCTATAAAAAAGGTCCTCTCTAAATTGCTTTTCCTTAGCCATCTTAGCCAGATTTTTATTTGTTGCAGCTATTACACGTACATTGATTGGCTTTATTTCTGTTCCACCAATTCTCATAACTTCTTTTTCTTGAAGTACTCTTAATAGCCTTGACTGTATTTTCAAAGATACATCGCCTATTTCATCAAGAAAAATTGTACCTCCATCTGCTAACTCAAACAAACCAGCTTTACCACCTTTTTTAGCTCCTGTAAAAGCACCTTCTTCATAGCCAAAAAGCTCACTTTCAATTAGTTCTTCCGGAAGAGCGCTAAAATTTACGGCTAAAAAAGGACCATTTCTTCTTTTAGATTCGTTATGTATAGAGCTAGCAAAGAGCTCTTTCCCGGTTCCACTTTCACCTTCAATCAGTATCGTTAATTCACTTTTTGCAAGCTTTTTAGCTATATCTTTTACTTTTTTAATATTTTCACTTGTTCCAATTATGTCATCAAAGGTATATTTTGCATATAATCCTTTCTTAATAAGTTCTCTTTTAAGACGATCATTTACTTCAATGGTCTCCTTTAGATTTTTAAATACTGCAATTGCTGAGTTATCCTTTGTGACATAGAATTTATTGATAAGTATTTCTGTTTCGTTGATAGTTAAAATTTTGTCCTCAGCAGGGAGATTATTTGTTAAAAAATCAATTAAAGATTTATTATTAAATACATTTTTAATGTTTTTACCTGATAGGTCATTCTGATGAATGTTAAGAAGCTTTTTGAGATTTTCGTTAAATACACTTATTGTACCTGAAGAGTTATATACCAGTATGCCATCTTTCAGCCCATCTATCACAAGATTAAGATGATTGTTTAATTCGTTAATTGCCTTATTGGAATTTGCTAATCTTTTTGCCATGTTTATTATTTTTTTAAGGTACTTATGGGAAAAGAGGTTAGCTCTTTCATCAAGAATATCAAGTTTCCTTAATATTTCAATAATAGATTCAAAATCTATTATTCGTACTTGGATATTAATGATTTTTTTTATATATTTAGGCACCTTATCGATTTCACCTGGAGTAATAGCTATATCTATATCTTTAACAATCTGTTCGTTACCGGGGTAATAGGGAATATACTCTAAATAGTCAATCCCAATTTTCTTCAGGATGTCAATGCTTTCGAATGTTGATTCGGGCATATCGTTTACAAATAAGACTTTTGTTTTAGGTGGAAGAAAAACTAACTCATCTATGTAATCAAAATTTATAGTGCGCTTAGCTGTAATAATTTCACAATTTTCATCAAGAAGGTTAGCCTCTAATAACTCATTTTTTAATAGACTGCTTGAAAGAATAACAAGATTATCGCTGATTTTATTGTTTATACCAACATCTATAGCATAACTTGTAATTTCTATTTCTTCAGGCAGATAATCTCGTAACTGCTGTAGAAGAGCAATCCTTGTATGTTCTGAACCAGTGACAAGGGTTATACTTTTTTTCATTTAAATCACCTGTATTATCTTTAATATACTGATTGTTCTTAATAATTTTCTTGAATAACTAAATATATATTTCTATATAAAACCAGAATTACCTTCATTATAAAAAAATATTTTGGTATTTAATTGGTTCTTTTGGTGGAAAATTAAGCCAAATATAAGACCATTTAAATAAATGTTATTTAGACTAAATAAACTGACAACATTATAATCAAATGTAAAGTCAGAAAATTTAAATTATTCCTGGCATTAAAATGTATTTTGGCATGATAATTGCTTTTTATTATGGCAAATCAAATTTAATAGGCATCTAAAGGATGCCAAAAAGGGGGAAGAGATAAATGTCAACAAAAACACAGCCGGAGAGTAAGACTAAAGTAATAACTAAACAAGTTCAAATGCCTCATACGTATTTAATTATTTTTGGAGTAGTAATTTTATGCTGGCTACTTACATTTCTTATTCCGTTAGGGAAATTTGACACACACAAGGTTACCTATAAAAATGCAGATGGTAAAGAAAAATCAAGAACGGTTTTAATTAGTGAGTCCTTTAGATACCAATACAATCTTGATATGAATAAATTAAAGACAAAGCTTAATGAACTTAAAGATAATGAAACAAAACTGGAAGGTATAGGAGTTGATAAAGCTAAAATTGAAGAATTTTTAACTTTAGATCCATCTCAGTGGTCACAGGATAAATTAGATGAGATTGGACTAACTGAACCAGTATTATATAGCTTATTTAATGATGAAATATATGATACAAGTAAAAAATTGAAATCCCATGCCGGTATATGGGGAACAGATGATTACTATGGTTTTGGTGTATTAAACTATGTTTTTGAAGGTCTAGTAACCGGGGATAAATATGGTTCTGCTGTAGGTATAGTTGCATTTATTTTAGTTATAGGAGGAGCTTTTGGAATAATATTAAGAACTGGATCAATTGATGCAGGTATACATTCATTTATAAAAATAACTAAAGGATACGAATATTTAGCAATTCCTGCATTGTTTATACTTTTTTCATTAGGTGGAGCTATTTTTGGAATGTCTGAAGAAACAATTCCATTTGCGATGATAGTAATACCGTTTGTAATTGCCATGGGATATGATTCACTTGTAGGTATTGGTGTTACATTTGTAGCAAGCCAAGTTGGAAATGCAACATCATGGATGAATCCATTTGGTATTGCCATTGCTCAAGGTATTGCCGGTGTTCCAGTTATGTCAGGTGCAGGCTTTAGAATAATTATGTGGATTATAACTACAGGTTTGGCTTGTGCTTATCTAATGGTGTATGCAAACAAAATTAAAAAGAATCCAACTAAATCTATCGCCTATGAAACAGATAATTATTTTAGAAAACAAGTTCAATCTATAGAAGAAAATCATTCCTTTACAATGGGGGATAAGTTAGTATTAATTTCATTTTTAATTGGAATTGTTTGGATAGTTTGGGGGGTTACTAAAAAGGGATACTATATTCCTGAAATCGCTTCTCAGTTCTTTGTAATGGGCCTTGTAGCTGGTATTATTGGCGTTGCATTTAAATTAAATGGTATGAAAATTAATGACATTGCTTCTTCATTCCAAAGAGGAGCAGCCGATCTGGCAGGTACAGCAATTGTGTCGGTATGGCGAAGGGTATTATTTTAGTATTGGGCGGTACAGATGCTGCAACTCCAACTGTTTTAAATTCAATATTGCACAGCATAGGAAAGGCTTTAGAAGGTCTACCAACTGCAATATGTGCAGTATTTATGTATATTTTCCAAACGATATTTGATTTCTTTGTAACATCAGGGTCTGGCCAAGCTGCACTAACAATGCCAATAATGGCACCCTTATCTGATGTTGTAGGAGTTACAAGACAGGTTTCCACTCTAGCATATCAACTTGGAGCAGGCTTCGCAGATGCAATAGTGCCTACTTCTGCAAGTTTGATGGGTGTACTTGGAGTAGCAAAAATTGAGTGGGGTAAATATGCTAAATGGCAAATAAAAATGCAAGGATTTTTCTTTGTAATAGGTTGTATTTTCATGATAGTGGCAGTTGCAATGGGGTTTAATTAAAGTTTGACATCAGAGATTAGAGGTGGGATGATGATAAAAATAATAAAAAATGCAAAGGTCTATGATCCAGAGTATTTAGGTTTAAGAGATGTTGTTATTGTTGGAGATAAAATAAGTAATATAGGAGAAAACTTTTATTTGAAAAATGAAGCTGTTGAAGTGGAGATAATAGATGGTAAAGGTAAGATATTGGTTCCAGGCTTTATAGATAGTCATGTTCATATTTTAGGAGGGGGCGGAGAAGGCGGTTTTAAAACAAGAACCCCCGAAATAACTTTAACTGATATAACAAGGGGAGGAGTTACTACAGTTATTGGATGTCTTGGTACTGACGGAATAACAAGAAATATGGTTTCTTTATTGGCGAAGGCAAGAGGACTTGAAGAAGAGGGAATTACAACATATATATATTCAGGTTCATACAGAATACCTATAACTACAATTACAGGAGATGTGGCAAAGGATATTATAGTTGTGGATAAGGTAATTGGAGTAGGAGAAATAGCAATATCAGATCATAGGTCATCACAGCCAACAGTTGATGAAATCAGAAGATTAGCAGCAGATACGAGATCAGCAGGGATTCTATCTGGAAAGGCAGGAGTTATTAATTTACATCTTGGTGATGGCAGAAGAATGATAAATATATTGAAAGATATTGTTGAAAATACAGAAATTCCATACTCACAGTTTATTCCGACGCATATGAACAGGAATCCATATCTTTTTAAGGAAGCTGTAGAATACGCAAAGTCTGGGGGATTTATAGATTTCACAACAAGTTCTGATCCAGTATTTTGGGAAGAGGGAGAAGTTAAAACCAGCAAGGCATTAAAGATTTGTTTAGAAGAAGGTGTTCCTGAAAATAGAATGACAATTTCCTCAGATGGCCAAGGAAGTCTGCCTATGTTTAATGAGAAAAAAGAGTTCATTGGATTAAGGGTTGGAAAGGTAACTTCAATTTTTGAGGAAATCAGGGATGCTGTTTTAGATGAAAAGTTGCCTTTAGAAAAGGTATTAAAGGTTGTAACTTCAAACCCAGCTGATATTTTAAAACTAAGAAATAAAGGTAGGATTAAAGTTGGATTTGATGCAGACTTTGTATTGATTGATGAAGAAAAATTTGAAATAAATACTGTCATAGCAAAGGGAAGGGTTATGATAAGGGATAAAAAAGTAGAGGTATATGGAACCTTTGAATAGTATTAATACTGCCAGCAAAGGCTAGGAATTTATTCATTTTGTACGGCAAAGATTTTGAACAAATCAAGTGAAGTATAATTTATAATGATATTGACAAAATTATAAATAATTGGTAACATAACAATGTGAGCAGTATAAGTAGTTGGCCCCTTGGTCAAGCGGTCAAGACGCCACCCTCTCACGGTGGAAACAGGGGTTCGATTCCCCTAGGGGTCACCACTTTAAAAATATTTTCATAACTTAAACAATAATTTTAAAAAAGAATCTCTAATGACATTGATTAAAATATTTTCTTAATCAATGTCATTTTTTTAATGCTCGCATATAATATATTGATGTATTTTTTTGGAGGTAAATAGATGCAAAACAACAATAACACTAATTTTTCATATGGTTATTATCCATGTTTTATGAATTGCCCTTTTATGCAGTATGGGGCAGAGTATTATAACCAAGGATATGACAATTATTTCAGAAGACAGGAGGATGAAGTAGAGAATACCGAAGAAACATATGAGGATTTTGATGAAAGAAATTATTTTATTGATGAAGATGCTGAAATAACTCAGGATGAAGAAGAGAAAGAATTTGAAAATTTAACAAGGGCACCAAGAGACGTTGACAGAGTAATTAGAATGATAAATCAAAAATCTTCCAGGGATATTGAAGAGATAATCCGAATAGGAGTAGATTCAAGATTAATAGATTATCTTGTAAGAGTAATGGTTGAATATATTGATAGGAACTATAATAGGTATAGAGGTTCAAGACAGCAGAGAATAGAGGAGGCTAAAAGGGATATAAGAAGGAATATGCCTTGGATATTTGATATCATGAGGATATTTAGTGTATCCCCTGCAACTCAGCAAAGACTTTTTGACAGCATAGTTTCAACATCCATTGATGAATTAAGAAGACAGCCCAAACCACCTATGCCAAGATAATTTTATTAAATTAAAAAATAATCCTCAAATCCAATTACATCTATAATTGAATTTGGGGATTTTTAAGAATTATTTAATTGAATTAAGATATTGTTTGCCAAAAAGCAAATCATATTGTATCATTTCATATTTTTTAACAATTTCATCCTCAGAATTTACTTTTTCTTTTAAATTATTATGCATAATTGGATATTTAGCTCTGATTTCCTTTAATATGTTAAAGTAATTAGGATACTTTACTTCTGAATCAGTCAATATTTCAAAGGCTATCTGTGCCGGAGAAATAAGTTGATTTATTGGCTGCATGTTTTTGTAATTAGACCATGTTACAAAGGGGGTTTTGTAAAGCCTTAAATCCTTATTAAGAACCGAAGCACCTTCAAAAAAACTGCAATTATTATAAATATCAAGGAGTCCCTTTGGATATCCCAATCTTGGTAAATGATCCCCGAAGAAATATAATAAAGTTGGCTTATTTGTCTTACTTAATGCATTTATAATTTGCCCTAATGATTTATCTGCATCATAAATACCTTGTCCAAAATTACTCAAAATGGATGATTCGATTTCATCAAGGTTATCAGATTTTGCTTCAACTTCTAAATTTTCATAATTTCCGTAGTAAGGATCGTGGTTTTGCATAGTTACAGCGAATATAAATTTAGGATTGTTATCCCTATTTAAAAGGCTGAGTATTTTTTCAACTGTTTTTTCGTCAGATATATGGGGTCCTTTCTTCTCAGAATTTTCGTCAAAGCCTTTTATATCGATAAACTCGTCAAAACCAAAATATTTATACACGCTGGTTCTATTGTAAAAGTCTCCTACATTTGGATGAATTGCAGTTGTTTGATATCCGTTTTCTTTAAATACAGATGCTATGCTAGGAGTGTTTCTTCTTAAATATACATTATATGGGATTATTCCTGGGTTGATATAATACATAGAAAAACCCGTTAATGCTTCAAATTCAGTATTTGCTGTACCACCCCCAAAAACCGGTGAAATAATTTCACCTTTTTTATATTTGCGGAGATTTTGAGTAATATCTTTATTGAAGGAGACACCATTTAATTGGGTTGGATCCCAAAAGGATTCGCTCATTATTACAATAACATTTGGTTTTTCAATATTAGATTCACTATGCAGTTTTTCAATGGAGAGGTCTTTATCAATTTCCAACATATTATTTTTAGAGTAGCCCTTTGGTTTGTTGTTTAAATACTTTTTCATTTCAGTCAAGTATAAATAATTTTGTACAAAGAAACCATTGGCTAACATCTCTTGTTTGCCAACATACCAGGATTTTCCCATGTTAAGTTCTGATAGAAATTTTGAGCTGTTGACTATTGTAAAATTTGGTATAACTACAGTTAAAGCAATTGGCAATGCAGCTATCTTAGGTTTAATTTTAAAGATTTTTTTTATATTTTTTTTGTATTTTAACAATATAAATATAAGTGTCAACAACAAAGCTGAAAGCCCTAAAATTATTTTAATGTTTATGTATTGTTTTGATATTAATAGAGCATTTTTAATTAAATACATCTCCCAAGGAAAAAAAGGTTCATTGAAAAATTTTATTTTAATATAGTTAGCAAAAACTAATAATAAACTTATAACTGATAAAATAAAGGTTGATAAATACTTACCAAATAAAGAAATTAGAGTTAAGTAAATTCCCGCTAAAAATATAATATTAAATAGTGTTTGATGATAAAAAAAGCTTTTAAGTGTTGGTTTTAAATGTCCTCTTAGTAGAAATTCACTAATGAAAATAGGTATTCCATTTATTAAGGCAAAACTTAAAAAGGTTGAAAAGTCTTTTTTAAATGTCTCCAGATGTTTATCATAGTGGCTATTATAAAATTTATTATACTCAAAGATGCCAGTAAAGTTAAACAACAGGTAGAAAATAGAAAATAAAAGCAAAATAATAAAGAGGTTAGTAAAGGTAAGGTATACAGCTGTTTTTGCATCTAAGGAGCTCAATTTTAAATACATAATATTATTAATTAAATCAAAATCCTTTACTTTAAATTCGAAAACAATCAGGACAAAGAGAGAAATTAAAATACAAATTAGATTAATAAAAAATTTGCCAAGGGATTTATCCAGCCAAAGATTTTTTATTATAACACCTAATAAATAAACAGGATAAAATACAATAGTAAATAATGGTATATGTATGTTTAGTAATGTAAATATGTAGACAGATAATAAGCTTACAACAATAGAAAGGCTTAGGATATTTTTATTAGATGTTAACAGTGGTGTAATTGTTCCCCATAAAACACAAGACAGTATGACGATATTGAATAAGTATACTTTACTTTTATAGGTGAACAACAAAAAAGCCACATTTAAAATAAATAGAAGCATATTTTTTGATTTACTCAGTTTAAGATCCAGAATACCAAGATAAAAAACTATAAAAGAGATAATAAAAAATGATAAAGAGGTAAGAAAAAGGCTAGTTTTGTTAAAAAAATCTGTAATACAAACAAAAATAAAGAGCAAAAAAGCTATAACATTAATCTTTTTATATTCAAATATTTTAATCATGCTAAACATTTCCCCTCTCTGAGCGGCATTAACCCAAATGTTAAATCTATGTTAATTGTATCATAATTACCAGATGAATTAAAGATTTGATAGAAAAGATTTGGTTTCTGCCAGAAATTTTAGGTAGAAATAAGATGAGTTTTGTAAAAACATACAAAAAGAAATTTTGGGAAAGAATATATATCAGTTAATTAAAAATTTAATATTAAATTCTATTAGACAATCAGGAGTGAAAGTATGAAAAATAAAGCTGGTATATCAATATTATTTATCTTAGCAATTATAGTATCATATATGATTCCTTTAAATAAACATGTGAATGTTACAAACAAGGGTGAAAGTGAATACGAAACAGTAATGAAACAGGATATATTATGTCTGATGCTCTCTTATCCTGGATATATTGTAGACCTTGAGAAAAATAACAAGAATGTTTATTTAATAACTAAGAATGGCAGAAAAATATTATATGATGATAGAAAGCTTAAAAGCCATGAAGAAAGATTAAATAATCCAGATGTTCAGGATATGCTAGAGGTTATTTATCCTTTGGGAGGTATATCTGATCTTTTGGAGAAGGATTATGATCCGGGTCGCATCAGGGTATATCAATTGTTTAATGAGGTCTATGGAAACAGTAAGAATGAGATTATGAAAAATCTAGTAAATGTTAATATAGGTTCTGGAACTTTTCAGTTTAATAGAGAGAATGCAGCAGCAGAATCATTAAACAGGGCAATAAGGGATATACTGACCATAGCTAAAAACAACAAAACTATAGGAAGTTATGTATTTCCGTGTAGTGGTACATTTAATTACAGGTATATTTCAGGAACATCCAGATTAAGTCCCCATTCATATGGAATAGCAATTGATTTAGCTAGAGATAAAAGGGACTACTGGAAATGGGCAACCAGGGAACAGGGAGCATCAAGATTAAAATCATACCCAAAAGAGATTGTATCTATATTTGAAAAAAACAATTTTATATGGGGTGGAAAATGGGGTCATTTTGATATTTTACATTTCGAATATAGACCAGAAATTATATTAAAGGCAAAATATTTTGGAGATAAACAAAGAATTAGAAGGTATTGGTATGAAGGAATATCCATAGATGAGGAATATACAAAGAATTGTATTAAAAAGATTGAGATTGTATTAGGAAGATAAAAAACTTCAGTTATACAGAAGGGGGAATTCCTTTGAAAACTGTTAAAATAAAAAGGCTTCAGATGATAGCGATATTGGTAATTACAGTGGTATCAAGTTTTTTGTTATTATTTTTTCAGAATAAGAAAATGTATTCTGTAAACCCAATTGACAATAAAGAAATTAAGGCAGTAGTTGAAGAAATTTTTGTTAAAAGAAATCAAGCAATTCTTGATGAAAATTTAGATTATGTTAAGACTATATATAATTTAAATACAAAATATGGAAAATGGGCATATGAATATGAACATAAAAAAATGAAATACATTCATAACTGGGAGCAAAAACAAGGGGTAAAATTTATTGGAGTCAAACCAGATATTGTTATTAAATGGATAAAAGGTGGAGGAGACATGTACACACTTAATTTGCTCTGCTCCACTGAATATAAATACGTTTATGATAATAACTTAGACTTTGTAAACACCTTCAAAATTGGAACATATCACTTTCTCCAACTGGAAAGGGTAAATGAGTCTTGGATAATAACAAAGGAATGGTATAAAGATCCATTTGGTGATTCCTTGAATCTTGATAATATTAAAGCTGATTCAATAAGAAATTATATACTTTCACAGGAGAGTAGGGATTTTTCTAATATAAATGAAAGAAGAAAAAAATCTGTTGAGTATGCAAAGAAATATTGTGGAGCAGCTGGGTATAAGGAAAATGGCTATCAATATAACAAAAAATATAGGGATTTTAATATTGATGGTGGAGATTGTGCTAATTTTGCTTCTCAAATTCTGTTTGAGGGTGGAAAATTCAGAAAAAATACTAAATGGAACTATGAGAAAGGAAATGCAACAGGGGCATGGGTTAATGCAGATAAGTTTAAGCAATACATGATAAATAGTGGAAGGGCATCGGTGATAGCCTATGGAAATTACGATAAGGTTTATAAAGCCTCATATAAACTATTACCAGGAGATTTTGTTGCCTACGAAAAAAATAAAGACATTACCCATATATCAGTGGTAACTGGTGCTGATTCTAAGGGATATGCATTGGTAACCTGTCATAATACAGACAGGAATGATGTTCCTTGGGATTTAGGATGGAGCGATAAAAAAATAAAATTTTGGCTTGTTAGAGTTCATTATTAGTTGAATTTAAAAGAGATGCCAAAGGAGCAGACACTTCAAGAATTATGCACAGCATAAACAAATTAAGCAAAATCCTGAAAAATTCAGAAAAAGCTATATTAAATTAGTATATAAATGCAGTGAAATCTATGGCCTCATTATTGTGTTAATTTTATGTAAAATATGGAACATAAACCTGTTTTTCTGGTCATATGTACAGGAGGTGTATATATGAAAAAGAAAAATATTTTTATTTTGCTATTGTTAATGTTAATAATTCTAGTATCATGTGGGAAAAAGTCAGATAAATCCATACAGGGTGAAGAAAATCGTGGATTAACTAAGACACAAAGTTCTGTAAATGTAAAAAATAAAACTAATGATTTGAATTTTACTACTGTATCTGACGGCAGTTATAAAAAAATAATTTTCAATGGAGAGATAGTTATTGAAGTTGATGATGATAAAAAGACTTTTAAGGATATAGAAAAACATGTAAACTATTTAAATGGCTATATTGAAGGTATGGAAAGCTACGAAAATGAGAGCAGAAGTGTTGTAAAAATTCCTTCCAACAAAATAGATGAATTTATAAATTTTTTAGAAAATAACTATGTAGTAAAATTTAAACGTACATCTTCCCAGGATATAACTGACAGCTATGTTGATAATGAGGCTAGACTTAAGAATTTATTGGCTCAGGAACAACAGATATTAGAAATAATGAAAAAAGCTAAAAATGTAGAGGAGATTTTAAAAGTTCAAAATGAGCTTTATAAGGTAAGGGGAGATATTGAATCTTTACAAGCACTTAAGAATAATTGGGATAGGCAAATAAATTATGGAACTATTACTTTGACTATAACCAAAAAAATTTTAATAAAAGAAAGCACGTTAGGGATAATAAGTGGAAGTGACTTTATCAAATCAATCAAAAGTGGATTCAATAATTCAGTTGTAGTTATAATAGTGTTGATACAGAAGACGATTATTTTCTTGGTATCAAATATATTAATAATTTTAATTTTAGTATTTGCCGGTATATTTTTTTATAGAAAATTTTACAAATCTATTAAAAAATGAAATGAGAAGCAGGGATATAATATAAATAATTAATTTTAAAAAGCTTATAGAGATGATGAATTCAGATTGTTGACATACATTATTTGCGAAAAAATTTACAGGAACATCATCAATTATTCATGATGTTCTAGAATAGGTAAATTTGTAAACAACCTGATGAATTGCTCTATAAGTTTTTTTATTGAAAAATTTATATATCTTAAAGTATACCAGGAGAATATTATGATGTATAATATACAATGTGAATTTTAAACAGTATAGATTAATATACATAAAATAGGAGGGTCAAATGGTTAAAGAATCAGCCTCAAGGGGGTTTGCAATACTATCAATTGCTGGGATTTTATCAAAAATCCTATCAGTACTTTATGTACCTATTTTACAGGGAATAATAGGTATAGATGGATATGGTATTTACCAACAAACATACGAAATTTTTGTTTTTTTATATGCGGTTCTAAATGTAGGAATGCAAACAGCTATTGCAAAATATGTATCAGAACTTAGTGCCCTGGGAAATAATAAGGCAGCACTTAGAACATTTAGATTATCAAGAACAATTTTAACACTGTTTGGTTTAATTTTGACGGGTTTATTAATTATAAGTGCAAAATTTATCTCAACAGCCAGTGAAAGTCCAGATATATACATAGGATTAATATATCTGGCACCAGCCATAGCAATAACATCGACTCTTTGTGCGTATAGAGGATACTATCAAGGTAAAAATTTAATGACACCACTGGCAGTATCACAGTTGTTAGAACAATTATTCAATGTGGTTGTAAGTTTGATTTTTGCAAAAATTTTAATGAAATATGGGGTTCAGTACGGAAGTGCAGGTGGTACAATAGGAACTTCAATAGGTGCTTTGCTGGCAGTTTTCTATTTGATGTATTTTGCTGGGGCAAGTGGAATATATAATTATGTTAAAAATACAAGTGAATGCAAAAAAACCATATCTGGAAAGAAAATTGTAAAGCAGCTTTTAATATATGGCTTTCCGATAACCTTAAGTGCAGGGTTACAAAACTTTGGTGCTGTTGTAGATATGTTTAATGTAAAATCCAGATTATTATACGCAGGTTTTTCTAATTATGAGTCAAATATGTTATATGGTGTCTTGAATTTTTATAAAACATTAATTTATGTACCTTTAATTGTTATATTTGCACTTTCCACAACTGTTGTACCAGATGTTTCCCAAGCATTAGTATTAGGTGATAGAAAGGCTATAAAGGAGAAAATATTATCATCCCTAAGGATTAGTTTCATAATATCAATACCAGCGGCATTAGGATTGTCTGTTTTAAGTTATGAGATTTATAAGGTATTATTTGGTACGGATTTAGGTTATAAATTAATGCTTTACGGTTCTTGTGTTGTAGTATTTATGTCCATAGTCAAGATTCAGAGTACAGTTCTTCAGAGTATAAATGAATTTTATTTCGTTGTCTTCTCCTTGGCTGTAGGGATTGTATTGAAGATAGGTTCTAATTTTATACTTGTTGGGAACAGGGAAATAAACATTAATGGAGCTGTGGTAAGTGGAATATTGTGTTTTCTAGTTCCGTCAATTTTAAATCACAGCAAAATGTGTAAGACGTTAAAAATAAAATTTTCATTATTTGGTTTAACAATTAAACCCCTTATAAGTTCTATTATTATGGCAGCAGCAACATTGTTAATAAAATACATATTGTTTAGTATGACTGGTATAATTAAAATGGGGAGATTTGTTAATATAATACCTCTAATGTTAACAATAGCTTGTGCGGGAGCAGTATATTTATATTCAATGATAAGAATAGGTGGTATAACTAAACATGACATAGAATCTATATCACCTAGATTAATAAAAAAACTGCCTTCATTTATGAAAAAAAATTTGAAATAAAATATAGAACAATAGACTTTAACGATTTAATTGACAAAAGTGACATTTATAGGTATTATTTATATAAAAAAAGAAGGAGGGTTGAAACAGCCAAATAAATTTTATAAAAATTTATAAATCTCTATATACAA
>NZ_AZQP01000016.1 GCF_000601455.1 Fervidicella metallireducens AeB
AATTTATCTTGACGACAATAAGTATTTTATCACACATCTTTTTTTGTGTCAACACTTATTTAAAATTTTATTTGTCGTGAACTCACGACGCTTAATTATAATACCATCTTAACTTTTTATTGTCAACAATTTATTTTATTTATTTTTACAACACTTATATAACCCTGAATTTCTAAATCATATACAAAAAAACAGAGGAAGTCCTTCCCTTATTTTATTCCGATAACAATAGAATTTTTGAAATACCTAGACTAAATAATCTTTCAAAAAATCTTTGTTTCCAATAAAACAAAGTACAGAACTTCCAAGTAATTTGTCTATTAACCAGTGAGTTTTTTATTAATTACCTTGCTTATTTAATATAAATTTTAATACCTATCAGAGTATTTTTTATTCCTCCATATCCGTTTTCTCTGTATCTTCATCATTACAATTTATTTTTGATACAGAGACTATTCTATCATTTTCACCTGATTTCATTAATGTTACACCCATAGCATTTCTTCCGGTACATGAAATATCTTTTACTTGTAACCTTATTATTATTCCGTTGCTGTTTATTAGCATTATTTCATCATCATCTTTAACTGCTTTCGCACCAACTATACTACCAGTTTTTTTAGTAACCTTGTAAGTAATTATTCCTTTACCTCCACGACCTTGCACACTATATTCAGAAAAACTTGTTCTTTTTCCAAATCCGTTCTCACTTACAACAAGTAATTCTGAATCATCATCAACAACTTCCATACTTACAGCAACATCGCCTTCTCTTAAAGTAATAGCCTTAACCCCTGCGGCTGTTCTTCCCATTGGTCTTACATCATTTTCATCAAAAGTTATTGAGTAGCCATTCTTAGTTACTATTACAATTTTTTGATTTCCATCTGTTAATTTAACACACATCAATTCATCTTCAGTTTTTAAATTAATTGCATTTATTCCAGATTTTCTCATGGAACTAAATTCACTTAGCTTTGTTTTTTTAATTTGACCATTCTTTGTAGCAAAAACAAGATATTGGTCATCATTGAATTCTTTTATTGTAATTACAGTCTGTATTTTTTCATTAGGGTTTAACGGTAGAATGTTTACTATATTTGTTCCCCTTGCAGTTCTTCCAGCTTCAGGTATTTCATAAGCTTTTAGTTTGTATGCTCTTCCAAAATTAGTGAAAAATATAATATTATTATGTGTTGAGGTATTAAATAAGTTTTCAACAAAATCATCTTCCCTCGTTGAAAGTCCTTGTATTCCCTTTCCACCTCTTTTTTGACTCTTATAAGTGTCACTTGGTATTCTTTTAATATATCCAGCATGTGTTATAGTTACCGCAACTTCTTCTTCTTGTATTAAATCCTCTATATCTATTTCATCGTTGTTATTTGTAATTCTTGTTCTTCTTGTATCACTATATTTTGTTTTTATCTCAGTTAATTCATCCTTTATTATTTGAAGAACTAGGTGTTCGTTTGCAAGTACTTCCTTTAAGTAATTTATCAGCTTAATAAGTTCTACATATTCACTCTCTAACTTTTCTCTCTCTAATCCTGTAAGTCTGTTAAGTCTCATATCCAGAATAGCCTGAGCTTGTTTCTCTGATAAGCCAAACTTAACCATCAGCCCGTTTCTTGCTTCATCTGTATTTTTAGATGCTCTGATTAATGCAATTACTTCATCTATATGATCAAGAGCAATCCTTAATCCTTCTAAAATATGGGCCCTTGCTTCAGCCTTGTCTAAATCATATTGTGTTCTTCTTCTTATGACTTCTTTTTGAAATTCAACATAATGATACAATATTTCCTTTAGATTTAATATTTTAGGCTCTCCATCAACAAGTGCCAGATTTATTATTCCAAAGGTATCCTGCATTTTGGTATGTTTATATAGCAAGTTTAGAACTATGTTTGCATTAGCATCCCTTTTCAGCTCAATGACGATTCTCATACCTTGTCTATCTGATTCATCTCTAAGATCTGAAATTCCTTCTATTTTTTTATCTTTAACAAGCTCAGCGATACTCTCTATTAATTTTGCTTTATTAACTTGGTATGGAAGCTCTGTTACTACTATTCTGTTTTTTCCTCTTTCTTCTTCAATTGTTGCCTCTGCTCTTACTATTACCCTTCCCCTACCTGTTTCGTAAGCCTGTCTGATACCTGATGTTCCTAATATATTTCCTGCTGTTGGAAAATCAGGTCCTTTAATTACACCCATTAATTCTTTTATGGTGATATCTGGATTATCTATTAGTCTTATTGTTCCCTCTATTATCTCACCTAAGTTATGTGGTGGTATGTTAGTTGCCATACCAACAGCTATCCCCGATGAACCATTTACCAAAAGATTTGGGTATCTTGAAGGTAAAACTGATGGCTCTTTTTCAGTTCCATCAAAGTTATCAACATAATCTATTGTGTTCTTATTTATGTCTCTCATCATTTCCATGGCAATTTTAGAAAGTCTTGCTTCTGTATAACGCATTGCAGCTGCACCATCGCCATCAACTGAACCAAAATTTCCATGTCCATCAACTAAAGGATATCTCGTGGAAAAATCCTGTGCTAATCTTACCATAGCATCATAAACAGCAGAATCACCATGTGGATGATATTTACCTAGTACATCCCCGACGATTCTGGCACTTTTTCTATGTTGTTTATCTGGGTGTATTCCTAATTCATGCATTGAATATAGAATTCTTCTGTGTACAGGCTTTAAACCATCTCGTACATCTGGAAGAGCACGACCAACAATAACACTCATAGCATAATCTATATAACATCTTTTCATTTCATCTTTAATGTCAACATTTAAAATTGTACCGTTTCTTTCATCCATATGTTCACCTCATTCGTACTTTTTAGAACTATATGTCTAAGTTTTGCACCTTTTTAGCATTTTCCTGTATAAATTCACGTCTAGGTTCAACCTTATCACCCATAAGAACGGTAAAAATCTCATCTGCTGCAATAGCATCTTCGATTGTAACCTGAAGTAACGTTCTTGTTTCTGGATTCATAGTTGTTTCCCATAACTGCTCTGGGTTCATTTCTCCTAGCCCTTTATATCTTTGTATAGAAACATTATCTCTTCCAATTTCATTTAACTTAGCTTCTAGCTCTTTATCTGAATATGCATAATATATAGCCTTACCCTTTGAAATCTTATAAAGAGGTGGCTGGGCTATATATACATGTCCCTCTTCAATTAATGGCTTCATATACCTAAAGAAGAATGTAAGTATAAGTGTTCTTATATGTGCACCATCAACATCAGCATCGGTCATTATTATTATTTTATCATATCTAATCTTGCTAACATCAAATTCTTCATCAATCCCCGCACCAAAGGCAGTTATCATGGCTCTTATTTCTTGATAAGCAAGTATCTTATCTAATCTTTGCTTTTCAACGTTCATTATTTTACCTCTAAGGGGTAAAATAGCTTGAAACCTTCTATCCCTTCCTTGTTTTGCTGATCCTCCTGCAGAGTCTCCCTCAACAAGATATATTTCACAAAGTTTAGCATCCTTTTCTGAACAATCTGCAAGTTTACCTGGAAGAGACATGCTTTCAAGAACACTCTTTCTTCTTGTAAGTTCTCTTGCTTTTCTTGCAGCTTCCCTTGCTCTTGCCGCAGTTAAGCACTTATCAACTATAATTTTTGAAACATGAGGATTTTCTTCAAGGAATGATGCTACTTTATCACCAACTATAACATCTACTATACTTCTAACCTCTGTATTTCCTAGCTTTGTTTTAGTCTGACCTTCAAATTGAGGATTAGTAACTTTAACTGAAATTACAGCAGTTAAACCTTCTCTTGTATCTTCTCCGGCTAAATTTTTATCATTTTCCTTTAAAAATCCGTATTTTCTTGCATAATCATTAACAACTCTTGTTAGAGCTGTTTTAAAACCAACAACATGCGTACCACCTTCAGTTGTATCAATGTTATTGGCAAAAGAAAAAATACCTTCACTATAACCATCATTATACTGAAGAGAAATTTCAACTAAAGTATCATCCTTATATCCTTCTATATAAATTGGTTCTGGATGAAGTACCTCTTTGTTTCTATTAAGATATTTAACAAACTCTAATATACCACCTTCATAATGATATACATCTTTTTTTCCATCTCTTTCATCACTTAAAGTTATTCTAATACCTTTGTTCAAAAAGGCAAGCTCTCTTAATCTTTGAGAAAGCACTTCAAATTCATACACTAACGTTTCAAATATCTGATAATCAGGTTTAAATGTAACAATTGTACCTGTATCTTTTGTATCTCCTATTATAGTCAGTGGAGCTATTACCTTACCCCTTTCATATCTTTGCATATGAATATGACCATCTCTTTTTACTTTAACTTCAAGCCACTCTGAAAGTGCATTTACAACTGATGCACCAACACCATGAAGACCCCCAGATACCTTATATCCTCCACCGCCGAACTTTCCACCTGCATGCAGCACAGTGTAAACAACTTCAACTGCTGGTTTATTCAATTTCGGATGCAAACCAACTGGAATACCTCTACCATCATCAACTACAGTAATAGAGTTATCTTCATGAATTATAACATCAATATTCTTACAAAAACCTGCAAGTGCCTCATCAATAGCATTATCAACTATTTCGTAAACAAGATGATGAAGCCCCTTAAGTCCTGTACTCCCTATATACATACCTGGTCTTTTTCTAACAGCTTCAAGGCCTTCTAAGACCTGTATTTGCTCTGCTTCATAGTTATTATTATTTGTCATTTAAATCCTCCTCTCTACCACTTACAGTTCATCTACAAAACCACTTCTTTTAGACAAAGTTACAGAGGATATGGGTGAAAGATATATTATACTTTTCTTTTCTCTTTCAGTAACCACAAAAGATTTTGGCTCATCTTTAGTAATTCTTTTAATAAACCCCTCTTCCTCAGCTGTCTTTAGAAATTGTCTTGTATCTATGCTAGTTGTAGAATTTATATCGAAAATAGCTATAACCTCTTTAAGTGGAATAACAACATTTTCTCCCAAATGCAAAAACACACAAAATTCCTCCCTTTATCATTCACATAAATAAATTATAACCTTTTGTTTATGAATTGTATATTTCATTATTATTAATATCCTTTAATTTTGAAATATTTCCGTTTTTTACAATAAAAACATCCTTGTTATCAAAATGAAAAGCATTTATATCATTTAAGCTTGTACATGTTAGAATAGTCTGAACATCTTTTAATGATTCTAGAAGAAATTTTTGTCTGTTTAAGTCTAATTCAGACATCACATCATCAAGTATTAGTATCGGATATTCAGAAACCTCAGACTTAATTATTTCAATTTCAGATAGTTTTAATGATAACGCTGCAGTTCTCTGCTGACCCTGTGAACCGTAAATTTTTGTATCAAATCCATTAATTTTTATTATTAAATCATCCCTATGTGGCCCTTTCAGGGTTACACCTCTTTCAATATCAGTATCCATTTCTTCAATATAGTATTTTAACAGCCATTTCTTAGTCTCCTGTTTATTTTTATATTTACCAATACTACAATCGTATATTATTTCCAGCTCTTCTTTACCATTGGTAATTTTTCTATGAATAAGTCTAGCAATTAAAGATAATTTTTTAATAAATTCATTTCTAGCGTCACAGAGAAAACTACCGTATTCAGCTAATTGTTCACTGAAAACCTCTGCTGTTATTCTATTTGAAGGTGAAAACTTTATTGATTTCAAAAGATTATTTCTCTGCATAAGCACACGATTATACTGTAAAAGTGCATGATGATATTTAGGTCTGATTTGATTCAACTCATTATCAATAAATTTCCTTCTGAAAGCCGGACCTTCTTTAACCAATTTTAAATCCTCAGGAGAAAATATTACAACATTTACCGTTCCTAATACTTCAGATATTTTATTAATTCTTATTCCATTGACTTTAATAGCCTTCTTTTCCTCATTACTTAAAAGAAACTCCATTGTATAATCTGAGATAGCTTTAACAACATCAGCTTTTATATAAGCCCTATCTTTATCCCATTTTATTAATTCAGAATCTCTGCTTGTTCTATGTGATTTAACACCACTTAAATAATATATTGATTCAACTATATTCGTTTTTCCCTGAGCATTTTCACCAACAAATATATTTAATCCCTTGTTTAAATTTAAACTTAAACTTGAATAATTTCTATAATTTTTAAGTTCAAGGTTTTTTACATGCATATTTTTATCCTCTACACGACTTCAAAAATTCCAACATCAGCAACTTCAACTATATTTCCTTTGTAAAGCTTTTTACCCCTTTGAAGAACAACTTCACCATTAACTTTAACATCACCATTATTAATTATCAATTTAGCTATAGTACCCGTGTCCGCAATACCTGCCCACTTTAAAAATTGGTCCAGCTTAATAAATTCCGTATTAATTTGAATTTTATCCATAAGATACCTCCTATCTGTATTAGTACAATCGTTACAAAACCACCTGTATCAGGTGGTTATACGGTATCAACAAGTCTTACTGGTAGTACTAAGTAAATATAGTCCTTAGAATCAACCTTTTTTACTAAACAAGGACTTACATTACTTGAAAATTCAAGATATATCTCTTCAGAATCTATTATTCTCAATACATCTAGAAAATATTTTGAATTAAAGGCAATTTTCAAACCTTCTCCTTCAAGCTCTATATTAACTTCTTCATAAACTTTACCCATTTGTGAATTAGACGTTATCACCATTTTATCTTCTTTTATTTCAAATTTTATTAAATTTGTCTTTCCTTCCCTTGCAAGTAATGATGCACGCTCAATACTCTCCATCAATTCATTAGTTTTTACCTTCACCTTCATCCTATATTCATCTGGAATTATTTGTCTGTAATTAATGAATTCTCCATCAAGTAATCTTGATATTATTTTTGTATCTCCTAGATTAAATAAAATATGATTAGGAGTGAATGTAATTTTTACTGGTTCATTTATTGGTTCTAGTATTTTTGATATCTCTATTAATGTTTTCCCAGGAATTACAGCGCTTATATTATCCTTATTTCCAATTTCATATGATTTCAAAGCTAATCTATAACCATCAAGTGCAACAAAACTTAAAACTTCATTCCTAACTTCAAACAAAACTCCTGTTAGAATAGGTCTAGTTTCATCCGTAGCCACAGCAAAAATTGTTTGTTTAATAAAATTACGTAATAAATCTTGTGAAATCTCGTACATTGTATTTTCATTAATTACAGGAAGTTTTGGAAATTCTTCTGGATTATTTCCAACAAGAACAAACTCAGATTTTAAGCAAGTAATATAAACATCATTATTTTCTTTTTTTACTGTAATAACATCATTTGGAAGTTTTCTTATAAATTCACCTAAAATCTTTGAATTTAAAACAACTGAACCAACCTGATGAATATCCGCATTTACATAAGTTTCAATACCAAGATCTAAATCTGTTGCTGAAAGTATAACTCTATCCTTTTCAACAGTAATCAAAATCCCTTCCAAAATTGGAAATGTAGTTTTATTTGATGCAGCTTTTTGAACAATATTAATTGCCTCTTGCAGAACGTCCTTTTCACAAGTAAACCACATATCAGATCCTCCTTTTATCCACATAGGAAAATTAATATATATATAAGAGATAAATAAATAGTTTTTTAGTAGTAATAGTAGTAGGGGCTGTGAATTTGTTGATAACCCATACAGCCATGAAAAAATCAATATTCTTCAATAAAAATAATTGTGGATAAGTTGTCTGATTTTTGGTACAAGTTATCCACAATATTCAACAAAAAATTCGTAAAAAAATTATCTACATGTTATTAAAATAAAAAATACACATCTGTGGATTATTTTTGCTGAATTTTTTTGTTATTTCATCTATTGTTTGCTTTAAACTTTCATCATTTTCTAGATCTGCTGAAATTTTTTCATAAGCATGTATAACTGTTGTATGATCTCTTCCACCGAACTCCTCACCTATTTTTGGTAATGAAAGGTCTGTAAGTTTTCTGGCAAGATACATAGCAATCTGTCTCGGAAAAGCAACATTCTTAGTCCTTCTTTTAGATTTAAAATCTTCAATTCTTAGATTGTAGTAGCTAGATACAACGTCTTGAATCAAATCAATTGTTATCTGCTTAGAATTCTTTTTTGAAATTATATCTTTTAAAGCCTCTGAGGCTAAATCAACGCTGATTTCTCTATTTGCCAATGAAGAATATGCAACAATTCTAATCAGAGCACCTTCTAATTCTCTTATATTTGATTGAATTTTATTTGCGATATATACCATGACTTCATTAGGAATATTTAGATTTTCAACATCTGCCTTTTTCTTTAGTATGGCAATTCTTGTTTCGTAATCCGGTGGCTGAATATCAGCAATTAATCCCCATTCAAATCTTGATCTTAATCTATCTTCTAAAGTTGGTATTTCCTTTGGCGGTCTATCACTTGATATAATTATTTGTTTATTAGCTTCGTGCAGAGCATTAAAAGTATGGAAAAATTCTTCCTGAGTTCTTTCTTTACCAGCTATAAACTGTATATCGTCAACCAATAGTACATCTACATTTCTGTATTTATTTCTGAATTCCACGTTTTTATCATCTTTAATTGAGTTTATTAATTCATTTGTAAATTTTTCTGATGAAACATAAACAACTCGTGCACTGGGATTACCACTGAGTATATAATGCCCTATTGCATGCATAAGATGCGTCTTTCCAAGTCCAACTCCACCATATATAAATAAAGGATTATATGCCCTGGCAGGAGTTTCAGCAACGGCTAAGGATGCAGCATGGGCAAATCTATTACTATTACCAATAACAAAAGTATCAAAGGTATATTTTGGATTTAAAGTTGATGTAGTCAGCTCATCGTTAGATTTTTTTTCAGTATTATTTTCTTTTTTCTCAATTTTATTAGAAGTTTCATTGTTATTATGCATTTCATCATCAGATGGAAGAAGAAATTTTATATCATACTTTTTAGATGAGACTAACTTAATTGCATTTCCAATTAAATCTTTATATCGAGCTTCTAATATTCCCTTGGTAAAATCATTAGGAACCGCAAGTATAATTGTATCTTGAGAAATTCTTATTGGTTCAATACATTTAATCCATGTATTAAAACCAACTTCAGTTAATTCCGCCTTTATTATGTTAAGGGTTTTCTCCCACAAGTCGGTAATCTGGTTCCCCATAAAATTTCCTCCTATTCGTAAAATATAAAATAAAAAAATTTTATTAGTTCAAAATTTAATTGTCAACAAAGTTATCAACAAGATTAAAAAATAATGAATAATAAACTAAAATAGTTGATAAAATTATTCACAGTAATGTTATTATGTTAATAATTTATATGGTAAAAAAGAAAATTATTTTTTATCAACAAATCCATATTAACAAAATAAACAAGAAAAAAATCAAAGAAAATCAATTATTCAAATAAAAAACAAAAATAAATTTAACAACTTATACACAAGCTTATCCACAATTGTGTATAAGTTGACTTTAATCCTCAAAAAATATAAAAGATAAAAACAAGTTATTCACATAGCATAAATATATTATCAAATAATTAATCCACAAGCAACACTTATCCACAAAAAACATATATGTGGATAAAAATATCAACAATATAAGTAATCGTATCTATTTCTTGACAGTTTTAATACATAACTATATAATCTTTATAGTACGTTTATTTATTAATATTGAGATGATAAGATATTGTCATATATATGTAAAAGGAGGTGCAGTCTCGTGCTAAGAACATATCAGCCAAAGAAAAGACAAAGAAAAAAGGAACATGGATTCAGAAAGAGAATGAAGACTCGTGGAGGAAGACTTGTTCTTCAAAGAAGAAGAAGAAAAGGAAGAAAGAGATTGACAGCATAAGAGGCCGCTTTAGTGGCCTTTTTCTGCAATTTTATCCTTTTATCAAGAAGGGGAAAATAGATGAAAAGCGATGAAAAGATAAAGAAAAATTCGCAGTTTAGGTACATATATAATCGTGGCAAATCAATTAGTGATTCATTATTGGTGTTATACATATTTAAAAACAATAAGAATATCAATAGAATAGGTATATCTGTAAGTAAAAAGGTTGGAAATAGTGTTACTAGGAACAGAGTAAAGAGGCTTATAAGGGAGAGTTATAGAACTAATAAAGAAAAATATAGAAGGGGATATGACTTAATCTTTGTTGCTAGGGCAAGGTGTTCAAAATCTAATTATCACGAAATTTTAAAATCACAGATAAATTTGATGAAAAAAGGTGGTTTATTAAAAGAAGGTGAATAATTTTGAAAAAATTTTTAATAATTTTAATAAAGATATATAGAAAATATATATCACCTATGAAACCACCTTCATGCAGGTTTATACCAACATGCTCACAGTATGCTATTGATGCTATAGAAAAATATGGAGCCATCAAAGGAAGTTTTTTGGCTATTAGGCGTATATTAAAATGTCACCCCTTTCATCCTGGGGGGTACGACCCAGTGCCATAATAAGGAGGGTTAAAATTTGAATAATTTTTTATTAAAACCGCTAACTAATTTATTTAATCTAATACATAGTGGAGTAACCAGTTTAATAGGTACAGGAAATCTTAGCTTGGCATATTTCTTCGATATCTTCATTTTTACTGCATTGATAAAACTGATTTTACTTCCACTTACCATTAAGCAAACAAGATCTACTGTTATGATGAGCAAGATTCAGCCTGAGATGAAGAAACTTCAAGAAAAATATAAAAATGATCCTCAAACATTGCAACAAAAACAAATGGCATTATATAAAGAAATGGGAGTTAATCCTCTTGCTGGCTGTCTTCCATTGCTGGTGCAGATGCCAGTGTTTATTGCAATGTATTGGGTAATATATGGTTATTCAGGATTTAATGATGTTGGTTTTTTATGGATGAAAAGTTTAGGAGAGCCTGATAAAACTTTTGTACTTCCTATTCTATCAGGTTTAACTACATATTTATCTGGTGTAATGATGTCTCCAAAGGGAGATGATCCATCAGCTAAAACCCAGAAACAAATGAATATATTTATGTCGGTATTTTTTATCTATATGAGTTATAAGTTTAAGGCAGCTCTTGTTTTATATTGGATAATAAGTAATCTCATTCAAGTGCTTATTCAATATTTCATTATAAATAAGATTAAGCACAAGGAAGAGGCTAAGCTTGCTGAGTAAGGTGGTGTAACCTGTGAAAACAATAGAAGTTATGGGTAAGTCAATAGAAGAAGCAATAGAAAATGGTCTAAAAGAATTGGGAACCACAAGGGATAAAGTTGAAATTGAAGTTATAGAACAAGGTAGTAAGGGGATATTTGGTCGTTTTGGATTTAAACCAGCCAAGGTAAAAATTCAATTAAAAGATGACTATGAATCTATTGCAAGAAATTTTTTAAGAGAAGTATTAGATAAAATGAAAATTAAGTGTGAGATTCATATAAAGGATGAGGATGATACCTTAAAGGTAAACCTTGTAGGACCTAGGATGGGAATTCTAATAGGCTACAGGGGAGAAACCTTAGATTCACTTCAGTATCTTCTAAGCCTTGTTGTAAATAAAAATAACAAAGAAAATGAATACAAGAAGGTAATTTTAGATACAGAAAACTATAGAAAAAAGAGAGAAGAAACACTTATAAGATTAGCAGATAGGTTAGCCTATAAGGTAAAAAGATATAATAAGAGTATTACATTAGAACCCATGAACCCATATGAGAGAAGAATAATTCATGCTGCACTTCAGAATAATCCAAATGTCAAAACTCATAGTGAGGGAGAGGAACCATTTAGAAAAGTTGTAGTTGAACCTAGGATATGAAAATTTGCCTTAAAGCCTGTATTTTTACAGGCTTTTTTATATGGTACATTGCTAAATATTAAAAGTATTTTAATAACTTGGATTAATTAGTTGTTTTGACACTTTTTTGGTATAATGAAATAGTTAAATATCTGCATATAAACATATTTCATAAAAAATATTAAGTCAATACATATTGATGAAAAGAATTGATCTAAAATGAAATAAGTTTGTTTTTTTTGGAATGATATATATTAAGAGGTGGATGAAATGATAATTGACGACACAATAGCGGCGATTTCAACGGCAATAGGTGAAGGCGGAATTGGAATAGTAAGAATGACAGGAGAAGACTCATTAAATATTTTAAATAAGGTATTTAGAAGCTATAAAAATAAAGATACTATGAATATGAAAAGTTACACACTAAGGTATGGTCATATTGTTAATCCTGAAACTGATGAAATAATAGACGAAGTTATAGTAAGTTATATGAAAGCACCAAATACATATACAAGGGAAGATGTTGTGGAAATTAACTGCCATGGTGGAATGGTAGCAGTTAAAAGAATACTTGCTACTTTACTAAACAATGGTGCAAGACTAGCAGAGCCAGGGGAGTTTACAAAAAGAGCTTTTTTAAATGGACGAATAGATCTATCCCAGGCAGAGGCAGTAATAGATTTAATCAGGGCTAAGACAGATGAAAGCATGAAAATTGCACTAGAACAGACAAAGGGAAAATTATCAACAAAGATAAAGCATCTTATGGATAAACTGTTAAAAATGCTTGCTCATATTGAAGCTGCGGTAGATTTTCCTGAGGATGACATAGAAGATGTTGTTTCAAAAAGTGTAATAAATGATGGTAAAGAGATTGTAACTGAAATAGAAGGTTTAATTAAGAATGCTGAAACAGGAAAATTACTAAGGGAAGGTTTGAATACAGCTATAGTTGGTAAACCTAACGTTGGAAAATCATCATTGCTTAATGCTTTACTTGAAGAGGCAAGGGCAATAGTAACAGATATACCTGGGACCACTAGAGATGTAATCGAGGAATATATAAACATAAAGGGTATTCCTGTAAAAATAGTTGATACTGCAGGGATCAGAAAAACTGAGGATTTAGTTGAAAAAATCGGAGTTGAGAAAAGTAAAGAGTATATTGATATTGCTGATCTAATCATTTTTATGCTTGATGGAAGCAGAGAACTGGATAATGAAGATAAAGAAATAATAAAAATGTTAGAAAATAAAAGGGTTATTGTTGTAATCAATAAATCTGACTTGCCAATGGTAATAGACATGGATTATATAAAAAATAATTTAATAAATCATCCAATAATATATACATCTGTTAATACTGAAGAAGGTGTAGAACAGATAGAAGATAAGATTGTTGAACTTTTCTTTAAAGGTGATGTTACTGTAAAGGATGTTTATATAACAAATGTAAGACATAAGGATATTTTAACAAAAGCTTTAGAAAGTATAAACAAGGGAATAGAAACATTATCATCAGGTTTTCCTATAGATTGTGCATCAATAGATTTAAAAGATGCATATTTAAAGCTTGGTGAGATAACAGGGGATACGGTTGCTGACGACATAATAGATAAAATATTTACTGAATTTTGTATAGGAAAATGATTGGAGGAAAGATATGTATAATGCAGGTACTTATGATGTAATTGTTGTAGGAGCAGGCCATGCAGGATGTGAGGCTGTTCTTGCGGCAGCAAGAATGGGTTGTAAAACACTTTTAATAACACTAAATCTTGACAGTATTGCCCTTATGCCATGTAATCCTGCGATAGGGGGAACAGCAAAGGGACATTTAGTAAGGGAAGTTGATGCCCTAGGTGGACAGATGGGTATAAACATTGATAAAACTTACATTCAGTCAAGAATGCTTAATACTGCTAAGGGTCCAGCAGTGCATTCTTTAAGAGCTCAAGCTGATAAAAAGAAATATCAGTTTACTATGAAACACACACTAGAATTGGAAGAAAATGTAACGATAAAAGAAGATGAAGTTGTTGAATTAGATGTAAAGGAGAATAAGATTGTAGGTTTAAAAACAAGAAATGGAGCCTACTATGAATGTAAAGCAGCTGTTATAACTACAGGGACATATTTAAGGAGCAGAATAATAATTGGAGAAGTGAATTATAGCGGAGGTCCTAATGGCTTATTTCCTGCAAATGAATTATCCAAAAGTCTCCTTGATTTAGGAGTTGCATTAAGAAGGTTTAAAACAGGAACTCCAGCAAGAATAAACAGAAGAACTATTGATTTTAGTAAAATGGTAATTCAGCCAGGGGATGAAGTTGTAACTCCATTTTCATTTATGTCAGACAATATAGAAAGAGAACAGATACCATGCTATTTAACATACACAACAGAGGAAACGAAAAAAATAATACAGGAAAATATGCATAGATCACCACTTTACACTGGTGTAATAGAAGGGATCGGACCAAGATATTGTCCTTCAATAGAGGATAAAGTGATGAGGTTTCCTGATAAAGAAAAGCATCAGATATTTGTTGAGCCTGAAGGTGAAGATACTGAGGAAATGTACATTCAAGGTATGTCTAGTTCTTTGCCGGAAGATGTGCAGATAAAGATGTATAGATCTATGATTGGATTAGAAAATTGTGAGATATCAAGGACTGCATATGCAATCGAATACGATTGCATAGATCCTACTCAGCTTGATCGCAGCTTAGAACTAAAAAAAATACAGGGATTATTCTTCGCAGGACAAATAAATGGAAGTTCAGGATATGAAGAAGCAGCTGCTCAGGGAATAATAGCAGGAATTAATGCTGCACTAAAATGTAAAAACAAAGAACCATTTATTTTAGATAGATCAGATGCGTATATTGGAGTTTTAATTGATGATCTAGTTACAAAGGGAACTAATGAACCTTACAGAATGATGACTTCAAGATCTGAGTATAGATTATTACTAAGACAAGATAATGCAGATGCCAGACTTACACCTAGGGGTTATGAAATTGGATTAGTTACAGAAGAAAGATACAAAAGATATTTGGAAAAAAGGGAAACTATAGAAAAAGAAATAGAAAGAATGAAGACAACAAGAGTGTCTCCAACAGAGGAAGTTTTAGCATTTCTAGAAAAAAACAATAGTGCTGAGATTAAAAGTGGAATAACCCTTTATGAATTAATTAAAAGACCTGAACTAGGATATTTTATTTTAGCTGAAATAGATAAGGAAAGAAAACCACTAAGAAGAGAAATATGTGAAGCTGTTGAAATTGAAATTAAATATGAGGGATACATAGAAAAACAGCTGCAGCAGGTAAGACAGTTTAAGAAGATGGAAGAAAGAAAGATACCTAAGGATTTAGATTACAACGAAATTAATGGCTTAAGATTAGAAGCAAAGCAAAAATTATCACAAATTAAGCCGGATAATATTGGCCAGGCATCAAGGATATCTGGTGTTTCACCTGCAGATATATCAGTTCTTTTAATACATCTTGAGCAGCTTCGAAGAAAAAAAGGAGAGTAAAAAATGGATTTTAAAGAGATTTTAATAAAAGGTTGCAGTTTGTATGGTATACATTTAAGTGATACACAAATTGATCAATTTAGAAAATATAGGGAGCTTCTTGCAGAGTGGAATGAAAAGATGAACCTTACTGGAATAACTGAGGAAATAGAAGTTGCAAAAAAGCATTTTATAGACTCGGTTTCAATTATTAAATCAGGAAAATTAAAGGAAAATATAAGACTTATTGATGTTGGAACAGGTGCTGGTTTTCCCGGTATGGTTGTAAAGATAATTAGACCAGATATACAGGTAGTATTATTGGATTCATTAAACAAAAGAATAAACTTTTTAAATACTGTAATTAACGAACTTGGGCTTAAGAATATAGAAACTGTTCACGGTAGGGCAGAGGATTTTGGTAGAAAAGAAGGTTTTAGGGAAAATTTTGATATCGCAACGGCAAGGGCAGTAGCTAATTTGACAGTATTAAGTGAATATTGTATGCCATACGTAAAGCAAGGAGGGTATTTTATTGCATTAAAGGGACCATCAGCAAATGAAGAAGTTATAGATGCAAAAAATGCAATTGGAACCCTAGGTGGAAAACTTATAGGGGTAATGGATACTGAAATTCCTGAGGAAGATATGCAGCATAAAATTGTAGTTGTCGAAAAAATAAATAAAATTTCTGAAAAATACCCAAGAAAAGCTGGACAAATAGAAAAAAAGCCAATTAAATGACGAGGTTAATAAAAAAGTAAATTATTATGTTGTACGATTTATGATGGGAAATAGCAGGAAAAGGAAGAAAAGTATAGAATTTAGTAATAAAAGAATGTAGAGGGATGGTGTGAATGAGGGCTGAAAAGGAAGTTAGAAATATATCAATTAATCTTATAAAACCAAATAGTTATCAGCCAAGAAAGTTTTTCAATCAAGAGGCAATATATGAGTTATCACAATCAATACGAGAATATGGGGTTCTGCAACCTATAAGTGTTAGAAAAATAAATAACTATTTTGAATTGGTAGCTGGTGAAAGAAGACTAAGGGCTTCACAATTAGCAGGTTTAACAGAAATACCAGCAATTGTGGTAGATATGACAGATCAGGAATCAGCTGTGTTAGCATTGATAGAAAATTTACAAAGAGAAGATTTAAATTTTATCGAAGAAGCAGAGGGATATAGTAATTTAATAAAGGAGCATGGATTTACCCAAGAGGAGCTTGCGGAAAAAATTGGTAAAAAGCAATCAACAATAGCAAATAAGCTTAGAATACTTAAATTGTCAGAAAATGTAAAGCAAAATATATTAAAAAACAATTTAACTGAAAGACATGCTAGAGCATTATTAAAATTGTCGGATGAAGAGATACAGTTAAAAATTATAGATGAAATTGTAAAAAAAGGTTTAAACGTAAAAAAGACTGAAGAACTTGTCGAAAGAGAAATAGAAAAAATTTCTGAAACAGAAGATAACAAAAACAACCCAAAAGCAAAATATAAATGGTCAATAAATCCAAAGATAATAACAAATACCTTGAGACAGATAATGGATAAAAACGGAATAGAAGCTGAGTACAGCCATAAAGAAAAAGATGATTATATGGAGATTATTGTGAGAATACCTAAAAAGTAAAAATAACAATAAAAATCAGGAGCAATATCCTGATTTTTTATTGTGCAAAAAGTGTAAGAAAGGATTATATTTTATTAAAAAGAAGGAGAAATCCAATTATTAAAAATGCTATTGCTGCTGCGGTTTGAATAATATTTTGAGGTATATACTTATTAATATAAGAGCCAACGAGAACACCAACTATAGAAGAACAGATTAAAGCCAGAGAAGATCCAATTAAAACTGCCAATTTTGAATTTGACTGGGCAGATAATAACATAGTTGTTAGTTGTGTTTTGTCACCTAATTCAGCTATAAACACAAGAAGAAAAGTAGAAATAATAATTTTTAGCATAAAATCCTCCTTAGGTATTTAATATAAAAGATTGTTACTGTAAAATATATATTAGGAAAAGGTGAAAAATATACGAGGAGGTGGAAAAATGGGCAAAATCATTTCTATATTCAACCAAAAGGGTGGAGTAGGAAAAACAACAACAAACATTAATTTGTCTTCATATATAGCTAGTTTAGGTAAAAAGGTTTTAACTGTTGATATAGATCCCCAAGGTAATACAACAAGTGGATTAGGTGTAGATAAGAATGAACTTGAATATTCGATGTATGATGTTATAATGGGGATATCGCCTGAAAAAGCTATACTTAACACTGTAGTTGAAAATATGGATATAATACCAGCTAGTGTTGAATTAGCAGGAGCCGAAATAGAGCTGACTGCCAAATTAAACAGAGAGAACAAGGTAAAAGAAGCATTAAGTAAAATAAAAGATAAATATGACTATATATTTATAGATTGTCCACCTTCTTTAGGACTATTAACTATAAATGCCTTAACTGCATCTGATAGTGTTCTAATACCAATCCAATGTGAGTTTTATGCATTAGAAGGAGTAGGACAACTAATGAATACAATACAACTTGTAAAGAAGAGCCTGAACAATTCTCTAGAAATTCAAGGTGTAGTTATGAGTATGTTTGATGGAAGAACTAATTTATCTATCGAAGTAGTTGAAGAAGTTAAAAAATACTTTAAAGGGAAGGTTTATTCTACAATAATTCCCCGAAATATTAGATTAGCTGAGTCACCAAGCCATGGACTTCCAATTATGTTGTATGACAAGAACTGCAGAGGAGCAGAATGTTATAAAGAGCTTGCAGAGGAATTTATTGATCTTGATGAGGATGGTGATTACTAATGACAGCAAAAAAGAGTGCTTTAGGAAAAGGTTTAGGTGCATTGATTCCTGAGATTGAAAATACTGTACAAGAAGAAAATATAAATAGTGTGAAGGAAATTGATATAAATCATATCTGCCCAAATGAAGAACAACCCAGAAAGAATTTTGATGATGAGAAATTGAATTTGCTGGCACAATCAATAAAAGATCACGGCATAATACAACCTGTTTTAGTTAAAAAAGAAGGGGAGTATTATAAAATAATAGCAGGGGAGAGAAGATGGAGAGCTGCTAGAATAGCAGGATTAAAAAAAATACCTGTAATAGAGAAAGAATTGTCAGAAACAGAAACAATGGAAATATCACTAATTGAAAATCTACAAAGAGAAGACTTAAATCCAATTGAAGAAGCAATCGCATATAAAAAGTTAATAGATGACTTTGGTTTTACCCAGGAAAAAATCGCAAATAGAATAGGAAAATCAAGACCTGCAATTGCCAATTCATTAAGATTATTAAATTTAGATGGTAAAGTAATGGAATATTTAATTGATGGAACCTTATCTGAAGGTCATGGAAGGGTTTTAGTTAGTATTGAAGATAAAAAGCTTCAATATGAGTTAGCGAAAAAAATAATTGATGAAAATTTAAATGTAAGACAAACAGAGAAACTCATTAGTTCACTACACAATAAAAATAAAAAATCAACAACAAAACCTAAAAAAGAAATTTTTATAAAGGATATTGAAGATAGGCTTAAACATATCTTAGGCACTAAAGTAACTATTAACAAGGGTAGAAAAAAAGGAAAAATTGAAATTGAGTATTATTCAGATGAAGATTTAGAAAGAATTATAGATATGTTTAACGTATAATGTTTCACGTGAAACATTATACTAAATATTAGATATAGAGGTTATTAAACAAAGAAGGAGAGAAAGTATGGAATATATTATAGATATAATAAATAACAATCAGATCTTTATTATATTTGGATTAATCGTTGTGATAGTAATACTATTTTTTATAATTATTATGAATAAAGTAGAGATAAATAGATTAGAAAAGAGATATAAAAAACTTATGAAAGGTTCTTCAGGAAAAAATATAGAAGATATGATTATAGAATATAATCAAAAAGTTGAGGATGCCCTTGAAGTGTCTAAAAATATAGAAGAAATTTATAAAAACGTAGACGAAAGACTTAAAAAATGTATACAAAGAGTAGGTATTGTAAGGTATAGAGCCTTTGATGACGTTGGAAGTGATCTTAGCTTTTCTATAGCTCTTCTCGATGAAAATAATGCAGGGGTTGTGGTTACTGGTATATATGGTCGAAATGAATGTACAACATTTGCAAAGCCAATTGAAAATGGAATATCAAAATACGATCTTTCAGAAGAGGAAAAACTAGCTATAAAAAACGCAATAAATGTTTAAAGAGGGGTGTTGCACTAATATTTTTAGATGTTAGTGCAACAGCTCTTTTTTTATTGAAATTAAGAATAAGAGCTACTTTTAAATGGGATAATAAATCCAAGGAGTGATTGTATGATTATTTCATGTGACCATAAACTGGCTGATGTAAAGCAATTTTTAATAAACAAAGGATATGAGGTTTACGATATAGAAGAAAATGTTCCAAGTAATGTATATATTTACTCTGAAAATAAAAGAGGGTTATTTAATCTATATAATTCAATTAAAGCAACAGAAGATGGTTCTTTTATTATCAACGCTGATGGAAAAGACTATGAAGAAATAGAATATGAAATAAATCATAAGCTATATTCACCTTTATTTTAGGAGGAAATATGTTTAAAGATAGGAATGATGCAGCTGATAAATTATATGAAATAATAAAAAATAACGAATTTCAAAATATCGTTGGTATTCCAAAGGGTGGAATGGTAATAGCAAAAATTATTGCAGATAAAATGCATATTCCTTATACAGGGATATTGACGAAAAAAATAGGAGCGCCTTGGAATAAAGAAATTGCCATTGGTGCAGTTTCTATAACCGGAGAATATTATTTAAATGAAAAAATAATAGAAAGATACAATATCAATAAAAGTTATTTAAAATCTGAAATAGAAAGTAAAATTGAATATTTAATAAAACAGAATGAAAAATTTAACTATAACATACCAAGTAATAAAAGTGTTTTAATTGTTGATGATGGAATTGCTACAGGATATACAGTTTGGGCTGCAGTTAAAACTTTAAAAACAAAAGGCAATGAGGTTTATATTGCAACACCAGTAATTTCACAAGAAGCACATGATTTATTAAAAAATCAGTGTAAAGAAATATTCTACAACATAATTGATTCAGATTTAATTGCAATTGGCTTTTATTATAAAGATTTTTCAGATGTTACGGAAGAAGAAATAATTGATTTGTTTAAACAACACCAGGATTACAGGGAAGTATAAAAAGTATATAAAAGAAGAGTCAAAGTTAATACAAAAAGCCCATAATTAATATGAACTTATGGGCTTTTATGTATTTACACCGACATTTTGTTATAGTTATTAAATTTTTTCAGTGAAATATATAAACTTAATGACATAACATCTGCAATTTTCATGACCAGTGATAAACGGGTGTTCTGAAGCACTACATATTCCATAAAGCCAGATATATTCACAACCCCAGTAAGGCTGATATCACCAACTGAAGGGAGGGTTTTATTAACACCTGCACCCGGACTTAATGGCCCATTAAAAAGATTTATATTTCCAACATTTTCGTGTTTTCCTAATGAAGCATCTATTGCTATTACAAATGGATTATTTACATGACTATATATATAGTCTATTTTTTCGCTTAAATTTTTTGCATGAACCGGATCATCTAAGGTTCCGAAAATATTTATATGTCGAAGAGAATAATATTTTGTAAGTTTTTCCCCCACTAGGACCTAAGCAATCTCCAGTTGAGCGATCAGTACCAATACAAAGAACAACTATATTAGAATAACTATGTAAACTGTTTTCTAGAAGGTTTGTAATTTCCTGTGAAAGCTCAAAAAAAGCGTTAGGTTTTAAACTGCTTATGGTATATTGTAGAGGCTTTGTTTCAAGCATAAATTAACCTCCCTTTGTTAACTTTATATAAAAAGTTTATCCAAAATGGAGGTTAAATATTCTAATTATGTTATTTTATATAATTTTAATTTTAACTAAAACCTTGTAGAGTATCATCAAAAGAATTAAATAAAACATTCCAAGAAAACCATATGCCTTCAATCCAATAAATATAGCTGCAAGAACGGCAACAGGATGGAGATCCAATGATGAAGAAACCAATTTTGGTTCTATTATTTGTCTAATAACAGTAATTAAAATATATAAAACACCAAGTCCTATTGCTGTAAAATAATTCTTAATAATGATGTTATAAATAATAAGAGGTATATATAAAGAACCTATTCCCAGGATAGGAAGGATATCTAAAAATGCACTTAATAAACTTAACATAAAGGTGTATTTTATTTTTAAAATTGAAAATCCAATAAAGGTTTCAAGGAAAGTAATAAAAATTATCAGAGAATATGCTTTCAAGTAATTAAAAATCATCTTGATTGTTTCATCCCAAATCTCATGAAACTTGCCCCTGCTATATGGAGAAAAAATTCCCATAAACTTATCCTTCATATCAGTCATGTCCCTTGAAAAGAAATAAGTAGCCAAAAGTGTAATAAAAACAATCATTAAAACTACGGGTAAACTAATGGCTATTGATACAAGTTTATTTAAAACAATTACTGTCACGTTAAAAGTTGTTGACAAAACAGATAAAACTTGTGCTTGAATTTTAGTTACTATAGAAGGATCTATTTGGTTGAAATAAACCATAACCTGGTCGAAATATTTAATAATAATTGGCTTCAATGTATTTACATCTGGTACAGACATTAAGAGCTGTCGTGCTTCATAAGTTATTTTAAATACTATAGTAGTAACAATTAAAAGTAAAAATATAAAGACTGTCAGAGTAGATATCAGAGAAGCAATGCTCACTGAGATTTTTAGTTTATTTTTTAAAAACCTAGTGAATGGTTTTGTTATTGCAGCAATAATGAGAGCTGCAACAAAGGGTAAAGTGTAGGGTAATGTTGAAAAAAACACTATAAAGATTAAAGTATATATGAGAAGAAAAATAGAAAATTTATCTAACTTACGTATAAATTTTTCATCAAACATAAAACAACCTCCTTTGTTGTATTATTATACCATAAAAATCTCTCTAATTGACACTAGAAAATAGTTGTTCTACAATTTAGTTAAATTAAGTATAGAGGTGTAATTGATGAAAGAAAATATATTACTTAAAAATCTTGAAGAATATTCAGAAATATTGAAAGCACTGGCACATCCAGTAAGACTGTGTATTTTATGTGGTCTTTATAGTGAAGGAGAAAAAAATGTTACAACAATGCAGGAATGTCTGAAACTGCCCCAATCAACAGTATCACAGCATTTAGCGGTGCTAAGAAATAAAGGAATTATAAAAGGCAATAGAAATGGTCTTGAAATAAATTATAGTATATCTAGTGATATAACAAGGGAAATTATTTCAAAAATATTAGATTTAAATAAAAAGGATGTAAAATAAAGTGGGGGAGCAGATAGCTTTGAATGGCCTAATTTATATACAGGACTATGTCCAGATTATTGCAGATACAATTGCCAGTGTAATTGGTGTCGATGTTACCATAGTTGATAGAAACAATATAAGAGTTGCTGGTACAGGAAAATATAAAGAAAAAATAGGTCAAAAACTAGTAAAAAAATCGGTTTTCACAAAATCTATGATTGAAAACAAAAGTTATATAGTTAAAAATCCAAAGTACGAAGAAGTGTGCTATGAATGCCCAAACAAAAATACATGTATTGAGTTTTCAGAAGTGTGCAGCCCAATTGTAATGGACAAAAAAGTTATCGGTGTAATTGGTCTAGTTGCCTTTTCCTTGGAACAAAAAAAAGCTTTAGAAAGCAATGTTGACAATTTACTTGAATTTTTAAAAAAAATGGGCGACTTACTTTCTACAAAACTTTGGGAAGCTATGAATCAGGAAAAACAAAAAATATTATTAAAACAGATAGAAACCATAATTAATTCTATTGATGATGGTATTATTGCTTTAGGGGAAAATAAAGATATAATTTACATAAATAAAAAGGTTGAAGAAATATTAGGTGGATCTAATATAAAGAAAAATCTAACTTTAAGGAAACTGATAGAAGAAGCAGATATAAATAGAGTACTGCAGTTTGGAAAAGAAATAAAGAATCTGCAGGTAACATATGAAAATATAAGAGTGGTAATAAATGCTAAACCTATTGAATTAGAAAAAAAAATAATAGGTGCAGTTGTGGTGCTAAGAACTATAAAGGATATAAACAGAATAATTAACGATATCTCAATAACTGGGATTTATACAGAATTTAACGATATTATAGGAATTTCAAAGGAAATAAATGAGATTAAGGATAAAGCGAAAAAAGCTTCTCAGGGAAATTCAACGATTTTAATTTTAGGAGAAAGTGGAACAGGAAAAGAACTATTTGCAAGGGCAATTCACAATTGCAGCAAAAGAAAAGATAAACCATTTATAGCAATAAACTGTGCAGCAATACCTGAAAGTTTGCTTGAGAGTGAGCTCTTTGGTTATGAAGAAGGTGCATTTACGGGAGCAAAGAAAGGTGGTAAAATAGGTAAATTTGAACTAGCAAATGGAGGTACAATATTTTTAGATGAAATAGGGGATATGCCTCTCCATTTACAAACAAAGCTATTAAGGGTAATACAGGATAGAAGTATAGAGAAAATAGGTTCAACCATTAATATCCCAATAGATGTCAGAATAATAGCAGCTACTCATAAAGATTTAGAGAACATGGTTACCAATGGAGAATTTCGTCAGGATTTATATTATAGAATAAATGTAATACCTATAAAGATTCCACCATTAAGGCAGAGAAAAGAAGATATCAAGATACTAACTCAGCATATATTAGAAAAATGCAAAAAAAAGCTTTCAAAGAATATAAAGGGCATAGATGAAGAGGCATACAATATGCTTATGAAATATTCTTGGTTTGGAAATGTGAGGGAACTGGAAAATGTAATTGAATATGCAGTAAATATGGAAACAGGGGAATATTTAACTCCTTTCAGTCTGCCAATAAGGATTAAAGAAGATGAAAAAAATGATTATGACAATTGTAACTTAAGATACTTAGAAAAAAAGGCAATAGAACAAGTACTTAGAAAATATAAAAATAGAGATGAAGCTGCAAAGATTTTGGGGATAGGAAGGGCTACACTTTTCCGAAAAATAAAGGAATATAAAATAAAAGTATCAGAATGAGATTAAGTATCATTCTGATACTTTTATTTTGAAACCAATAAAATTAAGCAAAATAGAATACATTCAATTAAATAAGTATCATTTTGATATTAACTTAACAAAATAAACTTATTTAAAAATCAAAAAAATTAAGACTTATCAGGTATTTTAAAGACAAGAATAAAGTTGGCATAGAACTTGCAAGATATATTCTTTGAAAGGTAATAAAATAACAGCAAAAGTCAAAGAAAATTTATTATATTAACTGGAGGTATTATCGTGGATAAGAACTTAATAGTAAACATTTTAAAACAAGAAGTAGTACCTGCTTTAGGATGTACAGAACCAGTAGCTGTTGCTCTATGTGCAGCTGCAGCTTATCAAACTGTAAAGGGAGATATAAAAAAGATTGATGTTAAAGTAAGTCCAAATATTTATAAAAATGGAATGAGCGTAGGCATACCTGGAATCGATAACGTTGGATTAAATTTTGCTGCAGCTTTAGGAGCTGTAGGGGGGAATCCTCAACTAAAACTACAAGTATTAAATGATGTAAAAGATGAGCATAAAACAGCCTGTCTTAAACTAATCGAAGAAAGAAAAGTAGTAGTATCAGTAGAAGAAAATATGGGAAACTTCTTTATAGGCTGTAATGTAGAGACAAGCAGTGGCGTGGGAGTTTGTCATATAAAAAACAGCCACTCTAATATAGTATACTTAGCTGCTGATAATAAAGTAATCTTCGAAAACAATGAAACAGCAGTAACATCAACAACTGCTTTAAGTCCAAAATTAAAGGAATATAATTTAATGGACGCGTTAAATACAATAAAAGAAATGGATTATGAAGAGTTGTTGTTTATGCTTGATGGAGCAAAAATGAATATGGAAATCGCTAAAGTTGGATTAGAACATAACTTTGGCATGAGAATAGGAAAAAATATAAAAAATTTAATAGAAAAAGGAATTTTAGCGGACGATTTATATCATAATGTTGTAATGATGACAGCAGCAGGTTCAGATGCAAGAATGTCTGGACACTTTATGCCGGTTATGAGCAGTGCAGGTTCAGGAAATCATGGTTTAACAGCAATAATACCAGTGGCAGTTGTTGCGCAAAAGCTAAATAAGAAAGATGAAGAATTAGCAAAGGCACTGGCTATATCACATATAACTACAATTTATATAAAACAATATACAGGAAGATTATCTGCAATATGTGGTTGTGGAGTTGCTGCGGCAACAGGTGCAGCAGTAGCAATTTGTTATCTACTTGGAGGATGGGAAAAGGAATTTAAGAATACCATAAGCAATATGGTAGGAGATGTAACAGGAATGATATGTGATGGTGCTAAGGCTGGTTGTGCAATAAAACTATCAACTGCAGCAGGAGCAGCGTTAAAGGCAGCACTACTTGCAATGAATGGTTCATTTGTTCCTTTTGATAACGGAGTAGTTGGAATGACAATGGATGATACTATAAAGAACTTAGGAAGAGTCTGTGCTGAAGGAATGGTACAAACAGACAAAGTTATATTAAATATAATGGTAGAGAAAAATATAGTTAATATTGAATGTTAAAATTATAAAAGTATAACTGGCTTAAGTTTACTGAAACTGAGCCAGTTATTTTTTTAGTAGCTGCAATGTAACTTATAACTTTTATTTGTGGTAGAATAACAATAGGAGTAATATTAATATATATAAACAAATTTCTCAGGGGGGTAGTGTGGATCTTAATTGGCTTGATTTGGTTATTTTGTGTATTATCCTTTATGGTGCATTAGAGGGAATGCTGAAGGGATTTTTAATATCTATTTTAAATATTGTAAATTTGATAATTTCTCTGCTAGCAGCTAAAAGGTTAACACCATTTGTCACAAGTTTTATAATTGATAACACAAAAATCTTTGAAAACCTGAGTAAAATATTTTCAAAAAGATCGAGTACGTTAAATCCAATAACATTAAACATCTTTAAGTTATTAAATTATGATTTAAATTCAGTAAATGAAATGATTACTAATGCATTTATAAATGTTGCTGTTTTCCTTTGTATATATTTTATTTCCACAATATTAATGAATATAATAAATGAAATAATAAGAAAAAAAATCAGAAAAGGGATCTTCAAAAGTATTGATAAACTAGGTGGATTAATATTGGGTATAACAAAATCCCTGGTGTTTTTATTTATAATATTTGCAGTTATTACTCCCATAATGGGAATAATACCTCAAAACAGTGAATTAATAACTGCAATTGGAACATCAAAACTTGCAAAGTATTTTTATTTAGGTAACTTTATTATACCGTGGATTCAAAAATTTACTATTTAATTTAACATAAAGAAACTGAAGGAGGCTTAATTAACAATGAAAACTATAAATTGTGCAGGATTGCCCTGTCCAAAACCTGTTATCATGACAAAAAAAGAACTAGAAAATATCGAAAATGGTGAGCTGGAAGTAATTGTAGATAATTTTGCTGCAAAGGAGAACGTATCTAAATATGCTAAAAGCATAGGGCTGGATTTTACTGTTAACCAGAAAGAAAACTTATATTATATTTTGATAAAGAAAGGAAATAATGAAGTAGCTGAGTGTAGTTTAATGAACTTTGAAAATGAAAAGAACTTAGTTATAGTTGTTGGTAGTGATAAATTAGGTGCAGGTGATGATAAACTTGGTAATGTTTTGATGAAAAGTTATATATATGCACTTACAGAGAGTGAAATAAAACCCAAAACAATTATGTTTTTAAATGGAGGAGTTAAACTTACAACTGAAGGCTCTGAGGTATTGGAAAGTTTAAAAAACCTAGAGTCAAAAGGAGTTGAAATTTTATCCTGTGGTACTTGTTTAGATTTTTATGGGTTAAAGGATAAATTAATCATTGGAAATGTCACAAACATGTATACAATCATAGAAAAAATGAATAATGCAGACAAAACTATTACAATTTAGGAGAGTATATGGAAAAATACATTGTTATAACCTTTGAAAGTATTAATTTTGCGATGCAGTGTGAAGTTGTTCTGAAAACAGAAAAAATAGATTACCAAATAATGCCCACACCAAGGGAGATAACACTGAGCTGTGGCATATCAATCAGAACATCAGATAAATATCTTGATAAAGTTATAGAATTAATAAAAACAAAACGTATAAGGAATAAAGATATTTACGAAATAATTGGAATGGGGAGACAGAAAACAATAAATAAAAAGGGATTAATATGATTATAACAATAATTTTTTATATAGAAGTCATCATTTAGCATAGAGAGGCTTCAAATTTTAATTATATATAATAATATTTTATATATTTACACAATAAAATAAAAAGAGTATAATTTGAGCAGATGAATATTTCAAACAAATGCTAGGGGTGCTGAAAAGCTGAGAAGGAGATATCCTAACCCTTTGAACCTGATGTGGTTAGAACCATCGTAGGGAAGCTGAGCTTTAGTATATTATAACTGAGATACAGCTTGCCATTGGCAAGCTTTTTTTATTAATACAATACCTCAATATTTCAGTTAACTTGCTTAGTTGGTTTTTAATCAAGGTTTTAAGGAAAAATCCTCACCCTTATCAGGGTGAGGATTTTTTGAAGTGCACCGGGCATGGGCGACAGCTTAAGAGTGAAAGTTTGCTATGGGATTGAGATTGGATAACAGTCGTCAAAAGCTAGGGTTTCTACTGAATGGTGAATTTTAAGAAATATGGAGGTAATATATGGAGTTTGATTACTTTGCTGACAAGTTAAAAGAGGAATGCGGTGTATTTGGAATAATAGCAGATAAATACTTGGATTTATCTTCTAATTGTTATACAGGCCTTTTAATGCTTCAACATAGAGGTCAGGAAAGCTGTGGTATATCATTTTGGAATGGAGAAAAACTTCAATGTATAAAAGGAATGGGACTGGTATCCGAGGTTTTTAAAAAAGATATCATAAAAAAAGTCAAGGGTTTTACAGCACTTGGTCATGTAAGATATTCAACCTATGGAGAAAGTAACATAAATAATGCCCAACCTTTATTGGATGAGAAAAACCAAATTTCAATGGCACACAACGGCAATATAACCAATGCAAATGAATTAAAAGAAGATTTGTTAAAAAAAGGAATAAATTTTGTTACAACCACAGATTCAGAAATTATTTTAAGGCTTATATTGAATGGAGATAAAGAGGATGTGGTGAAATCAATAAAAGAGACTATGACAAAAATTAAAGGTTCATATAGTGTGCTGATGCAAATAAAAGATAAACTTATAGGATTTAGAGATCCTAGAGGAATAAGACCAATGTGCATTGGAAAACTAAAGGATTCATTTATTCTGGCATCGGAAAGCTGTTCACTAAAGGCAATAGGAGCCCAATTAGTAAGGGACGTTAAGCCAGGTGAAATAGTAATAATAGATAAATATGGAATGAAATCAGAAATCTTTGAAAAAAATGAAAAGCAGATGACATGTGTTTTTGAATATATATATTTTGCCAGACATGACAGCATAATTGATAAAATTGATGTTTATAACTTTAGAATATCATCAGGAGTAGAACTTTATAAGGAAAATAAAACAGATGCAGATATAGTTATTGGCGTTCCAGATTCGGGAATACCAGCAGCAATTGGATTTTCAAGGGCATCAGGAATACCATATGATTTAGGCTTAGTTAAAAATAAATATATTGGAAGAACTTTTATAGAACCTCATGAATGGAAAAGAAAAAAGAATGCGGCTTTAAAGTTAAATGTTATTGAGTCAAATATAAAAGGAAAAAGGGTAGTTGTTGTGGATGATTCATTAGTAAGGGGTACAACAAGTAGAGCTATAGTTGAAAAGCTCAGGTATGCCGGAGCAAGGGAGATACATTTCAGAATAGCATCACCCATAATTAAATCTCCGTGCTTTTTAGGAATTAATATGTCAAAGCATAGTGAACTTTTAGGTTCAGATAAAAGTATAGATGAAATAAAAAAGAGTATAGGAGCAGATAGCATTGGATATTTAAGTATAGAAGGATTATTGAAATCACTAAATAAAAAAGAAGTATGTTTAAAGTGCTTTAACAGGGCTATTTAAGAATTTCATGTTATAAAGTGATTTACTATCAATGTATAGAGAAAGGAGGGATAAATAATGATTATTAATGGTAAAAACATGGAGTTTGATAATGGTATTAATATCATGGAATTGCTTAAAAAGTTCAATCTTTCAGAGGATAAGGTTGTTGTAGAGCTTAATTATGAAATAATACCAAAGGAAAAATTTTCGCAAATAGTTTTAAACAAGGAAGATAAGCTTGAAATAGTCAGTTTTGTTGGGGGTGGTTGATTTGAATGTATTTGTAAACGAAAAGTCCATTGAGATAGAGAACAATGAAACAGCTTATATGGTAAGGGAAAGAATAAAAAAAGATGCTGACATAGTTGTATTAAATGGATTTATCATTAATGAGGATAAAATGTTAAAAGAAAATGATAAACTAAGCCTGATTAAGAGGGGAGAAATACCATCAGAGGAGGATTTGGAAGGATTTTTAGTTTCTCGCCATACTCCAGGAATACATGAAAAGTTAAAGAAAGCTAGTGTTGGCATCGCTGGTCTTGGAGGTCTAGGCTCCAACGTGGCAGTATCACTTGCAAGGATAGGAGTAGGAAAACTCATTTTAGTTGATTTTGATGTAGTTGAGCCAAGTAATTTAAATAGACAACAGTATTTTATAAGACATATAGGAATGAAGAAAACGGAAGCATTGAAGGAGATTTTAAAAGAAATAAATCCATTTATTAAGATTGAAACAAAGGATGTATATCTTGATAAGTCAAATGTAAAAAGCATATTCAGTGATGTAGATATAATTGTTGAAGCCTTTGATAATCCCAAGTGCAAAGCAGAAATTACAACAACTGTTTTAACACAAATGGAAGATAAGATAGTTGTTGCAGCATCAGGTATGGCAGGATACTTTTCAAACAATACAATAGTAACAAAAAAAGTAACCGACAGATTTTATCTAATAGGCGACGATATTTCAGAAGCCAAGATAGGTTGTGGTTTAATGGCACCAAGGGTAGCAATAGCTGCAAATCATCAGGCAAATACAGTTATGAGATTAATACTTGGAGAGATGGATGTTTAAAAGGGGTGTTTTTATGGATAAGTTAATAATTGGCGGAGTTGAATTAAACAGCAGATTACTTATAGGAACAGGAAAATATTGCAGTAATAAAATTATGCCAGATGTAATTAGGGCATGTGGAACCCAAATAGTTACAATGGCAGTCAGAAGAGTTGACTTAGATAATAAAGATGAGAATATTTTAGAGTACATACCTAAGGATATAATACTTCTTCCAAACACATCAGGAGCTAGAAATGCAGAGGAAGCAGTAAGGATTGCAAGGTTGGCAAGGGCAATGGGATGTGGAAATTGGGTTAAAATTGAAGTGATTTCAGATAATAAATATCTATTACCAGATAACTTTGAAACGATTAAAGCAACGGAGATACTTGCAAAGGAAGGCTTTGTTGTTCTTCCTTACATGAGTCCAGATCTGATGGCAGCTAAAAGGTTTGTGGATGCAGGTGCTGCAGCAGTAATGCCACTTGGCGCACCAATAGGAACTAACAGAGGTATTAGAACAAAGGAACTTGTTCAAATACTTATAGATGAAATAAATCTTCCAATAATAGTTGACGCAGGAATAGGAAAACCATCGGAAGCAGCAGAAGCAATGGAAATGGGTGCAGCTGCAGTATTAGTTAATACGGCAATTGCATCGTCGGAAAATCCAATAAAAATGGCTGAAGCTTTTTCTTTAGCAGTTAAGGCGGGAAGACTTGCTTATAATGCTAAGCTTGGAGAAGAAAAAAAATATGCAAATGCTTCCTCACCATTAACAGGATTTCTATTTGAAGGTGATAAAAAATGAGTTTTTATGAAGAATATCTTCGTTATAGTAATTTTGATTTTGAAGGTTTTTTCAACAGCGTAACAAAAGAGGATGTTTTAAAGGTTCTAAATAAAAATAAGGTAGGAGAAATGGATTTTCTTCGCCTTTTATCACCAGCAGCTGAAAAAGTCCTTGAAATTATTGCACAAAGGGCACATATGCTTTCTGTCAGGCATTTTGGCAAAACTATCCTTTTATATACCCCCTTATATATATCCAATTATTGTGTAAACAGGTGTGCTTACTGCAGCTTTAATTTAGATAATAACATACAAAGAAGGCAGCTTACATTGGAAGAGATTGATGCAGAAGCAAATACTATAGCAAAAACAGGACTTAGACATATTCTTTTATTAACTGGTGAGTCAAAAAAGGAAACCCCAATTTCATATATAAAAGATGCTATAAATATATTAAAAAAATATTTTGAATCAATTACCATTGAAATTTATCCATTAACAGAAAATGAGTATAAAGAAATAGTGGAATCAGGGGCAGATGGGTTGACAATATATCAAGAAGTATATGATGAGTCTGTATACGATAGGGTTCACATTGCTGGTCCAAAGAAAAATTACAAGTTCAGACTTGATGCTCCAGAAAGGGGTTGCAAAGCAAAATTTAAAAGTATAAGCATTGGTGCTCTTTTAGGTTTGAATAATTGGAGAATAGAGGCTTTTATGTCAGGTCTTCATGGAAAATATCTTCAGGATAGATATACAGATGTTGAGATAGCCATGGCAATTCCAAGGATAAGACCCCATGTAGGAATATTTCAGGATGTTTATCCTGTTAGTGATAAAGACCTGGTACAAGTAATGCTTGCATATAGAATATTTTTACCATATTCAGGTATAAATGTTTCAACCCGAGAAAGAGATGAATTCAGGGATAAGTTAATTCCTTTAGGAGTCACAAAAATGTCAGCAGGTGTTTCAACGGAGGTTGGAGGACATACTTCTTCAAATAATGGAAATGGGCAATTTGAAATATCTGATAAAAGAAGTGTTAATCAAATAAAAGAAGCAATTATAAAAATGGGATATCAACCTATATTTAAGGATTGGTTTAGATTATAAGAGGAGGATGACAAAATGAATTATACAACTCAAATGGATGCAGCGAGAAAAGGTATAATAACAAATGAAATGAAGATAGTAGCAGAGAAGGAAAATATTGATAAAGAAATTTTAAGAAAGCTCTTAGCAGAGGGTAAGGTGGTTATACCCGCAAATAAGAATCACAAATCATTAAGTCCAGAAGGGATTGGGGAAGGATTAAGAACAAAGATAAATGTAAATCTTGGAGTTTCAAAGGATTGTAAAAGTTTTGAAAAAGAAATGAAAAAGGTTAAAGTTGCACTTGAAATGAAGGTAGAGTCAATAATGGATCTAAGTTCCTATGGTAAAACATCAGAATTTAGAAAAAATCTTATAGATATGTCACCTGCAATGATAGGTACGGTTCCGGTATATGACGCAGTTGGATTTTATGATAAAGAACTATCTGACATAACAGTTGATGAGTTTTTTGATGTAGTAGAAAAACATGCTGAGGATGGTGTTGATTTTGTAACAATACATGCAGGATTAAACAGAGAAACAATAGAAGTTTTTAAGAGAAATAAGAGGATAACAAATATAGTTTCAAGAGGTGGATCTTTGATGTATGCATGGATGGAGCTAAACAATGCAGAAAATCCATTTTTTGAGCACTACGACAGACTTCTTGATATATGTGAAAAATATGATTTGACTCTAAGTCTTGGAGATGCATGCAGACCTGGAAGTATAAATGACTCAACAGATGCCTGTCAAATAAAGGAACTCATGATACTTGGAGAACTTACACTTAGGGCATGGAGAAGAAACGTTCAGGTTATGATTGAAGGACCGGGACATATGGCGTTAAATGAAATTGCAGCAAATATGATACTTGAAAAGAGACTTTGTCATGGAGCTCCCTTTTATGTATTAGGGCCAATAGTTACAGATGTAGCCCCGGGATATGATCATATAACTAGTGCAATAGGAGGAGCAGTGGCAGCAGCAAATGGAGCGGATTTCCTTTGTTATGTTACTCCAGCTGAGCATTTAAGACTTCCCAGCCTAGAGGATATGAAAGAAGGAATAATTGCATCTAAAATAGCTGCCCATGCAGCAGATATTGCCAAAAAAGTTAATGGGGCAAGAGAATGGGATAATGAAATGAGTAAAGCAAGACAGGAACTTAACTGGGAAAAAATGTTTAATCTTGCTATGGATCCAGAAAAAGCAAGAAGATATAGAAAAGAATCTTTACCGGAACATGAGGATAGTTGTACAATGTGTGGAAAAATGTGCTCAATGAGAAATATGAATAAAATAATGAATGGAAAGAACATAAATATTTTAAGAGAGGACAATTAATCAAAGATATTAGATAATGATGAAGGGGAGAGAGCAAAATGCTCTACTTAATAACCAATAGGAATTTAATTAAAAATGGCAGTTTAACTGATGTTATTGAAGAGGCTGTTAAAGGTGGAGTAGATGCAGTAATACTAAGGGAAAAGGATCTTTCAACAGAAGAACTTCTACCAATGGTATATGATATAAAAAATAGAATAAAAGATACAGGAGCAAAACTGATTATAAACAGCAATTTTGAAGCAGCAAAGATTGTAAATGCAGAGGGATATCACTGCAGCTTTGAAGTTTTCATAAGAGAAAGACCAAAATTTTGCGGATTTATAGGGGTTTCAGTACATACCTTGAGGAGTCTATTGAGGCACAACGCAAAGGTGCTGATTATATAATGGTAAGTCATATTTTTTGGACAGATTGCAAAAAAGGTTTAGAACCTAAGGGACTAGATTTTATAAAAACAATTAAATCTAATGTTAATATACCAGTAATAGCACTAGGCGGCATAAATAAAGAAAATGCAAAAAAAGTGATGAATGCTGGAGCGGATGGGATAGCGGTAATGTCTTCAATTATGGCAGCAGAAAATCCAAAGCTCGTCTCACAGCAGTTAAAAAGAGAAATTAAAGTAGTGTTATAAACAAATAAATAACATCTCTCTTCAAAGGAAAAGCTAATTGCAAAATAAACTTTGAAGAGAGATGTATTATTATGCCAAGGATTTTTAGTCAAAGGATTTACCTTTACTTTTAATGAGAAGCTTTTATAAAAACATTACATATGAGTTTATGAAACAGTATGCGTAATTTTTTAAAATAAGAAGTTAAAATGGAATTCTAAAAAATTAAAAAGATAACCGTTTTTATTGAAGATAAAAATTGGACAAGCATACCATTATGTAAATAAAATATAAAATTAAATAATAAAAACTTATCATTTTACGTTAAAAGCTTTATAATATGGTTAAAATCAGTAAAAAGGAGGTTTTAGATTGAAGGGGATAGATTTTTTAAAGGGTAGAATTAATGTATTGGATTTGACTATAACTCAGGATGAAATTATAAATATTATAATTAAGTTTGCAACGATAATTTTTATAATATTTGCAACAAAAATATTGATAAAAGTAGTAAATAAATTAATAGAAAAATTCTTTCATACACAGAAGAACTCAAGGTTTCCAATAAATGAAAAGAAGGCTGACACATTAAGTGAGTTATTAAAAAGTGTTGTAAGATATGCACTGTATTTTGTCTCCATACTATGGATAGCTGAACAGATTCTTCCTAACAGTACAAAGACAATTTTAACATTAACAAGTGTTGCAGGTGTTGCTATAGGTTTTGGTGCACAGAGCGTTGTAAAGGATGTAATTGCTGGTTTTTTTATTTTATTTGAAGATCAATTTGCTGTTGGAGATTATATAATCGTAGATAATATGTCTGGAGTTGTTGAAGTTGTTGGTTTAAGGGTAACAAAACTCAGGGATTTTACAGGAGATTTACATATCATACCTAATGGTTCAATAGTTAAAGTTACAAATAAATCAAGGGGAAATATGAGAGCCTTAGTTAACGTGGACATAGCATATGAAGAGGATATAGATCATGCTGTAAAGGTAATAAAAGAAACATGTCAGGAAATAAAGAAGGATTACCAGGATATAATAGTTGAAGGACCGGATGTATCAGGAGTAACTAACCTTGGTACTTCAGGAATAACCTTAAGAGTTATAGCAAAAACAGTTCCAATGAAACAATGGGATGTTGAAATGGAACTGAGAAGAAGAATAAAATATGCTTTAGATAAGGAAGGTATAGAGATACCTTATCCTAGAAATGTAATAATACATAAAAACAGGGAGAGATGAATATGATAATGAGTTTTAATTTAGGCGACATAGTTGAAACAAGAAAACAACATCCTTGTGGCAGTAAAAATTGGGAAATAATAAGGCTTGGAGCAGATATAAAAATTAAATGCTGTGGATGTGGAAGGATAATAATGCTTGAAAGATCAAAATTTGAGAAATCTGTTAAAAAAATAATCAAAAAAACAGAGGAACAATAAAATAAAAATATTGCCCGATTAAACATAATGTGATAGAATTTTAATGTTATATCCCTGCTCAGTAATGAGCCGTTAGTCCGAGGGGAGGAGGTGAACAACGTGAATAGATACGAAGCACTATTTGTTTTAATTCCTTCTTTAACTGAAGAAGAAGTTAAGGCAGCAATCGAAAGAGTTAAGGGTGTTATTGAAGGCAATGGTGGTGTTGTTGATAACGTTGATGAATGGGGTAAGAGAAGACTTGCTTATGAAATCAACAAGATCAACGAAGGATACTACGTTCTTTGCAACTTCACATCAAACCCAGAATTACCTAAAGAATTAGATAGAGTTCTTAGAATCTCTGACAACGTAATGAGACACATTATAGTTAACCTTGACTAATTTTAAGGTGGTGTATTTATGAACAAAGTTTTTCTAATAGGCAGATTAACTCGTGATCCAGAGCTTAAGTTTACTCCAGGAACGGGGAATGCTGTGGCCACCTTTTCATTAGCGGTTGACAGGAATTATGTTGGTCAAAGCGGTCAAAGGGAAGCTGATTTTATCAACATAGTATGCTGGAGAAAACTTGCAGAACATGTTGCTAACAACCTTGGTAAAGGAAGGCTTGTAGCTGTTGCTGGAAGAATTGAGACTAGAAGTTATCAAGCCCAGGACGGTTCAAAGAGATATGTTACTGAGGTAGTGGCAGACGAAGTTAAGTTCCTTGACTGGCCAAAGGAGGGAAGTTCTTCCTATAGAGGTGGAGCGACAATCCCTGAAGATTCTAGAGAGCAGGAATCAGGTTTCTTCGAAGTTGATGGAGATGATGATATTCCATTTTAATCTTTAAGGTAAGGAGGGAAAGAGATGTCAAACGTAAAAAAGGGCGGAATGAACAAGCAAAGAAGGGCAAAGAAAAGAGTTTGCGCTTTCTGCATGGATAAATCCGAAACTATCGATTACAAAGATATAGCTAAGCTTAAGAAGTTTATAACTGAAAGAGGTAAGATTTTACCAAGAAGAATTTCAGGAAACTGTGCTAAGCACCAAAGAGAGCTTACTATAGCTATAAAGAGAGCAAGAAATATTGCGTTACTTCCATACACAACAGAATAACGCTGAATAAAAGTGCCGAAAGGCACTTTTTTGCTTATACAAGTCCTATTTTAACTTGATAATTGTCCTTCTATGTTGTAGCATTACATTAAAAGGAATTATTTTGGAATTTTGATTAAGGATTATAATTATAAAAGACATGGGGGGAAATAGATGTTTAACAATGAGGATTTTGATATAATGGGAAATATTAAACTTATAGAAAACTATAAAACTTTTATGCTTTCTGCAGTTGCTGACTTATTTATGACTATGTCAAAGGAAAGTAAATCAAATATGGATGAAATAAGTGATGAGCTATCTGAAATTATTATATTATCATATTTATTGGCTAAAAAACTTGGTATAAATTTTCATCCTTAGATGAAAAAATCATTAAAAAATTAAAAGTTGGAGCTGCTAAAGATGATAAAATAAACAGAGAATATCAGGATTATGCAAAATTAATTTCATACATCAGAGATAGAAAAGAAATATAAGGGTATAATTTAAAGTGTACAAAGGGGGTTTTTGGATGGACAGAAGAAGTTCAACTAGAGCTATGGTGGAGTCTGCACTGTTATCTGCAATAGCTGTAATATTAGTTATTATCAGCATTAATTTACCTATCTTTTATTTCGTAGGCTTATTTATGGGTATGTTACCCATTACGTTAATATATTTAAGAAGTGGTTTTAAATTTGCCCTAATGTCTTCCTTCGTTGTGGCAGCTGTATCAGCAATAACTATAGATCCATTAGGTGGTATATCATTAGCAGTGATATTCAGTATGATAGGATTAGTAATGGGGTATTGTATAAAGAAACAAAAGGGCTCAACAACAACAATATTATATATGTCAGTTGTTATTTTTATTGCATTAATTATAGGGATAAAGCTTACATCTTTGTTAATTGGACAGGACTCAATTGAACAGATGATGAAGGTAATGGAATCAAACTTTAAATTTGCAAGGGAAACCTATGTTAAAATGGGAATACCTAAACAATCATTGGAAGTCATAGATAATTTCATAAAAAGTATTCCAATGATGAAGGTAATAATACCTACAGCTTTAATTTTTAGTGCTGTATTTCAAGCTTTTATCAGTTATATAATTTCAAGAAAAATATTACAGAGGTTTGGATATAATTTAGAAAAAGTAAAAACATTATCACAATGGTATGTATCAGCACAGCTGGCAATGCCTATAATGATAATATATATAATTTCTATAATCTTGTATATGTATAGACCGGAAACAAAGGCTTATATAATAAATGCACAATATATGTTCATGACGATATTTTTCATAAACGGTATAGCGGCTTTAGATAGTTTCCTGAAAAAGAAAGAAGTTGCAAAGGGATTAAGAATACTTATAATATTTTTCTGTATTAATCCTGGACTAGAAAGAATTTTATTTTTTGTAGGTTTATTTGATTATCTATTTAATTTCAGGGGTCTAGATAAAACAAGGAGGCCACTTTTAAAAAAATAGAAAAATACTATTAATACCTCAGATGGAGGGTTTAAAATGGATAGTAGATTTAAAATTTTCTTTCCCAACACAAAGATTTATATGCTGATAATAGCATCACTTATAGGGGTTACATTTTATTATAACCTATATATTGGAATTTTCGGTCTTTTTATATTCATTTATCTTGTATGGTATAACATTAGAAACAATAGAATGAGAAAAGACGAATGGGATAGGTTAGTTGGTGATTTATCAGAAAATCTTGATGTTGCAGGAAGAAATACAATATCAAAGATACCCATGCCACTGGTTATAATAAATAATTCAGGCAAAATAATATGGCTGAACAATTTATTTAACAGTATAGTTAATCAAAATATGTATGGTAAAGAAATAAATACGATAATTAAGGATTTTTCCATACAGAAGATAATTGAAAAAAAGATAAACAGTTTTGAAAAAGTAGAGATAAACGGAGAAATATATAATGTTTTAGTAAGCCCCATTGAAAACAATGTTAAAAAGCAAGATAAGAAATACATTATAATACTGTATTTCATAAACAAAACAGATTATCATACTCTTTATGAGATGTATAACGATAAAAAGCCAATAACAGCTCTTATAGAAGTAGATAATTATGATGATGTAATCAAAAGTACTGAAGAAGCAAACAGACCATTACTGATAGCAGAGGTGGATAGAAGGATAAACACCTTTGCAACTGAACTTGAGGGTGTTATAAGAAAATACGATGATAATAAATATATAGTTATATTTGAAAATAAAAATCTAAATCATTTGATTGAGAAGAAATTTGATATACTTGACAACTTAAGGGATATAGACGTAGGTAACAAGCTTCCTGTTACTTTAAGCATAGGAATAGGTAAAAATAGTGAGAACCTATATAAACTACATCAATATGCAATTGCTGCTAAAGATTTAGCCCTAGGTAGAGGTGGTGATCAGGCGGTAATAAAGGATGGCGACAGACTCTCATTTTTTGGTGGTAAATCCAAGGAAGTGGAGAAGAGAACTAAGGTAAAGGCAAGGGTAATTGCCCATGCAATAGGTGATTTAATTGACCAAAGCAGTGAAGTTATAATTATGGGACATGATGTACCAGATATAGACTGTTTAGGTGCAGCTTTAGGTATATATAGAGGCTGCAGGCTTAAACAGAAAAATGCCTATATACTTCTGAATAAAACTAATAAATCAATTGAAAAAATAGTTGATAAGATAAACAAAAGTGAGGAACATCAAGGTATATTCATAAATAATGAAACTGCAATGCAGAAAATTCAAAGAAATCCTCTCTTAGTAATCCTTGATGTTCACAGGCGAAATTTTGTTGAATTTCCCGACTTAGTAGATAAAATAACAAATAAAGTAATAATAGATCATCATAGAAAAAGTGCTGATTTTATAGATAATGCAACTATTTCTTATATAGAGACATATGCATCTTCAACCTGTGAACTGGTAACAGAAATACTTCAGTATTTAATTGAAAAACCGAAACTTCACGAAATAGAAGCTCAGGCACTTATGGCTGGAATATATGTAGATACAAAGAACTTTACCTTTAAAACAGGTGTAAGAACTTTTGAAGCAGCAGGTTTTTTAAGAAGGCTTGGAGCGGATTTAATTGAGATTAAAAAATTATTTTCAGATGACCTTGAAACCTATATAGAAAGAACAACCCTTGTAAGCAAAGCAGAAATTTACAACAATAACATTGCTATTGCCCTTCATGAAGGAGAGATTAAAAATACTTTAATTGTTCCACAAGCTGCAGACGAGCTTCTGAAAATAAATGGAATTGAAGCATCATTTGTACTTGCCACAGTAGAAAATGATATAATGATAAGTGGGAGGTCCTTTGGTGATATAAATGTACAACTGATTCTTGAGAGTATTGGCGGAGGAGGTCACATGACTATAGCAGGAGCTAGACTTTCCAATATTTCTATAAATGAAGCAAAGAGTATATTGATAGATTCTATAAACAAATACTTGGAGGAGAGTGACAAGAAATGAAAGTAATTTTAAAGGCAGATATTAAAGGTGTTGGAAAAAAAGGTGAAATAATAAATGCTTCAGATGGGTATGCAAGAAACTTTTTATTTCCAAGAGGTCTTGCTATTGAGGCAAATGAAGGAAATATGAAGATATATGAAGCACAAAAAGCAAGTCAGGCAAAGAAAAAAGAAGAGGAACTTAAAAATGCAAAGGAACTTGCCAATAAAATATCTGAAGTTAGTGTCAGCTTAAAAGTTAAATCAGGGGAAAATGGTAAATTATTTGGTTCAATTACTTCAAAGGATATAGCAGAAGAACTAAAGAAGCAGCATGGAATTGATATAGATAAGAAAAAGATTGCATTAAACGAAGCAATAAAAGTAGCAGGTACATTCATGGTTGATGTTAAGGTCTATCCAGAAGTTTCAGCTAAACTTAAAGTAATGATTCAACCCCTTTAAGAGAGGAGTATATTAGTGAAAAAAGTAGTAAACAATGCGGCAGTATATGAAGAGGAAAATATCGATAAATGTTACAAAGAGATTTCAATTCAAATAGATGCAATAATTGAGTTAGTTAAGAAAATATGGGGAGAAGAATTTATAGAAAAAACTGTAGAAGAGAAGGATTTATCAAAAGAAATAGAAAGTGACTCTATTGAGGATAAAATTTATGCTTTACAAAAAATGATACTTGATGAGGATAATTATATTGATGATCCAATAGATGCTCTAAACAGAATAGAAAAGGAAATAGCTTTATTAGTTGCCAGAACCCATATAGAAAACAAGATAGAAGAAGATGTTGAAAGATATCTTGAGGAAAAACAAGAAAAATTTATAGACGAGATTAGATTAAATATTATAAAAAAACAAAGAGGCGGCGAAAACTCAAAAACCATTAAAAAATTAGAGGAACTTCAAAAATTAGAAAAAGTAAAGCTTTCAAAATCTATAATGGAAATTATGAGGCCTGCAAGGTTAAATGAAATTATTGGACAAGATATTGCAGTGAAATGCATTTTATCGAAACTTGCTTCCCCCTACCCACAACACATTCTGCTTTATGGACCTCCAGGGGTAGGAAAAACAACGGCAGCAAGATTAGCACTTGATATAACTAAAAAAATAAAATATACGCCCTTTAGAAAAAACTCACCTTTTATAGAGGTTGATGGAACAACATTAAGATGGGATCCAAGGGAGATTATGAATCCTTTGTTAGGATCAGTACACGATCCTATATATATGGGAGCTAAGAGAGATCTGGCTGAGGGTGGAATACCAGAACCCAAAACAGGTTTAGTTACTGATGCCCATGGAGGTGTCTTGTTTATTGACGAAATAGGTGAATTGGATATTATGCTTCAGAACAAACTTTTAAAAGTTTTAGAGGACAAGAGAGTTAATTTTTCTTCATCATACTATGACCCAGATGATGAAAATGTCCCTGCTTATATAAAAAAACTGTTTAATGAAGGTGCACCTGCAGATTTTATTTTAATAGGTGCAACAACACGTTCACCAGAGGAAATAAATCCAGCTTTGCGTTCAAGATGCATGGAAGTATATTTTCAGCCATTGAGTAAAAAGGATATAATACAGATAGTTAAAAATGCTGCAGAGAAGTTAAAAATAACAATGGATGAGAATGTTCCTGAAATTATAAGTCAATATACTATGGAAGGAAGAAAGGCTGTTAATATACTTGCAGATATTTACGGCTATGTAGTATACAATAGGGGAAATGATAATATTAACATAACAGAAAAGGATGCATTTAATGCACTTGCCTTATCAAGACTTATACCACATTGTATAAAAAAAGCTTTTAATAAAAAAGAAACAGGAAGTATCTTTGGACTAGGAGTCAACGGGTTTATTGGTTCAACCCTTGAAATAGAAGCTGTAGCTTTTAGAAATAAAAATAACGACGGTAAGATAAGATTTAACGATACAGCAGGTTCTATGGCAAAGGACTCTGTATTTAATGCTTCATCAGTAATTAGAAAAATTATTGATGAAGATATATCAGCATACGATATTCATGTTAATATAGTCGGTGGAGGAAATGTTGATGGACCATCAGCAGGAGCAGCAATAACCGTGGCAATGCTGAGTGCAGTAACTGGAAAACCAGTAAGACAGGATGTAGCTGTAACAGGAGAAATATCCTTAACAGGAAATATAAAGCCCGTTGGTGGAATTATTGAAAAGATACATGGAGCTATACAGGCAGGAATTAAAACTGTTTTAATTCCTGAAAAAAATAAAAAAGACATTCCATCCTGTGTAGAAGGAATAGAAATAATACCGGTTTCACACATAAATGAAGTTCTTGAATTGGTATTTTAGGAGGTGATGTAATGGAAGGTGCTATAAGAGTTCCCCCTCACAATATTGAAGCAGAACAATCGGTTTTAGGAGCAATGATGCTTGATAGAAATGCAATTGCCGAGGTAATGGAAGTTTTAGTGGGGGTAGAATTTTATAAAGAGTCTCATAAAATTCTTTTTGATGCAATAAAAGAGCTTTATGATAATGATGAACCCGTTGATATGATAACTTTAGTGGAACTTCTTAAAAATAAAAATCATCTTGAAGCTGTTGGAGGGGTTTCTTATATATCCTCATTAGTTGCCTCAGTTGCTACAACTTCAAATGTTAAGGCCCATGCAAAAATTGTAGATGAAAAGTTTACATTAAGAAGGTTGATAATTTCTTCCAGTGAAATAATTGACAAATGCTATACAGAACAGGAAGAAGTTGAAGCTGTAATTGGTGATGCTGAAAAAAAGATATTTGACATATCTCAGAAGAAAAACAAGCAGGATTTTGAGCATATAAGTGTAACCATAACAAAGAGTTTTGAGGATTTTGAAAATCTTTACAAGAATAAGGGACAGGTTACGGGAATTCCTTCAGGATTTACTGATCTCGATAGAAAAACCTCTGGTTTTCAAAAGGGAGATATGGTTCTTGTTGCAGCAAGACCATCAATGGGAAAGACTGCATTTACATTGAACCTTGCCCTCCATGCGGCATTAAGAGCAGGAAAAAGTGTTGCTATATTCAGTTTAGAAATGTCAAAGGAACAGTTAGCATACAGAATGATATGTTCCGAAGCAAATGTAGATATGCAGAAGCTTAGAACAGGAGATCTTGATGATGAAGATTGGGTAAGACTTGCCAGGGCAGCAGGTCCTATGGCAAATTCAAAAATATTTATTGATGATACACCTGGTGTCTCAGTTTCAGAGCTTCGTTCAAAGTGTAGAAGGCTAAAAATAGAAAAAGGCCTTGATTTAATAATGATAGACTACCTGCAGCTTATGTCTGGAAGTGGAAGGTCAGACAGTAGGCAGCAGGAAGTTGCAGAGATTTCAAGGTCCTTAAAGCTATTGCCAAGGAAATGGAAGCTCCTGTTATAGCATTGTCTCAGTTGTCACGTGCTCCTGAACAGAGGGCAGACCACAGACCAATTCTATCTGACCTTAGAGAATCAGGGTCAATTGAGCAGGACGCTGACCTTGTAATGTTTTTATATAGAGATGAATATTACAACAAGGAAACTGAAAAGAAAAATATTGCAGAAGTAATAATAGCTAAGCAGAGAAATGGCCCTACTGGTACAGTTGAGCTGGCTTGGCTTGGACAATTCACTAAGTTTGGTAATTTAGACAGATATCACAATGTTTAATGTATTGTAGCCCTAGCATATAATAGCTAGGGCTACAATACATTTTTACATTTTCTAGAAATAAATCATTAGTACCTATGTTCTATCATAAGTTTGTAAATATTTGCTGAATTTTCCGTAGAATTGTTGATTAGATAAGGTTAGTTTGATAAAATTAATGTGTAATTTTAATATTCGAATACTAATAATTTAAGAATGGAGTTGAATTGGTTTTATGTTTTTGGATTTTTCCTTTGGTATTATGAAGGACTTCTTGTCTTTGTTTTTCATTTTTATAATTATATTTATTTCTATTCCAGTGCTTATTTATTCTGGGGGATATATAGGAGAATATAGAAAAAATTATTCAGTAAAATACCATTGGTCTATGCTTATCTTATTTTTACTTTCAATGATAGGGGTAGTATTATCATCAAACAGCATATTATTTATGGTATTTTGGGAAATCATGTCTATAACATCCTTTTTTCTTGTTATATATGAATATAAAAATAAGGAAAATTTAAAATCAGGAATCCTTTATTTTGTGATGACACATATTAGCGGTTTATTTTTAATGTTTATGTTTGGATTTATATATAAATATACAGGTCAGACAAATTTTATAAAAATAACCCAAATGTATAGTAATCTAGAGACACACAAGGGAATAATATTTATATTTGCTTTATTAGGGTTTGGTGCCAAAGCTGGTCTTGTTCCACTTCATCCATGGCTACCAAAGGCACATCCATCAGCTCCATCAAACATTTCAGCTTTGATGTCAGGGGTAATGCTTAAAGTAGCGGTTTACGGATTTATAAGGGTAGTTTTTGTTTTGTTAGGGGGAGTTTCTTATAAATATGGTTTTATACTTTTATTTACAGGAACATTAACAGCTCTGTATACCATAATTAATGCTCTTCTTCAAAATGATATAAAGAAATTATTAGCATATTCAAGTGCTGAAAATATAGGATTAATTTTTTCTATACTAGGATTATCTATTATACTAAACAGTCTTAAACTGTATGAATCATCAATAATGGCTTTAACAGCAGGACTTTTTCACTGCTTAAACCATGGAGTCTTCAAAAGTTTATTGTTTACAGGGGCAGGAAGTGTCCTTTATGCTACTGGAACTAAAAACATGAATGAATTAGGTGGTCTTCATAGAAAGATAAAATTTACATCTATATGTGTTTTAATTGGAACCGCAGCAATAGCAGCAATACCACCATTAAATGGTTTTGCTAGTGAAAGTCTTATATTTATGTCCTTTATAAAATCTGTTATAGCTATTAAAAGTAAGGCTTTTGTTTTAATGATTGTAATTTGTGGTACTGCCCTTGCTTTAGTTGCAGGAGGAGCTATATATTCTGCTGTAAAAGCATATGGGATAACATATCTTGGTGAGGCGAGAAGCAAAAAAGCTGAAAACATTCACAGAATACCAATATCTATGAATGTTGGTATGGCGATTTTATCTCTTTATTCTATTATTTTAGGAGTTTTTTCACCATTTATTATAAATTTTATTTCTAAATATACAGCCCAATATATATTTATAAAAGAATATAGATTAAATTTCATAGGATATGAGACTATTTTTATCTCTATTATGTTTATTGTAATTATTACCTTAATAACCATTGTATCCAGAATTTTAGATAGAAAAAATAAAACCGAAACTTATGAAACCTGGGCTTGTGGTTTTAATAATTTTAAGCCTAATATGCAGTATTCAGGAGATGGTTATAGTCAGCCAGCAGCAAGATATTTTGGATTTGTTGGTGGATATAAAAAAGAAGTAATTATTAAAGATACAATTACACTTAAGCAAAGAGTTCATGATGTCATAGAAAGACAATTATATAATCCTGTGGTTGATTTTATTACATTTATTTCGGGCAGGATTGTTAAAATACATTACGGAAAAATACAGATATATATATCTTATATATTTATTACACTGATTATATCAGTAATACTTGTTCTAAAGCTTGTTTAGGGGGTGAGTGAATGATTATAAATATTATTCAAAGCATGATATTAATAATTGCAGCACCTTTATTTTCAGGAATACTTAAAAGAATAAAGGCAATATTAAGAGGATATGAAGGTGCACCTGTGCTTCAACCATACTTTGACATTAAAAAGCTTTTATCCAAAGAAAGGGTTATATCAAAAAGCAGTTCATTCATTACAACAGTTGGACCAATAATAATCCTTTCAGCAGCTATCCTTTCAGCCTTTTTAACTCCTGTTTTCTTTACAGCAGGAAATGAATTAATTGGAAATATGTTTATATTAATCTTTATACTATCCATAATCAAATTCTTCAATACCTTAATAGGTCTTGATTGTGCATGCACCTTTGGTGGAATGGGAAGTAGCAGGGAAATGTTTATATATATGTTTGCAGAGCCAGTTGTTTTTTTAATTCTTGCTTTTGTATATTTTGAAACAAAGAGCTTTAATATATATAAGATTGCAAAATTAAATGCTGTTAGAACTGATATATCATCAGCTCATATAGTTGCAGCTATAGCTTTTCTAATATGGTTGATTGCAGAGAATGCCAGAATGCCAGTTGATAATCCTGAAACTCATTTAGAACTTACAATGGTTCATGAAGCAATGATTCTTGATATTTCGGGAAGAGACTTAGCTTATATAGAACTTGCATCAGCAATAAAATTGGCTATTTTTCTAACAATATTTATTAACATATTTTTACCCTTTGGAATGGCAGTAAGTTTGTCAGCAGCAGCATTAATAAAGGCAGTTATTTTATATTTAATAAAGATGCTTGTATTTTTGCTTATAATTGCTATAGTAGAGATTTCCATTGCAAAGTTTAGATTATTCAGGGTTCCAGAACTTATTGCAGCTTCGTTCTCCTTTGCTATTGCAGCAATATCAATGATGTACTTCAGTTAGGTGGTGAGTTTATGCTTGAAATATTGTCAGCAGTAATTTTAATATCTGCAATAATAATGTCCAGTTTAAGAAGGGTAAACTTATTAATCAGGGGATTTTCAGTCCAATCTTTAGCAATTTCTCTTGTATGTTTTACATTAGGATTTAAAACAGGGGAGGTACATTATTATATAATTGGTGCATTAACTCTTTTGGTAAAAACCCTTATAATTCCTATTGTAGCAAGCAAATCTGTCAGGGAATTAAAGATAAATAGAGAAATGAAACTTATAATAGATGGATATTGGTCAAGTATTTTAACAGCTCTTTCAATTGCTACTACCTATGTATTTCTCGATAATTTTAACAATGACTTTGTAAAAGCAGGATTCGTTTTAATGGTTCTTGGAGGAATTATACTTATAGGAAGAAAAAAAGCAATAAGCCAGATGATTGGATTTTTGGTTATGGAAAACGGGCTAGTGTTATTTGAAATATCAATGATTAAAATGACATTGATTATTGAAATACTTATTATTTTAGAAGTGTTAATGCTTTCAGTAATAATGGGAGTTATGGTTTTCTATATCAATAAGGCCTTTGACACAGTTAATACTGATTATCTTTCAAATATAAAAGAATAGCAGGTGATATGATGGAATTTATCCTGATGTTTTCGCTTTTAATAACAACAATGATTTTTTCTATTTTTACAAAAGATATTAAGAAAACTGCAATAATAAATATTATTTCCTCAGTAATAAATGTTGCAGTAGTTATATATTTAATGTTCCGTATAAATTCCATAGGTTTTCTTTCTTACATGAATAATTCAATATATATAGATTCATTAAGCATAATACAGATGTTCGTCGGTTCGGGAGTTACATTCATAACAGCTATATATTCATATAGATATGTATTGAATGAATTAAGGGATGAAATTATATCAGAAAGAAGAGCCAGGGTGTTTTTTACTTTATTTAACGCCTTTGTAATATCTTTATTAATAATATGTATAAGTAATAACATTATGGGTATGTGGATAGGATTAGAGGGGACAACCATTGCCACAACATTTCTTATTGGTCTTGAAAAAAACAAATTATCTTTAGAGGCTGCATGGAAATATGTAATCCTATGTTCAATCGGTATAGGAATTGGGTTCATAGGTATAATACTTATGCTGTATTCAGCAGGACAAGAAACAACTGTTCTATCATTAAATTGGACAAATTTATTGAATTCATATAAACCAATAAATATTGATATGGCAAAAATTGCATTTACGCTAATATTTATAGGAATTGGAACAAAGGCTGGTTTTGTTCCTATGCATGCATGGTTTTCAGATGGCCATAGCGAAGCCCCATCACCAGTTAGTGCCATGGTATCTGGAATACTTTTAAACATTGCTCTATATGTTATTGTCAGATTTTATATAATTATAAAAATGGTTTCAGGAATAGAGAATGTTAAATATTTATTTATTATTTTTGCAATGATATCTTTACTGGTTTCTGCATTTACTATGCTGAAACAAACTAACTACAAAAGACTTCTTGCTTTTTCTTCTATTGAAAACATGGGGATAATATCACTAGGAATTGGTTTTGGAGGTCATCTTGGAATTTTTGGTGGATTGCTTCACTCAATAATACATTCCTTTGGAAAAACCTTACTGTTCTTGGTGGCTGGTAATCTAGTGTCGGTTTATAGAACTAAGCGAATTGATAAAATTCATAAACTGATTAAAACTATGCCAATGAATGGTGTGTTTCTAATATTGGGGATGCTGATTGTAACTGGAGCACCTCCATTTGGCTCTTTCTTTAGTGAATTTAATATTTTAATGGAAGGAATAAATAAGGGATATTACTTTGCAGTAACCTTGTATGCTTTATGTATTTTAATAGCATTTGCAGCTTTATTAAATGTGTTTATAAGAATGATTTTTGTTAAGGGAGATGAAGAGGAATATAAAAGATTTGATAAGGATAGTGAAAATATTGTACCAGTAATCATTTCTTTAATTTATGTTGTATTTGTAACATTAACATTTAATAACATCCTTTACCCAATACTTAGCAAGGCAGTTTTAATAATAGGTATTTAAGGAAGTGAAAAAATGAAAATAGAAGATTTAAAAAAGGATATTGAAAAACTTGGTTTCCCTATAAAAATAGAAATAAAAAATAAAAATGAACTGTATGTTGACATTGACAAGGATGATGTAAAAAAAATACTTGAGACAATGTTTAAAAAATATAAATTATATTTTTCAGGTCAGTTTTGTCTCCAGGACAAAGATTTTATAATAAATGTTATTTTAACGGATAGAAAAAATGGGTACCTTATAATTTTAAGATATAAAACTGAAAATGAGATAGTATCATTACAGGGAATTGCTAATCAAAGCAATTTGTTTGAAAGAGAAATAAGTGATTTGTTTGGTCTTGAAATAGCTGATGGAGAAGATAAAAGAAATATAGTTAAGCACGAAATATGGGAAAATGGTATACATCCACTCAGAAAGGATTTTTTATATGGACAGAGAGTTAAGGACTTATGTGAGACTGAAGAATACAAGTTTAAAGAAGTTATTACAGATGGCGGTTTTCAGATACCAGTAGGCCCAGTTCATGCAGGAATAATTGAGCCAGGACATTTCAGATTCAGTGTTATAGGGGAGTTAATAGAAAATTTAGAAATAAGACTAATGTATAAGCATAGAGGTATAGAAAAAATTTGCGAAAACGTAGATTTAAATAAATTAAATTTAATATTTGAAAGGGTGGCAGGGGAATCCTCTGCAGCTTATGGCGAAGCTTTTGCACAGCTTATTGAAAAGATAAGTGATTTCAAAGTTTGTGAGAGTATTATGGCACTGAGGGTTATTCTTTTAGAACTTGAAAGGATATATAATTTCCTTGATGACATAGCAGGAATTTGTGTAGACGTTGGGTTTAGTTATCCCGCTAAAAAATTTGGTTATATGTCAGAGTTAATACATCAGCTTTGTGAGAGAATAACAGGAAGCAGATTTTTAAGGAATGCTATAATTCCATATGGAAGTAATATTGATTTTACTGAAATTCAAAGGGAAGATGTAGTTAAAACAATAGATATAGTAGAAAAAAGGTTTAATGAAATTGTTGAAATGACATTGAATACAGTTTCCTTTTTAGATAGGGTTGAGCATACTGGTATAGTTGAAAAAGCAATAGCTAAAGAGCTTAACATGACAGGTGTAGTTGCAAGGGCAAGCGGGATACAGTACGATGTTAGAAAAAGTTTTCCTTATGAAGTATACAGACAATTAAAAAAATCTATAAACTTTGAAGAAATTGGCGGAGTTTTTGAAAGATATAATGTCAAAATTGCAGAAATAAGGGATGCTTTCAAATATATAAAAACATCCCTGACTTTAATAAAGGGAGATGTAGAAAAGAAAAAACAATGGATAGATATTGAGTCAGGTAAAGAAGGCTTTGCAGTTGTTGAAACGGTGAAAGGAGAATTAATTGTTTTTGCCAGGACGGGTGAAAACAACAAGATGGACAGGGTGTATTTTAAAACTCCTTCATTTACCAATTGGAATGGGCTGACCTATGCTGTTTTAGGAGAAATTGTGCCGGATTTTCCACTTTGCAACAAGAGTTTTAACATGTCATATTCTGAAAATGATAGGTAGGGATTAATATGAAATTTTTAATAGACAGGATAAAAAATGGAAATGAAACGATAAAAGATCCTTTTTACGAAAATGGATATTCATATGGGAAAGTTACAGTTGACATGAATAAGTGTATTGGTTGCAAAAATTGTTTAAAGCAATGCCTTGTAGGGGCTATAACTTTCCATGAAAAAATAGAAATTGCCAATAAAAAATGTATATATTGCAGGGAATGTTTAAATAGCTGCGAGGCAGGAGCAATAAAAATGAATAACGATTATAAACTTAGCGAAATTGAAACGGCAGGAGAGGAGCTTAAAAATAAAATCTTTAAGAGATTCAATAGATCTTTGATTTTAAGATCCGTTGACACTGGTTCATGTAATGCCTGTATGTTAGAATTGTCAGCAACAACAAACACATATTATTCCTTATCAAGGTACGGAATTAATTTTGCTGCATCTCCAAGACATGCAGATGGATTAGTTATTACAGGTCCAGTAACTATAAACATGAAAGAAGCATTAATAAAAACGTATTATGCTATGCCTCAGCCAAGAATTGTAATTGCCCTTGGTAGTTGTGCTTATGATGGAGGAGTATTTAAAGATGGGTATGGAAACTTTAAAAGCTTGAAGGATATAGTCCCAGTTGATTTAGTTATTCCTGGATGCCCTCCTTCACCACAGGCAATAATTTTTGGACTGTTAAAATTAATAGATAGAATATAAATAATAACCCATGTATAATCATGGGTTATTATTTATACTTTCGTAGGTTTTGTTAATAAAGATATCAATAATGTCATTTCCTACTAATAAATTCATTTTATAAAGGATAGAATTAATATAAACTAAATTTTCATAGGTATTTGCTTTTAGTGTATTTAGCATATCGATGTTTCGAAGATTATTTTTAATATCGTAACTTAGTATAGATTCCCCAGTGCTGGTAACAAATAAATTTATTGAATTTTTTATATTTCCCCTCTCTTTTAATAGAAAACCTTTTTTATGTAAATTATTAACAATAAGATTGGCAGTTGAACGGGACCAAAATCCTAAAGTGCTAAGCTCTGCTGAATTTATTCCAGGGAATGCCTTTATTATATTAAGTGCTCTAAGCTGAGGATAAGTAAGTCCAACATTTGCAAGCATATTAGAGTGTTTGCGTTCAACAGTAAGCACGAAAATTCTTAAAAGATTATATACCGTAGTGAGAGTTTTAATGTAGTTAGAGTCACTAAAATTAAACTCATTAAAATCAAATTTTAGCTCATACTGATTGAGTTTATCAATATATTCAGGAACATAATTGTTTTCTCCTGAAATAATAAGCTTCTTTAAGGTTTTAACCAGTAAATTTATGTCATCATATGAAATTTGGTTTAATAACTTCAAAATTGCTGCTGAAGAAGTTCTAGTTATCTTTACATCTGAAAGTTTATTTTCTCCAAGGGTGGTAAGTTTTAAATTATAAGTTTTTTTGTTAATTGTTTCTTCATTATATATATAACCTTTTTGCATTAATAGTTTTATAATACTTGATACTGTAGGTGGTGACCAACAGCCTATTTTTGAGATGTTTTCCTGAGATATACCAGGAAAACACTTTAAAATCCATAAAACCCTTAACTGGGGAAGAGTTAATCCGTGTTCCTCAATGTCTAAGTTATGTGTGTATTCTAGCTTCAAAAATAAGTATCTAGCAAGATTGTAAAAGGAGTATAATTCAAAATTAATCTTATTTTCCATCGAATATCCCCCAAAACTATGTTAATAATAAAACATTATAGCATAATAATCAGAAACATCATATAAAATACATAAAAATACAATATTGACATAAAATGAAAGCGTGATAATATGGAATTAGATAAAACTATTCAATTATGATTTAAGCTGGAATAGCTCAGTTGGCAGAGCGACGCACTCGTAATGCGTAGGTCGAGGGTTCAAGTCCCTTTTCCAGCTCCAGATTAGAAACATCTTTATATACTAACAAATAAACCAAGTCCTAAGGCTTGGTTTATTTGTTTAAACAGAAGTATTCTTTTTAAATAAGGATGCGTCTATATATTTATCCACATCATCCACAATGTAAGAATTATTATCTACATATATAACCACGAATTTACTGGTACCCTTTCTACCTTCATCAGAAGGAACCAAGGAAAAGGCTATCCAAAAATCTTTGCCCTTAAAGGCTATAGAATATTTTTCTTTACCGTAGGTTAATAAATCATTTTTAAATTGAAAACGGGAATCAGGAGAAACAGTAACTGATACTGTTTCAATACAGCAGCTTCTATAACCCTTTTGAACAATATCAAATAGTCCTGATAATGGGAATGAAGCGTATATACATTCTAAAACTTCTTCAACCTTTATGTTTGAGACAATTTCCTGTGCAAAATCTGGCAGAACTTTATGTTCCTCTTTTAAACCATCTATTACTTCTCTATCACCCATAAGGTTTTTTATAACCTTATTTAATTCAGATTGAACCCCGCTTTTTTCGTTACTTAAAATGTTTTCAATTCCTTTTTCATCCAGGCTGTTTAGTAGCAGGGATCTCATATTAAAAAATTCATTAAAATATTTAACAGAGGGATAAGAGTATAATATACTTTGCTTTACCTTTGCTATATCAGCAGCATTAATCATTTAAAAA
>NZ_AZQP01000017.1 GCF_000601455.1 Fervidicella metallireducens AeB
TTTATCAGAACATTTATATACTAATTTCATATAGCTTTCTCTAGCTCTTTTAGAATTTTTGCTGAACATCCCCATTATAAAGCCATCATCAACAAGTTCATAGGGGTCATGTCTTAAGCCTAGATATATTGAAAGGCTTGAGAATTCATATTTCTCCGGGCATTTTTCATAACCCTTTATATCACAAGGGTTGTTGTGAACATATGCTGATAAGGCATAGAGATATATTTCACTCTTTACCATTTTGCTTTTAAATCTGTCTTGAAAAAGATGTCCATGTCTTTTATGTCTATGATTGAAATATTGTGCATAGGAGAAATTTATGCTATGCATTATTCTTGAAATATCTGCTCCATTTGCATCTATTATCAGATGTAGATGGTTATCCATAAGGCAGTAGCCATATACTCTGAATTCATAGGTTTTTTGATATTTTTTGACCAAAGCTAAATAATTAAGCTTATCCTCATTATCCTTAAACAAATCAACTTCGCTTATACTCCTTGCCATTACGTGAAAAATGGCGTCTTCTTTTTTCTGCCTTGCGATTCTTGGCATAAAAACATCTCCCTTCGAAGTTTATTTTAAAGTTAGTATTTCCTTTGAAAGGAGATGTTATTCATTGATTTTGAACAACACTTATATGTCCCATGTTAAAAAATTTACATTTTTTAAAGATCCATATGACTTGCCTATAGAAATATATGAAAAATAAAAAAGCCTATCAATTTATCAAATAACTCACAATATAGCAGGCAGCCATGTTACTTATACTAGATTAACCTTTTTCTTTTACATACAATTCTATAAACATTTAAATATATAATCTATGTATATATAGACAATTTATAAAATTGTTTGTAAAATATACTTAAGATTATTTATTGAGAGGAGTTGGCCTTATGGAATCAAATAATAACGAATTATTTTGGAACACTGCCATAGAGGAAATTGAGAAGGGTTATGTTGAATCGGAGAAAGAATACATATGCATAGTTTGTGGAGAACATTTTGAAAAAGGACGAATTTTTGATATAGATTCAAAATTGTATGATGCAAAGAGAGCTGCAGAGCTGCATATAGAAAAAAATCATGGAAATATGCTTGAATATTTATTAGGTCTTAATTCTACCTTCACTGGGATTTCAGATGTACAAAGAGAAATTATAACCCTGATGTTTAAAGGATTTTCAGACAAAGAAATAGCATTAAAACTTGGTGTTGCACAATCAACCATAAGAAATCACCGTTATAAGTTAAGAGAAAAGGAAAAACAAGCCAAATTGTTCCTGACAATAATGAAGTTGCTTACTGATTCAACAAATAGGAAGATTACAAAATTGGATAAGGAAGAAATTTCTGATTTTCATATAACCGCAAAATCTATAGACGATAGATATAACATTACTGATAAGGAGAAGACTGAGACAATTAAGACTTATATGGAGGAAAATGGTGCTTTAAAGGCTTATCCTGCAAAAGAAAAGAAGAAGATAATTATATTAAATGAAATTTGTAAAAACTTCACTAAAGGAAAGACTTATTCTGAAAAGGAAATAAACAGGATATTAAAAAGAATTTATGTTGATTATGTTACAATCAGAAGAGCACTAGTTGAGTATGGATTCATTGACAGGACAAATGATGGAAGCAAATATTGGGTTAAAGAATAAATAATATTTTTCTAAGTCTTTTACAGTAAAATAGCAGTCCAATGTCCTAGCTACAAATAATCCTCTACTCTCTTACCAGAATTATAGTTATATGCTATAATGAGAAATCGAATGAAAATTAATCTTATATTTATTGTCAGAGGGAGGATAAATTGTGAAAATCTCAAAGAAAGATGCACTTATGTGGTTTGAATTTTTTTCAATGCTACCTGAAGATGAAGAAATTATGACAAAACAACAGGAAATCATTTACGCTACCTTTGCACAAATCGAGGCAGCTGTAGATTATAGACATGATAAGTTAAAGTCAGAAATTAAAAATTTAAAAACTCTTGATAATAGAACTTATTTTGTTGGAAATGAAAATAAGTTTTCTAAAGGATGTCGTTCCTGCTTGTCTGGAACTGGTTTAGGTGCAATAAGAAAAACAAATAAATGTAATTTAAAATGTAAGTTTTGTTATAACTATGGACAGTTTGAAGACATGCCTCCAGTTGGAGAAGGCTTATGGGAAATTGGGGGTACAAAATTTTACGAAAAAGATATTGACTTACTTTTATCAATTCAAAAGAAACCTACTGGTATTGCCTATGTTTATTTAGAGCCATTTATGGAGATTGAAAAATACTATTCTGTTATAAAAAAATTCAGTGATGCAGGGATTCATCAGCATTTATACACCAATGGTACTCTAGCTACTGAAGAGACGTTAATGGCACTAGGTGAAGCTGGTCTTGATGAAATACGTTTTAATTTAGGTGCTTCTGATTGTTCAGACAAAGTTATTGAAAATATTAGAATAGCAAAAAAATATATTAAAAGTGTAGGAATAGAAACACCAATGACGCCTGAGTTTTTTGAAGGGTTTTTTAATAAAAAACAAACTATATTAGACACAAAGCTTGATTTTATAAACTGTGCTGAATTACATTTAAATGAGAATAATATATATAATTATTATGGTGAAAATATGTATATTTCCCGATGTGGCTATATATCTCCAGTTTGGAGCAGGGAACTGACTTTAAAGTTTATGCAGATAGCTGATGATGAGAACTGGGATTTAGCAGTCCATGACTGTTCTAACTATACAAAATTTGCCAGAGGTTTGAATTTAGGCAGCAAAGAAGGCAAATGGTTTGGCTCCAGTAATTATACATGTGAGTTTTCAAGAATTCCATATGATGTGTTTTTACCAATACTTCGTGATGAAAATTTCAAATTTTTAAGTGAAGAAGAATTACCTGTAGGATATAAACCTGGTGAGCTTATTTTCTAAACGCTTGCAGCCATATCTCTTATAACTTTTAAAAAAGAGATATGCATGGCTCTCATATCGCTTATGAAGGGGGTTTAATAGTGAATAATATTAAAATTGTTCCATCAGAATTAGAAGGACATATTAGTATCCCGCCATCAAAAAGTATAACTCATAGAGCTATTATCTGTGCAGGATTAAGTAATGGTAAAAGCCATATTGAAAATATAATTTTCTCTGAGGATATATCAGCAACACTTGAAGGAATGTCATCCTTTGGAATTAAATATGAAAAATTTAAGGAAGACAGAGATAGATATAGTTTAATTATTGAGGGGAAAACTCCTTTAAGAGCTTTAAGCACAACTATCGATTGCCGTGAATCTGGCTCTACACTCAGGTTTCTTATTCCAATTGCCTGTATACTAGGCAAAGAGATTACATTCACAGGAAAGGGAAAATTGATTGAAAGACCTTTAGATGAATATTATAAGATATTTGATAAGCAGAATATACCATACAAAAATTTAAAAGGTAACCTTCCTTTAAGGATATGTGGAAAACTTAAAGGAGATACATTCAGTTTAAGGGGCGATGTCAGCTCTCAATTTATTTCTGGACTGATGTTTGCACTGCCGCTTTTAAAGGAAGATTCAAAAATTATCATTTCAACTGATTTAGAATCAAAGGGGTATGTTGATTTAACCATTGATGTTTTGAATAGTTTTGGGATTAAAATTCAAAATAACGATTATCGAGAATTTTTTATTGAAGGAAACCAAAAATACATTCCTCAAACTTACAAAGTTGAGGGGGATTTTTCACAGGCTTCCTTTTGGCTTGTTGCAGGTCTGCTTGGAAATAAGATCACGTGCACAGATATAAATGTTTCTTCTTTGCAGGGAGATAAAGTTATATTGGACATCATAAAAAACATGGGTGGAAATGTAGAAATAAGTGAAACAGGTATAATAGCAAAAAAATCAAAAACCAAGGGCACCATTATTGATGTTTCACAATGTCCTGATTTAGTGCCAATACTTGCGACATTAGCCTCTTTAAGCCAAGGAACCACAAGGATTATTAATGCAGCAAGGGTGCGTATTAAAGAATCTGACAGGTTAAAGGCAATTTCTACAGAACTTAACAAGCTAGGTGCAGAGATAACAGAACTGGAGGATGGGCTTATCATCAAGGGTAAAGAATTCTTAAATGGTGGTGAAGTTGATAGTTGGAAGGACCATAGAATTGCAATGGCACTGGCGGTTTCATCCATAAGATGTTTAAATCCAGTTATCATAAAAGACAGCAGCTGCGTTTCAAAATCATATCCAGGATTTTGGGATGATTTTAGAGCTTTGGGTGGTAAATTTAACAACTAAAAAGTGATATGGAATCCATATCACTTTTTATTGCTGATTATTCACGTACTCTGTCCCTGTCTGACATTTTGCTTGCAGTGTAGATAAGATATAGTCCGCTAATTCCTACCAAGGTGTATATGATTCTGCTTAGCCAACTTCCTACCCCAAATAATGTATCAACCAGATTGAAATTGAATAAACCGATAAGTCCCCAGTTTAGAGCTCCTATTATAGTTAGAGTAATAGCAGTCCAGTCTAAGCCGTCTAGTCTTCTCATAATTTAAACCTCCTCAAAGATAATAAATTAATATTGGTTTCATAGTTAATATGTGCTATTTTTTTGAGTTTATACATTTAGAATAAAAAAAGCACACCATTTGGTGTGCAGGTGTAGAAACAGTTGCCGTAACTTCTTAACGGCCATAGATACTATGAGTATTTACTTTACTTTTAAACTTTATTCACTATTTTCCAAAAGTCTTTTTAACTTCCTTAAGCATTTTTCTGATAGGCAGATTATATGGACATCTTTTTTCACATATTCCACATTCTCTGCAATCTCCAGCAAAGGCTTTCATTCCATTATATCTTTCTATTGCCCATTCCTTTAAATCATAATTATCGTAATAAGCTTTTAGTAAGAAATTAAATCCAATATCCAATCCCTGTGGGCATGGAGCACAATATCCACATCTTCTACAGAAGGTCTGCCCCATTTCCTCAGCTATTTTTCTACACAATTGTTTCTCTTCTTCTGTAAGTGATTCTTCCCCCATTACTGCTTCAGCATTTTCTTTTACCTCATCAAAATTTGCCATGCCTGGAATTATCACCGACACATTTTTGTTTTGAAGTATATATCTCATTGCTAAAGAACCATCTGTTAAAGCTCCACCTGCCATAGGTTTCATGGCAATAACACCAATATCTTTACTAGCAGCCAATTGAAAAAGTTCTTCCGCCTGATTTTCTATTATATTGTATGGGTACATAATCGTTTCAAAAAACTCGCTTTCTATTGCAACTTTCAAAGTATCCAGTGAATGTGCTGTTATACCAATATGACCAATCTTACCTTCCTTTTTAGCCTTTAATAATGCTTCTAGTGCACCATCTTCAGCAATAACTTGTTTATATGTTTCCATCTCTTTGACATTATGTATCTGATATAAATCTATATAATCCGTTTGAAGATTATTAAGACTTATTTCTATATCCTTTTCCATTGCTTCCTTTGATCTTGCCATAGATTTTGTTGCAATTATCCATTTATCCCTTTTTCCTTTTAATGCCTCACCAATATATTCTTCACTTACTGTGTAACCCCTTGCAGTATCAATAAAATTTATACCCATTTCTTCAGCAAAATTTATTACCTTTATAGCCTCTTCTTTTGATATTTTCTGTATTGGAATACCTCCAAAGCCTACAGCAGAAACCATTAAATTTGTTTTTCCAAGTCTTCTTAATATCATCTTTATTCCCCCGTAATCAAATTTTAGCAGAACTTATATATGAAAATAAAATGGCATATACTTCCTAACATTATAAATATATGAAATATTTCGTGAAATCCAAACCATTTTGGAATAAAATTAGGCTTTTTCAGAATGTATATAATTCCACCGGTAGTATAAAATACCCCACCTACAACAAGCCATAATACTGCTGTAAGTGATGAAGCCTTTATCAAGGGAACTATGGCTATAACAACTAACCAGCCCATTATTATATATATGGTGGTATATATCCATCTTGGAATATTCATAAAAAACATTTTGCATACTATTCCTGTAATAGCTAAAAACCATATAACAGATAACATTATATAACCAATTTTACCCCTTAAAAGTATAAGGCATATCGGCGTGTATGTACCAGCTATAAGCACATAGATCATGCTGTGGTCAAGCTTACGCAAAACCTTTATCACCTCGTCAGGAGCATTAACTATATGATACACTGAACTTGCAGTGTATAACATAATTAAGCTAGCCCCAAAAATAGAAAATGAAACTATTTCCCAAACATCTCTTCTTTCAATAGCTGTAAAGAGCATTACTACAAGTGCAATAACAGATACAACAGCTCCAATTAAATGACTAAGACCACTTCCTGGATCTCTAAACCCCTTTGCTAACATATACATCCCCCCTGTTGTACTTTATAAAGTACATTGTTTAAGAATATTATACACTTCTGGTTTTATTTTGTTTAGACTTATTGGCTTTAATTTATCAGTTGTAAAACCATTTACAGTATATCCCTCTACCAGAAGTTCGTCAAATCTGAAAACCCTATATCCAAATTTTATTTTTACCCTTGAGAGTTCCATAATATATGTTTCAACGGTTATTTCATCATCATATTTTGCCGGACTTTTATATTTGCACCCCACTTCTAATATTGGAAGCCAAATTCCCTCCTCCTCCAACTGTCTGTAAGTAAAACCTAGACTTCTCAGAAATTCAGTCCTACCAATATCAAACCATATAATATAATTGGAATGATAAACAATACCCATTCTGTCCGTTTCTTCATATCTAACTCTGAAACTAAATTTATAACTGTACAAAGTATCATCTCCTTTATAAGCATTATTATAACAAACTTTAGTTAAAAATGCTTTAAATAATAAAAAGGAAGCCGATATGACTTCCTTAATTATAAGAAATTAAACATTTGCCTTTCCGCTATATACCATGCCATTGTTGGTATCCATTGTTATTAATGTTCCTGTTCTTATTATGCTTGTAGCTCCTTCTGCTCCAACAATTACAGGTATACCCATACTCATACATTCAACAGCAATATGAGATGCTAATCCACCCTCTTCAGTAATTACACCACTAGCTCTGTCTAATACAATATGCATATGTTCTTTTTCTATATTTTTAATAACAAGAATATCTCCTTCGTTCATATCCTTTTCAAGTTTTGAAGCATCCTTTATTACACAGGCATTACCATAAGTAGATAAGCCCATTCCTTTTCCCTTTACAAGAACATCTCCAACTATATGAACCTTCATAAGATTAGTTGTTCCAGTAAAACCAACTGGAACACCAGCAGCGATTACAACTAGCTCTCCCTTATTCACATAACCCTTTTCAAGGGCAACGTTAACTGACTTTTCCATAACCTCATCAGCTGAAACCATTCTTTCTGCTATAATTGGGTAAACTCCCCAGACTATCGAAAGTTTTCTAGCAGTTTTTTCTGATGGTGTTACTGCTATTATAGGTGCCTGTGGTCTATATTTAGAAATTTTCTTTGCTGAATATCCAGATTGAGTTGCTGTTATTATAGCTGAAACATTGAGTTCCATAGCCGTTGTAACTGCAGCAAGGCTTATTGCATCTGGAACATTAGGAACGTGGTGCCTTTTTCTTTTAGCAAGTATTGACTCATAATTAAGTGCAGTTTCAGCTTTTTCAGCTATCCTAGCCATTGTTGCAACTGCCTCAACTGGATATTTACCATTTGCAGTTTCGCCGCTTAGCATTATGGCGTCTGTTCCATCGAAAATAGCATTTGCAACATCGCTTGCCTCTGCTCTTGTAGGTCTTGGATTTCTCATCATTGAATCAAGCATTTGAGTAGCTGTTATTACTGGTTTTCCAGCTTTATTACATTTTTCAATTATCTTTTTCTGAACTAATGGTACCACTTCAGTTGGAATTTCAACTCCAAGATCACCTCTGGCAACCATTATACCATCAGAATGCTTGATTATTTCATCCAGATTATCAACACCCTCTTGATTCTCTATTTTAGAAACTATCTGTATTCCATCTCCACCATTTTTTTCAAGAACTTTTCTTATTGCAATAACGTCACTTGCCTTTCTTACAAATGATGCTGCAATAATATCTATTCCCTGCTCAATACCAAATTTAATATCTGCTATATCCTTTTCTGTCAGAGCTGGAAGATTAATTTTAACGTTTGGAACATTTACACCCTTATGATTGCTTACAGGTCCTCCATTTTGAACTCTACAGTAGATATCCTGTCCTTCAATCTTTTCAACTTTAAGCCCAATTAATCCATCATCTATTAGAATTGTATCCCCTGGAACAACATCTTCATGAAGCTTGTCATATGACACTGAACATATTGTGTTATCCCCATCTACTTGTCTTGTTGTAATGATAAACTGTTGTCCCTCTACAAGTTCAACCTTACCCTCTTTAAAATTTCCTGTTCTTATTTCTGGCCCCTTTGTATCAAGAACAATTGCAATTGGTTTTTGCATTTCTTCTCTTAACTTCTTTATAACCTTGATTCTCTCCCCATGTTCTTCATGAGTTCCATGGGAAAAATTAAGTCTTGCTGCATTTAATCCATTTTCTATTAGTTTTTTTAACACTTCTTCATTTTGACTTGTTGGACCTATAGTACAAACTATCTTTGTCTTTCTCATAATTCCACCTCATTAATATGATAATATTTTTGCCAGCTCATAAAGTTCTCTATTTGACTCTCTCTTCATAGCCAAAGCTTCATTGATATCGATATCAACAATTTTATTATCTTTTATTCCCACAACTCTTTGGCTTTTACCTTCACATAGAAGCTCAACTGCCCTTGCTCCCAGTCTTGAAGCTAATACCCTGTCAAATGCACTTGGACTTCCTCCTCTTTGGATATGTCCAAGGACTGTTGCCCTTGTGTCTATTCCTGTTACATCCTGAATTTTCTTTGCCATCTCCTCTGCTCCACCAACGCCTTCAGCAAGAAGAATTAAGTTGTGAAGCTTTCCTCTGACTTTACCTTCTATTATAGTCTTGCACAATTCATCAAAATTATAATCCTCCTCAGGGATTATTATACTTTCAGATCCTCCTGCAAGACCTGTATATAAAGCTATATCACCACATCTTCTTCCCATAACTTCAACAATGCTTACCCTTTCATGTGATGTTGAAGTATCCCTAAGTTTATTGATTGCATCTAAAACTGTATTCTGTGCAGTGTCAAATCCAATTGTATAATCTGTATAAGCTAAATCGTTGTCTATTGTTCCTGGGATTCCTATTGTCTTTAACCCAAATTCCTGAGAAAGTTTTTGTGCACCAGTAAATGAGCCATCCCCACCTATAACAACTAAACCCTCAATTCCAAAAACCTTCAATACATTGTAAGCTTTTTTTCTACCTTCTTCTGTTCTAAACTCTTCACTTCTTGCAGTTTTAAGTATAGTTCCTCCTCTTTGAATGATATCCGATACAGTGGCTCTGTTCATATCGTATATCTCTCCATTTATAAGACCGTTATACCCTCTCTGTATTCCCATAACCCTAAGTCCCTTGTGAATTCCCATTCTCACAACTGCTCTGATTGCTGCGTTCATTCCTGGAGCATCTCCACCACTTGTTAAAACACCAATTGTCCTCATGATTACACCCTCCTTGTCCATAGGGACTTTATTTGTCCCACCTTTAAACTAAAGAACCCTATAATCTTTATTTTTTATGTAATTATTAGTATGTAATTGAAGTTAATATTATACAAGCATCATCAACTTCTGATTGTGGAACCAAAATTTCAAAAATCCCCTGACCATTTTTCCCTTTTCCTATTTGTCTCACCTTTACTAATAGTCCCTGCTCAGTTAATGCATTATATATTTTGTCTTTTTCTTCAGAGTTTTGAGCAACATGTATAACAGTCCACATTTAGTGCAGGCCTCCTTGTATATTCTAGAAATAATTTTATGAAATTTCAGAATAAAAATCAACACAAAAGGACAATTTTAACTAAAATTTATATTTTAATTACTAATTTTATCATAAAAATAAGAGTGTTTAAAGTATATAATTAATGTGAAGACAGGATTACCCTATCTTCACATTTTCAATACCTATCTTGTTACTTAATTCTGTTATTAATTCTTCAGAAATATTAACCCACAAATCCCTTGAAGCCAGCAGTTTTTTGTTGGACTTAGCCATAAATAGATAAACAGGGCAGCTGCCGCTATGATTTTTTAATATCGTTTTAATTTCTTCCTGCATCTGCGCTTTTTCATCTAAAATCCTTATAAATAGTTTTTTGACCTTAACTTCGTTTATCTTCCCGTCCTTAGTTCTTTTTCTTAAAGGTTCTATTTCTTCAACAATTACCTTTGGCTGTTCTTCTTCCCTTATACTTATTCTTCCTTTTACTAAAATAATATTATCTTCTACTACGAAGCCTTTAAACCTATCATGAACCTTTGGAAAAAGTAAAAGCTCAATATTTCCATACATATCCTCCAGGTTTACAAAGGACATTATTTCGTTTTTCCTTGTGGATTTTATATTTATACCTGAAATTATTCCACCAATAATAACTTTTTGACCATCTTCAACCTTATATTCAACTCCAGCTCCTTCATCATGTTCAATATTAACTATTTCAGAAATTTTATAATTAGTTAGTGCTTCTATCTCATCCTCATATTCGTCAAGAGGATGTCCACTTATATAAAGCCCTAACATTTCTTTTTCCATAGCTAACAGATATTTTTTGTCAAATTCCTTTATATCCGGAAAGTCATCTTTTTGTATTATTGGTGCTGTTTCAATACCAAATAATGATAATTGGCCATCAATATTTTTCTTTCTATTGTTAGAAACCGAATCCATTATCTTATCATAAACTGCCATAAGCTGTGACCTTTTAAAGCCGAGGGAATCGAAGGCTCCTGATTTTATCATACTTTCAACAGCCCTTTTATTAACCTCTGACAAATTCACTCTTTCACAAAAATCAGTAAAACCAGTAAATGAACCTTTATTTTCCCTTTCCTTTATTATAGAAAGTATTGCAGCCTTTCCAACATTTTTAATAGCAGCTAAACCAAATCTTATTTTATTATCTATAACAGAGAAATTTACATAACTTTCATTTATGTCTGGTGGCAATACTTCTATTCCCATTTTTCTGCAGGCATGAATATAAAAAGCTACTTTATCGTTACTTCCCATTACGCTAGTTAAAAGTGCTGCCATATACTCAACAGGATAGTGCTTTTTTAAATATGCCGTTTGGTATGCGACAACTGCATAAGCTGCTGCATGGGATTTATTAAAGGCATAACTTGCAAAATCCATCATTAAGTCAAAGAGTTTATTGGCAACCTCAGCACTTACACCATTTCTTACAGCTCCCGGAACAATTACATTACCATTTTCATCCTCTAATCCATAAATAAAATTCTTTCTCTCCTGCTCCATTACTGAATGTTTTTTCTTGGACATAGCCCTTCTTACAAGGTCAGATCTTCCAAGTGAGTAACCTGCTATATTTCTTACTATCTCCATTACTTGTTCCTGATAGACCATAACTCCATAGGTTACATCAAGTATTGGCTTTAGTTTTTCATCTAGATATTCAATATTTTCTGGATTGTTCTTATTCTTTATATAGGTAGGAATCTGATCCATTGGACCTGGTCTATACAAGGATATCCCTGCTATAATATCTTCTAAATCAGAAGGTTTTAACTCCTTCATAAAGTTCGTCATCCCAGTTGATTCAATTTGAAAAACACCTTCTGTATGTCCCTGGCTTATCATTTCATAAACCCTTTTGTCATCATAATCTATATTATCTAAATCTAGTTTAATCCCTCTGTTCTTATTTATCAAATCAACTGCATCTCTAAGCACAGTAAGTGTTCTAAGACCCAAAAAGTCCATTTTTAAAAGTCCAAGTTCCTCCAGGGTTCCCATTGGAAACTGTGTAACTATTGTTTCTTCGTTTTTAGATACCGGCACATACTCTGTTATTGGTGCTGATGATATAACTACACCAGCTGCATGGGTAGAGGAATGTCTTGGAAGACCTTCAAGGGATTTTGAAATATCTATTAAGTATTTAACCCTCTCATTTTCTTCATATTCTCTTTTCAGCTCTGGATTCATCTCAATGGCTTTGCTTATAGTCATATTAAGTTCCATTGGAATCATCTTTGCAATAACATCAACCTCAGCATAAGGATAATTAAGGGCTCTACCAACATCTCTTATTACCGCCCTTGCCGCCATCGTTCCAAAGGTTACAATTTGTGCAACTCTATCCTTTCCATACTTAGATACAACATAATCGATTACTTCCTGTCTTCTTTCATAACAAAAGTCAGAATCTATATCAGGCATAGAAACTCTTTCAGGATTTAAGAAACGCTCAAATAATAGACTATATTTCAATGGATCTAGTTTTGTTATATTTAGTGTGTAAGCAACGATAGAACCTGCCCCTGACCCTCTTCCTGGACCTGTAATGATGCCATTTTCATTGGCATATCTTATAAAATCCCATACAATGAGAAAATAATCAACATATCCCATTTTTTCTATAACAGAAAGTTCATAGTTTAATCTATCTATTGCTTTTTGGCTTGGTGTACCGTATTTTTTATAGAGCCCTTCAAAGCATAGCTTTCTTAAGTATTCCTTTGAAGTCATGCCCTCAGGAGTTTCAAACTTTGGAAGTTTTGTAACGTTAAATTCAAAATCTACATTACATTGTTCTGCAATTTTAACAGTATTCTCAATTGCAGTTGGTGAAAACTTAAATAAATCCTTCATTTCTTCAGGAGATTTTAAATAAAATTCATCCCCAGGAAACTTCATTCTTTCAGCATCATCCACTGTTTTTCCAGTCTGAATGCAAAGTAATATCTCATGGGCATTAGCATCCTCTTGTTTTACATAGTGAACATCATTTGTAGCAACAAGGGGTATACCTGTTTCCTCCGATAATTTCAAAAGTTCCTTATTTACCCTTCTCTGCTCCTCCATTCCATGGTCTTGAAGCTCAAGATAAAAATTTTCATCTCCAAATATATCACGGTATTTTATTGCTTTTTCCTTTGCTTTTTCATAACTGCCATTTAAAAGTAAACTTTGAATTTCACCTCCAAGACAAGCACTTAAAGCAATTAAATCACCTGCATTTTCCTTTAAAAGTTCATCATCCACCCTTGGTTTATAATAAAAACCATCCACAAAGGCCTTTGAAACTATTTTCATGAGTTTTTTATAGCCTTCGTTGTTTTTGGCTAATAGAACAAGATGATAATTTTCACCATCTATACCAGATTCTTTTTTATAAAGGCTTCTTGGTGCAACGTATACTTCACAACCGATTATTGGCTTTATCCCCTCTTCTTTACATACCTTATAAAAATCTATGACACCAAACATTACACCATGGTCAGTTATTGCTAAAGCATCCATACCAAGTTCTTTTGCTCTTTTTACAAGATTTTTTATTCTTCCTGACCCATCAAGGAGACTATATTCTGTATGGACATGAAGATGAACAAAATCTGCCAACTTTTCACCTACTTTCTTAAAAGTTTCGCACTTAAAATAGCTTTACCAATAAGTTCTTTATCTTCATTAGATATCATTTCTATTTCTACCTTTGAAAAATTTCTTCCCATATGAATAATTTCAGTATTTATTGTAATATCTGCATCCACCTGAGCAGGGTTAGTATAGAAAACAGAAAATGAGTCTACTGCGACGTTTAAGTGATTTTTTTGTCTTAAAGCAAAGGTACCAACCGTTGACATCACTAAGGTCAATGCATTCCAGCTGGCTGTTCCAATTATATTAAGCATTTCTGTTAATATCTTACCAGTAAAAACCGCTCCTTTTTCAGTAATTGAATATGTGAAATTCTTTAAAACCATCTCATCTATTGTTTCACCAACCTGTGGCTGCCTGCTTACATACTGAAGAGCTTTAATAACATCCTGACGGCTTACAACTCCAATCAATTTTTTATTGTCAACTACAGGAATAAGTTCAATTCCTTCCCATACCATTATGTGAGCTACGTAAGCAATTGATGTCTTGGGTGTTACAACAATTGGATCCTTAGTCATATATTTTCCAACTAAGGAATCCTCTGAAACATCTCCTGTTATATCCTTTAAAGTTATAATTCCAACTAATTTATCATTATCATCAAGGACAGGAAATTTACCATGTCTTGTTTTTCTCATAACGTCCTTCAGTTCCGATATCTTGTTGTTAACCCTTACAAATGAGGTTTCTTCCTTCATTATATCTTCAACAAGTATTATATCTTTTTTAATTAAATTCTCAGAAATAGCTTTATTTATCATTGTAGCCGTTGTAAATGTATCATAAGTACAGGATATTAAAGGTAGCCTTTTTTCATTTGCTAATGCCCTTATCTCATCGCTGCAGGTGAAACCGCCAGTAATAAGAACAGCACATTCATTTTCAAGGGCAAGTTTTTGTACTTCTTCTCTATTTCCAACAATTAAAAGATTTCCTGGGGCTATATATTTATCCATTACATCAATTGTCATTGCACCTATTATCAATTGATTTAATGTTTTATGCAGTCCGTCCTTTCCTCCTAATATGGAACCATCTACTATGTTTACAACCTCGGCAAATGTCAGATTTTCTATGTTTCTTTTTTCAACCTTTTCAATCCTTACTGTTCCAACCCTGGGGATTGTACTAACCAAACCTATATTTTCTGCATCCTTTATGGCTCTATAAGCAGTACCATCGCTTACCTTCAATTCATTGGCAATGGATCTAACAGAAATTTTACTTCCAACCTTTAGAGTTTGAATATATTTTATTATTTCTTCATGCTTTGACATCCTCTCAACTCCTTATCGTTACATAACATAATACAATCCACTTTACTCCCCACTATAAAATATCTGAATAATGAAATTTATTTATATCTTAATTACATATCCTATTATAGCAAAAAAAGCGGGCTGTTTTAATACCCGCTATCCCTTAATTCTTCTGCAATTTTTTCAATCTTTCTCAATCTATGATTAACACCTGATTTACCAATTGGAGGATTAAGCATTTCACCAAGTTCTTTAAGTGAAACATCTGCATAGTTAACCCTAAGTTCAGCAATTTCCCGTAGGTTTGGAGGAAGCTTTCTTAGCCCCACCTTTTGCTGTATAAATTTAATTGATTCAATCTGTCTTACAGCTGCGTCAACTGTTTTATTCAAATTGGCAGTTTCACAATTTACTAACCTGTTTACGTTGTTCCTTACTTCCTTATATATTCTTACGTTCTCTAAATCCAAAAGTGCTGAATGTGCTCCTATGATATTTAAAAGGTCAATTATTTGCTCCCCTTCCTTAAGATAAACAACATAGCTGTTTTTTCTTTGAATTACCTTTGAATTCAATCCAAAAGAATTTATAAGCTTCATCAGTTCCTCTGCATGTTCAATGGTGTTTGTAACAAATTCCATATGGTATGTTTTTTCAGGATTGCTTATGGAACCTCCTCCTAAAAATGCTCCCCTGATGTATGACCTTTTGCAGCAATTTTTTTTAATTAAATCATTATGGATCTTGTTATTAAAACCAATCTTGCCGTCTTGATATTCTTTTAAGATACCTGCTTTAATCAATATTTTTTTCGCTCCCATTTCACTTGTTATAACAAGTATATATATATTGTTTTTCTTAAGGGAGTTATTTTTTTTCACAAGTATATCTGTATGAACGTTAAAGACATTCTTCAATAGAGTAAATGCCCTTCTTGCAATTGCCGGATTTTCAGTTGATATTCTAAAACTGATTCCCTGCTTTCCGTTTAAATGAATAGTGCCACTCATCCTCATTATTGCAGAGATTTCCGCTAACTGGCAACATTCCTTTTCTTCAGTAATTCTACATATTTCATTCTTAGCTACAGCTGAAAATGACACTATTTCACCTCCCGCTTTTTATCCTTTATTCTTTCAGATAAATAATAATAATCAAGTATCTTTCTCCTATTATATGGATAAAAATATTTTAAAATTAAAGTCATTATAGTAACTGATAATTTTTTCGTATTGTGGCGTAAAAGATTATTTTTTATATGAATCAAATCCTCTGTTATTATTTTTATATTCCTTGGAATATTTTCTTCATCAATTTCAACCATATTCTGACCATCATTTTTATATATCTCATAGTATTTTTCAGGTATCTCTCCATTATTAGCTATTATAAAGTCCACCAATGTATCTCCACAATGTTTTTTTATTACATTTAAATGATCAGATAATCTGAAACCATCTGTTTCTCCTGGTTGTGTCATTATATTTGATATATATATTTTAATTGCAGAGGATTCCTTAATTCTGTTTGTTATTTCTTTTATAACTAGATTAGGAAGTATACTTGTATAAAGACTTCCTGGGCCAATGACAATACAGTCTGCATTATCTATTGCATACAGTGCTTCTTCAATTGGAGCTGCGTTATCTGGTTCTAAATAAACCCTTTTAATTTTCGATTTATTTTCCAGACTCATAACAGGTATATTGGATTCTCCCTTAATTATGTTCCCATTCTCCAGCTCTGCACACAGAGTAACGTCTTCTAAGGTTACTGGAACAACCTTACCCTTTACTGCAAGTACCTCACTCATTTTTTTTATTGCTTCCTCAAAATTAGAAGAAATTCCAGACATGGCGGCTATAAACAGATTCCCAAAACTCTGTCCCTTTAAATTTCCTTCTGAAAATCTATACTGCATCAGCTCCTCCATAACTGGTTCAGTATGAGCTAAAGCAACCAGGCAGTTTCTTATATCTCCTGGTGGCAACATCCCTAAAGTTTCCCTGAGCTTTCCAGAACCACCACCATCATCAGCAACTGTAACTATTGCTGTAATATTTGATGTGTATTCCTTCAGACCTCTCAGCATTGTGGAAAGACCTGTTCCACCACCAATAACCACAACCCTTGGACCTCTTATTAAAAGCCTTTGTTCATATAATAAGTCCCCAATTCTTTGTCTATTTGTACTGGAAGTATTGTTTGTACCAGATACTAATGTTAGTATACTCTGAAATCCAAGCTTTAATGACCCATACATCAGAGCAATTCCAACAAAAACCATATAAATCAGCATAAATGTATATGCTCCAAACACAGGTCCTCTAAAAAGAAGTTTAGATACTCCTAAAACAAAAACAGAAAGCCCCAAAGCACCCATTACAAGCCAGCGTTTTATTCGTATCCCTGGCTTAAACCAATCAAGAAAATTCATCATTTACCATCCCCTATAACATCCTGTGAAATATCTCTGTGACTAATTATTACTGTATGCCCTTTATCCTTTAAATGTTCATACACTAAATTCGCCATGACAACAGATCTATGTCTTCCTCCAGTACATCCTATTGCAATTACTAACTGAGATTTTCCTTCCTTAATATAGTTGGGAATCAGAAAGTCCATCAAATCCTTTATTCTAGTTATAAATTCGTTTGATTCAGGCCATTTTAAAACATATTCCTTTACAGGCTGCTCGTTACCTGAATGTTTCTTCAGTTCTTCTACATAATATGGATTTGGCAGAAACCTTACATCAAAGACAAGGTCTGCATCAATAGGAATTCCATATTTAAAGCCAAAGGACATAACCGTTATTACTATATTGTCTGTTGTTCCATCTGATGCATAAATTCGCTGAATTTCTGCCTTAAGCTGTCTTGTTGAAAGATTAGAGGTATCTATTATGTGATCAGCCTTTTCTTTGACTTCCGATAATTTTTTTCTTTCTTCTAAAATCCCGTTTATTATCCTTCCATTGTTGGCAAGCGGATGATTTCTTCTTGATTCTTTATACCTTTTAACTAATACATCATCTGAAGCATCAAGGAATAAAATCTCATAACTGTATCCCATGCCGCTTAAAATTTTTAAGCTTTTAAACAAATCATTAAAAAATTTACCTCCTCTTATATCTACAACTAATGCGATTTTCTGAATTTTACCATCAGTCTGCATAGTCACTTCTGCAAATTTTGGTATTAATGCTGGAGGTAAATTATCTATACAAAAATACCCTATGTCTTCTAGACAGCGTATTGCCTGGGTTTTACCAGCCCCTGACAACCCTGTGACAATTACGAACTTCATACTATCCTCTACCCCCTTCTTTTATGGCATTTATTATTCTATCAACAGGCAATCCTGCCTTTTCTGCAGTTTTTATTCCTTCTTTAAAATCCCCAACTCTATCCGGTGTGTGGGCATCACTATCTATCACAAAATTAACATCCTCTACCATTGCTATTTTAACATATTCAGCAGTCAAATATCCATGGCTTGAGTTAATTTCAAGGGCTGTTCCCTTTTTTGCAGCAGCTTGGCAAGTCTTTTGGTATCAATAGAGACCTTTGCACCAGGGTGGGTTATTATATCAATGTTGTGCTTTTCAATAGCCTTTATCATTGCCTCAGTATTTGTTTCCCTGCATTTATTTCTAAGTGACGGAAAACATTTAGCTAAATAGTTTCTCACAAACAACATATATCCATCCCTTAGAGTCTTTGGTTTTGCACCGTTGTGAAAGCCAACTAATAATATATCAAGTAATTTCATATCCTCAGCTTCTACATCAATATCACCCTCACAGCTTATCAGGTTTCCTTCAACTCCAAGGAGTATTTCTATCTCAGGATATTTTACTTTTAAATCATCTATTTCCTTTCTCATCTTCTTTAGATTTTCCCTCTTTACTCCGTAGGTTAAGTGCCCAGGTCCATGATCAGATATTACTATTTTTTTTAGACCTTTTTTAATTGCTGCCTTTACATTTTCTTCTATTGTACCTTTACCATGGCTATAAACAGTATGTGTATGAAAGTCTCCGTATAATTTCATAATTTATTACTCCTCTGAATTACATATTACTTTTACTTTATCCTAAAATATACCATACTACTTAAATTCCTTCAACCAAAAACAATTTTTTGAAAGATGCTACAAACCTTTATGCATTTGTATCTCTATTTTTACTTATCTGCAAATAAATAACAGTTAAAATATATTCAATTAGAATTATACAATTTACTAACTTTTTTTGATATAATATAACTTAATTATATAAAATCTAAATTTTCATTAATAATTTTTTAATAAATTTGTCATAATAAGAATAGTGTTTTACGATAGTGTAATATACTGCAATAGATATATACCTAATTTTCTATAATTTTCGACTAATATCAACATTTTCTATTGCAAAGTTGTAATTATCATGATATTATCTTTATATCACTTCACAGTATTGAATTTGTAAGAATACTGAAATTATTGTTAAAGGAGGATGCAAAATGAATAAGAATCTTAAAGACTGTATCGTTATAGGTTTCGCTCTGTTTGCTATGTTCTTTGGAGCTGGTAACTTAATATTTCCACCATATCTTGGTAAGCTGTTTGGAACTAACTGGTCAATAGCAATTATAGGATTTTTAATAACTGGTGTTGGTCTGCCACTTTCAGGAATTATAGCATCAGCAAAGCTTTCTGCTGGAATTGAAGCTATGGCTGGAAAAATCAATAAGAAATTCGCACTAATAATGACTACTGCACTTATAATTACACTTGGACCACTTGTAGCTATTCCAAGAACAGCAGCTACAACATTTGAATTAAGCGTTAAGCCATATATGCCAAACGTTGATTCACTTATACCAATAGTTATATATATGTTAATCAACTTAGCTTTTGTAATTAAGCCATCATCAATTATAGATACTATCGGTAAATTTTTAACTCCTGCACTTTTAGCACTTTTAACATTTATCATAGTGAAGGGAATTATATCACCGATAGCGCCAGTTGAACCTACAACTACTGCAGATGTATTCTCAACATCATTACTTCAGGGATATCAAACAATGGATGCCCTTGGTTCAGTAATATTTGCTTCAATTATAATCAGTTCAGCAATGGCTAAGGGTTATACTAAGAAAGAAGATATTATGAAGGTTACAATTAAATCAGGTATAATCGCAGTAGGTGGACTTGCTTTCGTTTACGGCGGATTAATGTACCTTGGTGCACAGACTGTTAAAGCTTTCCCTGATGGTTTAGCACTTACTGAACTTGTTACTAGAATTTCAAGAAGTGTTGCTGGAAACTTTGGTAGTGCAGCCCTTTCAGGTGCAGTTGCACTTGCTTGTATGACAACATCTATAGGTCTTACAGCAACAGCTGCAGAATTCTTTGACAGAGCAACTAATGGTAAGCTTTCATACAAGGTTAATTCAATAATCATAACAATAGTAAGTATATTCCTTGCAAAGATGGGTGTTGGATCAATCATCAAGTTTGCTGGCCCAATCCTTGGAATACTTTACCCACCAATAATAACTCTTATATTCTTAACACTTGCAAGCAAAATTGTTAAGAACATTAAGGTTTACTCAGCAGCAACAATTGTAGCTCTACTTGTTGCAGTACTTGACACATTAGCTCATTCAACAGTGGCATTCTTACCACTTGCTGATAAAGGATTTGCTTGGTTAGTACCAACTGTAGCTGTATTTATACTAGTTTCACTAGTAACTAAGAAGGAAGATCTTCCAATTACAGAAGAAGAATTAAAGGCTGCTTAATTATAAAAATGAAAGGTAGATGAGGTTATCATCTACCTTTTGTTATTATTCCTTTAACAGGTTTTCAAGTTCATTTATGAATCTTTCATTCTGATCCATTGTCCCAACGCTTACCCTGAGCCAATTATTCATTCCAAATAAATGTCCAGGTCTTACTATAACACCTTTTCTTAAGAGTTTATTAAATACATCTTTATCGTCTCTTCCTACATTCACCATTACAAAGTTTGCCTGACTTATTATGTATTCTAATCCTAATCTGTCAAACTCTCTATAAAAATACTCTCTGCCTGTGGTATTGGTTTCAACCGCTTTCTTTAAGAAGTCCTTATCCTTTAATGCTGTTATTGCTGCTGCTTGAGCTATAAGATTTGTGTCAAATGGTCCTAAGATAGAATTAATGTATTTTGTGATTTCTTCATTGGCTATTCCATAACCAACCCTTAAACCTGCCAGACCATAAGCCTTTGAGAATGTTCTTAGAATTATCATATTTGGATATTTATCAATTAATGGAAGTGTCTGTGGATATTCTTCGTCTGTAACATATTCATAATAGGCCTCATCCATAACTATTATAACGTCCTCTGGTATTCTATCTAAAACACTGAAAAGCTCTGATTTTGTCACCATTGCACCTGTTGGATTGTTAGGTGTGCAGAACCAGATGATTCTGGTTTTTTCATTTATTGCATTAACCATAGCCTCAACATCAAGCCTGTGATTTTTCATTGGTATCTTAACAGTCTTTGCCCCCATAATCTGGGCACTATCTTCATATCTCTGGAATGAAACTCCTCCCATTATAATTTCATCTCCAGGATCTAAAAACAAGTTACATATTACCCTTATTAAAAGGTCAGAACCTGTTCCGCAGAAAATCCTTTTTGTGTCTACCCCTAGATGTTCAGACAATGCTCTTTTAAGTTCAAAGTTTGATGCATCAGGATAAAGGTTTATTTCCTCTGCTGCCTCCATCATTACTTTTTTAACCTTTTCAGAACAACCTAAAGGATTTTCGTTAGATGCTAATTTAATGACATCAGTTAGCCCTAGTTCCCTTTTAACTTCACTAATAGGTTTACCTGCCTGATACATATTCAGCCCTTTAATAGCCTCTCTTATTTTCACTAAAATCCCCCCTATTCGTATTAATATTTAATTTCTACATAAATTAACAAATTCCTTTTTAATTTGTTTCAATTTTTCAAACATTCTTTTTATTTTGTCTTTTCAATATATTAATTTTTTATTAGAAATATTCCAAAAAAAATAGATGTGGGTTACTCCACACCTATTATCTTAACCTCAGGTTCAAGCTCAACGTTAAACTTTTCTTTTACAACAGATTGAACCTTTTTTATTAAATTTAGTATGTCTGAAGCAGAAGCATTATCATAGTTTATGATAAAACCTGCATGTTTTTCAGAAACCATAGCACCTCCATAGGAAGCACCCTTTAATCCAGCATCTTCAATTAACTTACCTGCATAATATCCCGTTGGTCTTTTAAATGTACTACCTGCACTTGGGTAATTCAGTGGCTGTTTTGCTACCCTTCTGCCATTTAAATCATCCATTAATAACTTTATTTCCTCAGGATTTCCCTCCTGCAATCTAAATACTGCTTCAACAACAATATAATCTTTATCATGGATAACACTGTGTCTGTAACTTAAATTAAGCTGTTCATTGCTCAATATGATTATGTTTCCACCCTTATCTAAGACAGTAGCAGATTCTATTATATCCTTTATCTCTCCACCATATGCCCCTGCATTCATAGCAACTGCCCCTCCAACAGTACCTGGTATACCTGAGGCAAACTCCATACCTTTTAAGGAGTTTCTATATGCTTCAAAGGCTGCCTTGGATAAGAAGGCCCCTGCTTTAGCAGTTAATTTGTTACCTTCAATGGTTATATCATTTAATGATGTCAGCTTTATTATTACTCCTCTGTATCCACCATCTTTAACTATCAGATTACTTCCATTTCCCATTATAAAGTAAGGGGTATTGTTTATATTACACAGCCTGATAATATTAGAAATTTCAGATATTGTTTCTGGAGTAACAAGTATATCAGCAGGTCCACCCACTTTGAATGACGTATGGTTTTTCATAGGTTCATCATATCTAATTAGATTACTGCCAACTATGCTCTCTAGTTCTTGCTTTATTTTGTCTAAATTCATATATTCATCTCCCTATGATTACTAGCAAATTAATACGTTTTATTTGATTTCACTTTAAACAATTACAGTATATATATAAATAATGCATAAATCAAGAAAATTGTTACCCTAAAAACTCCCCTGTTAAACTAAATTATCTTTCCTGAAGCTTCCCCTTGCTTTTTAAATAATCCTTTAATCTGTTCTCATCTGTGTTTATTATGTAATTTTCATTAAAGCCAACAGATTCCAACATTTTTAAAGCATTTTGAAATTCACCTACATGATAACAAATATGAGCATCGCTTCCTAAAGTAATCATATTATTTAATTCAGCAGCTTTTTCAGCTATTCTAGTGCAGTTTTCAAAACTTCCTGGCCTTGAAAAACCTAAGGAGCTGTTGTTAATTTCTATGAGAACATTATATTCCTTTGCTGCCTTTAAAACTTCCTTAACATCAATTTCAAAGGCTGGATTTCCTGGATGGGCTATAATATCTACATATTTATTTTTCATTGCCCCTATCAAAGCATTTGTATTATCCTTTTTACTGCCTGGAGTTATACACACATCATGTAAACTTGCCACAACTATATCCAAATTCCTTAGTCTTCCTTCATTTAAGTCTATTTTACCATTGAAATCCAATATATTTACTTCCGCTCCCTTTAAAACTTCAACTCCGTGTATTATATCTGGTATAACCTTAAGATTCCCAAAGTGAAAAATATGAGGTCCTCCTGGCATAGCTGGCCCATGATCTGTCATTGCAATCAATTTTATTCCCTTTTCAGATGCTTCAAAACAATTTTCTATCAATGTACTATACGCATGCCCGCTTGCAATTGTGTGGGTATGTGTATCAACAACCATTTTTTTCATAACATCACCTCTAAAACTTAATGCTTTTAATTATTTTCATCCCTGAAAAACTCGTATACTGCCTTTGCTGATGCCTCGTTCATCCCATCAACTGCTTTAAGGTCATCAATTGTTGCTTTTTTAATTTCTTCAATACTGCCAAAATGTTTCATAAGTGCAATTCTTCTTGTTTTTCCTATCCCCTTTATTTCATCTAATACTGATGCTACACTTCCCTTATCCCTTAAGCTTCTATGATAAGTTATTGCAAATCTGTGTACTTCATCCTGTATTCTAGTAATAAGCTTAAAGGCATTGGATTCTTTATACATTGAAATTTCTTCACCATTGTAAATAAGTCCTCTGGTTCTATGCTTACCGTCCTTAACCATTCCACAAACAGGTATATTCAGCCCTAGTTCATTTAATACTCTCTTTGCAGCTGTAACCTGTCCCTCACCACCATCTATCATTATAAGATCTGGCATTTGTGCAAACTTTCCTTCTGCTAGTATTCCTTCATCAATTTCTTTTCTCTCTTGGATTCCTCTTTTATATCTTCTTGATATGATTTCCTCCATACTTGCATAATCATTTGGTCCTTTAACAGTTTTTATTTTAAACCTTCTATAATCTTTATTTTTAGGTTTACCACTTTCAAAAACAATCATAGAACCAACCGGATCTGTTCCCTGAATATTTGATATATCAAATGCTTCAATTCTGAAGGGTAAATCATCTAATCCTAAAATAAATTGGAGCTCCTTTATGGAATCCTCAGTCATTTCCTTTTCCCTTAAAAATTTATATTTCATCTGTTCTAGTGCCGCCTCTGCGTTCTTCTTTGCCATTTCTATCAATTTCGCCTTATCGCCGCGTTTAGGTACCTTTATATGTACCTTGCTGCCTTTTTTGTCTGAAAGATATGATTCAATTATACTTATCTCTGATATTTCATCCTGAAGAATAATATCCCTTGGTATAAAATCTCTATCTGAGTAGAATTGCATAATAAATTGAGATAATATTTCTTCCTCCACATCATCAACATCAAAATAGAAATTCTCTCTTCCTAAAAGTTTTCCTCCTCTTATGAAAAATACTTCTATGCAGATACCATCATCACCCTTTATATATGCTATTACATCTTCATCATCCAGGGCCGATGATATTATCTTTTGTTTCTCTGATATTTTTTCTATTGATAGTATTTCGTCCCTAATCTCTGCCGCCCTTTCAAAGTCAAGTTTCTCTGAAGCCTTAATCATTCTGGTTTTTAACTCACTTACAAGTTCCTCATGTTTTCCTGAAAGAAACAGCATAATATTCTTTATTATTTCCATGTAAACTTCTTTATCCACATTACCCTGACATGGTGCTAGACATCTGTTAATGTGATAATTTAGACATGGCCTATCTATTGTTTTGCCATAGGCAACTGTTTTCTTACAATCCCTTATTTTAAATAGTTTTTTTATTATACCTATTGTTTCCCTTACTGCTGAAACGTCAGTATATGGACCAAAATATTTAGCTCCGTCTTTTACATGTTTTCTTGTAACCATAACCCTTGGATATTCTTCATTTATTGTCACTTTAATATATGGATAATGTTTATCGTCCTTTAAAAGAATATTATATCTTGGCTTATTCTTTTTTATCAGATTACATTCAAGAATCAGCGCCTCCAATTCACTGTCGGTGATAATATATTCAAATTCAGAGATATGGCTTACCATGGCTCTGACCTTTGGGGAGTGATTTTTAGAATTTTGAAAGTACTGTCTCACTCTATTTTTAAGAGAAACTGCTTTACCAATATAAATTATTTCTCCCTTTGAGTCTTTCATAATATATACACCTGGATTATCCGGCAGCTTTTTTAATGCATCTTGTAAATCAAACATATTAAACCTCCAAGTTACATTTGATATTTATATCACCTATTTTAGCCCTGTTATTATTATGGGAAGTCTAAAAGTCAGGTATATTAGTCCCAGTGCCATAATAAGACCTTCTATCAGGTTTCCCCAACCTGAACCAACTGTGAATGTCAATGGCATCTTATATTTTTTCTTTTTAAATGGATAAAATAGAGGAATGCCCCTTGATGTAAACATATCTGCAAATAAATGTAATCCATAGCCTATGGCAAAGGGTATTACGCACTCTTTAAAATTATATATTACAGCTGCATATCCGAATATACTTAGAAAGCTCAATAAACCTGAAAGACTGTGGGTTATTCCGTTTCTATGGGAGGAAATACCTATTAAAACTAAAAAAACTCCCAGTGCCTTTAAATATGCAAGGTTAAAATAAAAATAATTTACTAAAAATATAAAAACACCAAGTGTTATATATATGGTAACCTTCACTGGTTTATTTTTAACAGGAAGAATATATTTATTAATTATACTTTTAGGATGATCTATATCTGGAAGTATAGAGGCCAGAGCACATACCCCAAGTACTGGTAATGACAATTTTACTGGTAAATACTCAGATAATATTACAGTAGCCATAACCCCTATACCAAAATGGGTCTTGCCTGTCATAATAATTCTCCTTTATGTTAACTTTATATATAGTATATACCAGCATTTTTTGTCGAACAAGTGTTTGTCAGAAATTCATATAAAAATAACAATAATTTGAATTAACAATAAAAAGAAACAAGCCCATGTGTCTAGATTGAATTAACAACTTTGGGCTTATTCTTTTTATTATATTTTTATCAAAGCGTTGCAATATTATTTTGATGTATTGTGGAAATAAGCTCTTAATATCTGCCTGGTTATATCAGCAGCTTTTCCTCCACCTATACCACCATTTTCAACAATCACCGCAATTGCAATTTTTTTCTCATTTGATTTTGCAAATGAAACAAACCAAGAATGTGGCTCCTTCCCTTCAGCATTTTCTGCTGAACCTGTTTTGCCACCTACCGTTATGCCTTTAAGCTTAACTTTTTTCCCTGTACCCTTCTCAACAGTAGATATCATGTATTCTTGAATTTTTGCTGCCACACTGGCATCTAAGGCATTTTTCAGGACTGAAGGTTCTGTTTCATAGACAGTTACCCCATATCTATCCTTTACCCTTTTAACGATATAAGGTTTCATAATTTTTCCATCGTTGGCTATTGCAGAGGCAACTAGTGCCATATGAATTGGATTTGTACTTACGTCATGCTGTCCAATTGCATCCTGAGCTATTAAGGATTTATTGTTTTCATCCTCAACTTTTATTTTTCCTGTTTTAACATTAAAAACAGGAAACTCATCCCTTGTTTCGATGCTTTTATTGAACATAAAGTTCTCTGCTGTTCTAACCAGATTAGTTGAACCTAGTTCCATTCCTATTGTTCCAAAAGTGTAGTTGCAAGAAACCATAAATGCCCTTTTAATGTCAATGCTGCCATGGGACAAATTGTTATGATCTGTTAAGATATAATTTCCAATTTTTAATTTTCCAGTACAATTAAATTTTCTGTCTTCGATATCAGGTATGTTTTCTAAAGCAGCTGTTGTTGTAATTATCTTAAAGGTTGAACCTGGAGGATAAAAACCTTGAACAGCTCTATTTAGTAATGGAACATCCTCCGTATCCTGATTATATTTTTGAAATTTTTCACTGTTATCCTCCCCAATAAACTGAGGATTAAAGGATGGTTTGGATACCATTACAAGTATTTCTCCTGTTTCAGGATCAATTGCTACTGCAGCTCCCTTGTTATTTCCAAAGGCATTATATGCTGCTTTTTGAAGCTTTGAATCTATTGTTAAATAGACATCGTTTCCTCTTTTGTCATCCTTTTGTAAAGTCTCCCTTAATGATTTGAAAATTGTTCCTAAGATATTATAACCCTCTGATTTTCCTTGTAATAAGCTGTTATATGCCTTTTCTACACCTGTTTTTCCAAAGGCATAGCTGTTATAACCTGTAACGTGCGCAAAAACATATGGATTATTATATATCCTTTTTTGTTTTTCTTGGCTGATTCTCTTGCTGTATACTATTTTTTCTCCATCTCTATCTACAATAGAGCCTCTTAATATCTCAGCTTCCTCAATTCTTAATCTCCTGTTTGAAGGATCTCCAACAATTTTGTTAGCTGTATTTGTGTAAAAATAAGTAAGATAAACAATTATACTAAAAAAACATAGAGAGAAAAAAATAACCAGGATTTTAATATTTCTAACAAGATTTTTATCATCCATTTGCTCTATACCCCTCCTCAGATATTTTTTGCAGAACTCCAAGGGAAGCAAAATTAAGTAGCATTGAACTTCCACCATAACTTACAAATGGCAAGGTTATCCCTGTGAGGGGTATCATTTTAATTACCCCCCCTATTATAACAAAAACCTGAAATGCTATCATACTTGAAATACCAACTGCTACTAATCTTGAGTAGTTATCCTTTGCATATATGGCTGTTCTCAGGCCTCTATATACCAGAATGAGATAAAGTAGTATTATAGCCATTGCACCAAGGAGCCCAAATTCTTCACATATTGCTGCAAAAATAAAATCGTTGTGGGCTTCTGGAATAAATTCAGGATGACCAAGTCCTAAGCCAGTGCCAAAAAGTCCTCCCTCAGCAATAGCAAACAAGGACTGACAAATCTGATGCCCCCAATCAAATTTATATTTCCATGGATTAAGCCAAATGAAAATTCTTTTTCTGACATGGGAAAAAAGAAAATAGCTTATAACTCCGCCTCCTGCAAAGCTTGTTATCCCAAGTAATATATACTTAATATCAGATGTTCCTATATAAAGCATTGTTATAAAAATTCCAAAGAATATTAAACATCCACCTAAATCCTTTTCAATAACTAAAAACCCTATAGCAATGAAAACTGGCAAAGCTACTTTAAATGCATCCTTTAAATCCTTGATTTTTTCAATGGAGCCAGCAAGATAAAATATTAAAAAAAGCTTTGCTATTTCTGAAGGCTGCATGGAAAAACTTCCAATTCTTATCCAGTTTTTTGAGCCCTTAATCTCTGATCCAATCAATAACGTTGAAGCTAAAAGTATTATTGAAATTATTATGTAAAAATTATAGTATTTATGAAACTTTTGAATATCCGGTAAAAACACAACCAGAAAAATAAATACTGCAATTCCTATAGTAAACCAGGTTATTTGTTTTATTGCCAATGATGTATCAAGTCTATAAATCATTACAAGTCCAAACTGTGCAAGAAAGGCAGATATTATAAGTAAATATTTATCTCCTTCAGGAAAAAAATGCTTAATTATAAAATTACTATAAGCTATAAGTATACATGAAGATAAACCAAATAATATTGGGCCAAAGTCTAGAAGCTTTATAGAACCACTTATGGATAAAGACAAAATTGTAAACATTATTAATATTACTGCATAGATTCCCTTTAAGACTGATTTTTCTGTATTACCCATATTATCCCCTCTTAACCTATTACTTTAAAAGTTATTCTTCCTATCTCAATTATGTCACCAATAAATATTTCTTCAGCTTCCTTTAACTTAAAGCCGTTTCTAAGAGTACCGTTTGTACTGTTAAGGTCCTGAATAATAAGTTCCTCATTGTCCAAAACTATTCTGGCATGATGTCCAGATACGAATGGATCGTCTAAAATCACATGGTTGTCTTCATTTCTTCCTATATTGGTTATTGGATGAATTGGGTATACACTTCCCCTTGAAATTTTTATATTCTCTGGAGCATCTATAACTTCAAGGGCATAATTTAACTCCAGACTCTTTTCCTTTCTGGTCTTACCTCCCTTTATTCCCTTTAAATCCATGTACATTATTCTTATTATCCTAAAAAGCACAAAATATATAAGACCAATAACCACAAATCTCATAACAAGAGAAATTTGCTTTATCATATAATCACCCTTTTTTATAAAATCATTATTATTATACCATAAAGATGAAATTGTTGGATATTCACTGAAGCAGGGTTAATATTAATTTAAAAATCTATCTATAATTATGAAAATAGTTTGTGGTTTAAAAGTAATATTTATAAAAAAAGACTGTGGCATCAGCAACTAGAAAATGCTAATTCCACAGCCCTTCATTTTTTAAGCTAAACCTAATGCAATTTCAATCATATTTGTGAAAGTATTTTGTCTTTCCTGTGCTGTTGTTAACTCTCCAGTAATTATATGGTCACTAACTGTCAGAATTGTTAAAGCATCAACCTTATACTTAGCAGCAAGAGTATAAAGTGCAGTAGTTTCCATTTCAATTGCCAGTGTTCCATACTTTGACCATATTTTCCATGAATTCGGATCATCATGATAGAAAGTATCTTCAGTTAAGACATTTCCAACCTTAACATCTAAGCCCTTTTCCTGTGCAATATCGTATGCTTTCTTTAAGAGCTTAAAACTGGCAGTTGGTGCATAATCCATTCCATTAAATCTCAGTTTATTTACACTTGAACTTGTAGATGCACTCATTGCGAATATTATATCTCTAACCTTAATATCCTCCTGAATAGCTCCACATGTTCCAATACGTATTAAATTTTTAACACCATAGCTCTCTATTAACTCATTAACATATATTGATATCGATGGCACTCCCATACCTGTACCTTGAACTGATACTCTTTTTCCTTTATATGTACCAGTAAATCCATACATACCTCTTACTTCGTTATAGCAAATTACATCTTCTAAGAAATTCTCTGCTATAAATTTTGCTCTAAGAGGATCTCCTGGTAGAAGAATTGTTTCTGCAATCTGTCCTTCCTTTGCTCCAATATGTACACTCATTGTAACCCTCCTTACTTCTTTTTTATAATTATATCATCTTTAGCAAATATAACAACTTTAAAGCTAACAAATGCATACACTTAATGTATATATACAACATAAAACTCCAAATAAAAAACTATTTATTTGCTCAAATAGTAAATGTCCCTTATGTTATGCATTTAGCGTGTTGCTAAACTCATTGTTTGAAGCTACGATATGCTTATAAGCCTTTAAGTCACTATGAACTTCTGTCTTAAATGGATTACGTCTATATTTAAATATCTTGTAATAATGGTAAATAAATACTGCTACGTTTGAAGCTAAGGAAAGGGTACTAACTACCCATAAAGCTGTTTCATTGTGTGATGATTTAACAGCAAACATTGAAGTATCCACAAATGATGGGAAACACATAACAAACATCATCCAAGTAGCCAGAGTTTGTGCACGATGTTGAAGCCAAGCACCTTTTTTTATAAAAAATGCAGAAATTGTACATGAAATTAATAGTGCTGCACCAGCATAGAATGCATGATCTGAAACACAATTGTAAACATAGGCAAAATTCCATAAATCATAAGCAATAATCCAGAACCATAGCATATCAGGCCAAATCATATCTTTATTTTTATCTCTGCTTATAAAAATACCCATCCAACCTGAAATAGTTATGATATTCAATATACCTGCAATACCATTCATAATATTCCATGGTCCACCAACCATTACAACTCCATCAACCAATCCATTTAAATTGCTACATTGAAAATCGCGAATAACAGCCTCAGTAATATTAAGTGCTAATATAAATGCTGGAAATGCCAACATAAACTTGTTGGTACTTAATTTCTTAATATAACGAATAGCCATAAATCCAAGACATCCAGCAAGGGCTGAGTAAACCTTTGCCCAATGAAACCATGTTCCAACACTTGAGCCAGGTCCTGCTGTTTTCCTCCAAACTGTAAAGGTAAGAATTATTGGAAGAACTAAAAATATGGCAATCGAAAACCCTTTACTCCTTCTTGCCATTTCATTTACAAGCATCAGCCCTCCTAAAACTACAAACCACATTAATACAGAATACCAAGGAATTGATTCAAATAAAAACATACATATCCCCCTTAACTTAGTTTTTATTGTCTTTAACATGTTTAAAGACAATTGATATATTAACAATTTACTGCTTATAGGAATATATGTCAATATTTTATCATTATTACAAATATGTTATATCATTACTGTTTTTTTACTTATCTTCAACTGTTCTTTATCTTCAGCTCCATGGAAAATAATAAACCTTACCCCAATATTTCATGAACTATTGTTGACCGTCCCTAAAAAAACATCTCATTTCAAGTATTTTCTTTTAAATTGAAGTTTACTATGAAATGAGATGTTATTTATTTTTATAATTTTAATTATATGTCCCTAATAAATTCCTACAGCCTCGAATGCTGCTTTTACTGCATTTGCCTCTACACTATTGACTCCGTAAAGGTCTACTGCTGATTGTATTAATGCTTCTTTAGCTGCCTTAAAGTCTGAGGATTGGGTCAAATAATTTACTAAGGCTCTATAATAGATTTGTTCTGTTTTTTCTATTGTCATGCCACTGGATGTAGCAATTAAATAGCAGGCTTTATTTGGGATGCCACAATTTGTATGAACACCACCATTATCTGAAGTTGTATAATTATAGTCATTCATATGGGCAGGATCTCCATATTTTGTTGGATCCTGAAGACTTCTAAGTGCATCATTGGCTATTTTAGGAGTCCATACATCCTCTCCCATTTCCCAATCAAATTTGTTCTTTTGGGCGAAATACTCTATAAATGTTCCAAAACAATCAGAGAAAGATTCATTTAAAGCTCCTGATTGATCTTTGTATATAAGATCAGCTTCATATTCGTCTACACCATGTGTCATTTCATGTGCGATAATATCAAGTCCACCTGATAATGCAAGTGAATTTACTCCATCACCATCACCATAAACCATTTGACTTCCGTTCCAGAAAGCATTAACATAATTTCTTGAATAATGAACAGTTGATTTTATTGTCATATTTCCGTTATCTATTCCATTCCTTCCAAATTTAGTTTTATAATAATCATACACGACTCCTGCATAATAATGTGCATCAACTGCAGCTGGGTCATTTATAATTTGAGATAATGAATAAACAATTGAGCCTGGAAGCCTTGTTGCATTATTTGCTGTATAGGTCGTAATAACCGCACTTCTAGTTAAATCATTCGTTTGGTATTGTGTTTCTGTTTTATTCCTTATTTTAACTGTAACTTTATCAAGATTTAAAGTTTTTGTGTCTCCAAGAACCCCTATTCCACTTCCTGTAACAGAAACTGTCCTGATTTTATTATATTTCTCTACTACCTCACCATTTAATGCATTAATAAAAATAAACCAATCTCCAGGAACAGGGCTTAAAAAGTTAATTCTGATTAGATATACAGGGATATATTCTTCATTTAATTCATACAAAAATAATTTAGGAACTAAATTGTCACTAAGATCTGTATTTAAACTTTCAGAATCAAAATTGACTTGGGCAATAGCAATTGCCACAGCATCTTTTTCCTTAATAAATTCCTTATTTCTCTTAAACTGTTTTGCCTTTACGTCAAAATTACCATTTACAGCATAAACCTCGTCTTTATTGTTGTAATGTATAATATATTCTTTACCATATACTGGGATTCCATCAACAACTTGCTGAAGTTTGACATGTGTATACCCTAGATTATCATTTTTACTATTCTTAAAAACAAGCTCTTTTTCCGCATCCTCAACATTAAATTCCTTCTTATAATCTTTAAAGAATTTTGCTATTCCCTTTATGTCTTTAGAGTATTTTCCCATATTTTTTACTAAAAAATTGTGGTTTGATTTTGCAGCACTAGAAGTTACTGGTATACAGACAATAAATGCAGTCACTAAAAATGTCAAAAATACTGACAAAAATCTTTTCATAATCCCCCTCCTTTTAAATGGTTAATTTTAACATAATATATTTTTACTATTTTAGAAGCACAAATATTCCATTAAATTGGCACTCATATAACTTATAATATATATATTATCGGTGTGTTTTTGCTGCCAGTTATTATGTGATATAATTATATTTAACACAATTTCAAATATTTGCTTTTATATTTATGAGGAGGGTACATATGAAACGTGAAGAAGCACTTATTTTATTAAAGGAACATGTTAAAACAGACCGTGTCTTAAGACACTCCCTTGCTGTTGAAGCTGCTATGAGAGCCTATGCTAAAAAGTTTGGAGAAGACGAGAATTATTGGGGATTATTAGGATTACTTCACGATATTGATTTTGAAAAATACCCTGATGAACATCCATATCATGCACCAGAACTCTTAAAACCTGCAGGTTTTGATGAAATTTTTATAACAACTATTTTATCCCATGCTTCAGCTTCTGAATTTCCTAGAGATACAAAAGAAAAGCTGTGTCTACATGCTGTTGATGAAATGGCAAGCTTTATTATCGCTGTTGCTTTAATGCGTCCAACCAAACTCGAAGGTTTAGATGCTAAATCAGTTAAGAAAAAAATGAAGGATAAGGCTTTTGCTAAAGCTGTAAACCGTGAAGAATTAACAGCATCAGCAGAAGCACTGGGAGTGGACTTTGCCGAGCATGTTGAAACTATTGTAAATGGTCTTATTGAACATGAAGCCCTGCTGCAGAAAGAAGGTTATAGCTTATTAGACTGATTGTTTTCATAAATAGTCAGCCATATCATATACAAAATATTGTATGTGATATGGCTGACATTTTCTATTTAAACAACTCTTCTAATTCTTCCTGGCTCATCGTTGATAAGATTACATCTGTGCTGTTATCTTCATCCAGTACATTTTTAATTATTTCCTTCTTTTTCTCCTGAAGTTCAAATATCTTTTCTTCTATTGTACCCTGGGCTAAAAGTTTAATTACTTCTACTGTTTTTCTTTGTCCAATTCTATGTGCTCTGTCAACTGCCTGCTGTTCTGCTGCAGGGTTCCACCATGGATCAAAGTGTATTACAACATCTGCACCTGTCAGGTTCAGGCCCGTACCTCCAGCCTTTAAGGATATTAAAAATACACTACCAGTTCCCTGATTAAAACTGTTTACCATTTCTATTCTCTTTTCTGATGGTGTCTGTCCATCAAGATACATGTATGAAATTTTATTTTTCTTAAAACGGATTTCTATATTTTTAAGAACAGATGTAAATTGAGAAAACAACAATATTCTATGTCCTGATTCTATGCTTTCCTCTAGTAATTCATCTAGTGCCAGCATTTTTCCACTTTCACCTTCATAGTTTTCAAGAAAACTTGAAGGATCACAGCATATCTGTCTTAATCTTGTCAGAAGTGATAATATTTTAATCTTACTTTTATTAAATCCATTGTTTTTTATTTCTTCATCAATTTCTTCCTTTGCTGAAGCTAAATATGCTGCATAAAGTTTTTTCTGTTCTTCTGTCATTTCAACAACTATTTTATGTTCAATTTTCGGAGGAAGTTCCTTTACAACTTCCCTCTTGAATCTTCTTAAAATAAAGGGTTTTATATGTTTATTCAGCTCCTCCAATGCTTCTTTACTTTTGTTTTTTGCAATAGGTGTTTCATATTGCTTTACAAATTTTCCATGTGACATTAAATACCCTGGCATTATAAAGTCAAATATTGACCATAACTCTGTAAGTGAATTTTCAATTGGAGTTCCTGTTAATGCAAATCTTCCCCTTGCCTTTATGTCTTTTACAGATTGGGCATTTAATGATGCTGGATTTTTTATCTGCTGAGCTTCATCCAATATGCAATAACTGAATTCAATATCCTTATATTCATCTATATCCCTTCTTATTAAAGGGTAGGATGTAATTACCATATCTGCTTCTTCTATTTCCTTTAAGAGACTTTCCCTTTCTTTTTTATTTCCGGATATAACAACTGCCTTCAGGTTAGGAGAAAATTTTTCCACCTCGTTTTTCCAGTTATAAACAAGGGACGTTGGTGCAACTATCAATGCTGGCTTTTTATTTTCTCCCTGTTCTTCTACCTCTGACGCTAAAAAAGCTATTGTCTGAAGTGTCTTTCCAAGTCCCATTTCATCAGCCAATATTCCTCCAAATCCACATGCTGACAAGGTCTTAAACCATTTAAAACCTGTTTTCTGATAACTTCTTAATATACCCTCAAGGTGCTTAGGAACTTCAAAGTCAGCATCTTTAATATCTTTTACTGTATTAACCAGTTCTTTAAATTTTTTATTCCTCTCAACATAAAGCATTTCATTTTGAACTATACTTTGATCCAAGTACATTGCATTATATTTTGAAAGAAGAACCTTATCCTTTTCAAGTTCAGAATCTTTAATATCGAGATAGCTAATAAGGTCTGCTACATCATTTAATTCCTTAGTATCAAGCTGAATAAAGCCTCCATCCTTCAATCTGTAATATTTTCTTTTTTCCTTTACAGCCTTAAATATATCCTTTAATTCTCTGTTATCTACACCCTCTATTTTAAAGCTGAACTCAAGTAAATCATTTTCATTTAATCTGACACTTGATTTAAAACTTGATTTTGTATATATTTTTATATTTTTAAACTCATCTGAATAATAAACCTCTCCAAGTTCCTGAAGCTTTGGCATTCCCTCTGATAAAAACTTTATCATTTTTTCAGTATCCTTTAAAATGTATTTATCATCATAGACTTCAAATCCAAAGCTCCTATAAATACTATTTACTTGTATTTCACCCTCAGCATCCCTTACTAATATACGTCCTGATGCATCATTTGAAGAATCTTTAAATGGGTTTACACTTATATCTCCATATATAAATTCTACCTTTGAAGACATACCTTCATCATACTTATCAAAATAAAATTTCAGCTTTAAGGGTTGCTGATAAAAATTTTTCTCCAGTTTTTTATCAATTGAAACTGCCTTTCCAATCTTTTTAAGGTTAGGTATTACATAGGATGCAACCTGATTCATAAGACTTTTATCAAAAGTTATTGCCCTCTCCTTTGATTCTACTAAGGCATTATAAATTGGTAAATAAAGTTTTATCTGTTCATCAGATGGCTTGTATATCTTATTTTCAAAGAAAAAGTAATCCCCATTCTTTGTAAGAGGTACAGGAATGTTATCTTCCTGCTCTAATAAAATCTCCTCTTTTTTCCTTTTTAAATTAAATTTTAAGGGTATATCATCATTGATAATGTAAGTATCTGTTGCCTGTTGATTTCCAACTTTTACACTACTTATCTGTCTGCCTGCCATAAGCTCAAAAACCCTTTTAAACTGTCTTTGTGATAGGTATATTTTCTTGCCATCAAAAAATTTACTCATGTTGTAATTAAAATCCCCAATCCTCATGGCGGATTCATATATCTCCAATAGTACCCCTATAATCTTTTTATCACTGTCATTAAATACATGTTTGTCAGTATCAAAGGTAAAACCCTTACCAAATTCAATTGATTTATTGAAATTAATATCACTTAAAAATGATTTCATATTCTTAACAACGTACATTTTATTTGTTCCTATTTTAAGTTCAAGAGCTGCTACTCTTTCATAACCAAATTGAAAATCAAAATAAAACTCTAATTTTACTTCTTCCTTTACAGAATTATCATCAATGTAGCTTGTTTTTATCTGTTCTATAATTTCAAGTCCTTTTTGTTTTGTCATGGAATAATTTTGATTTTCACTGTCTCTGTATATCTCTAAAAATTTGAAAATGACAGCTACTATATGCTTACAGATGGGATAAGAGTAAGAAACGCTGAAATAAGCTGGACATTCACAGTTGTGTTCAAGAATACCTTTTTTTTCGCTTATTACAAGTTCTACAGTATATGAATCAAAAAAAGAAGAAGACTCAACTTCTGCCCCAACATAAAATATATTATCCTCTTCATCATATTCAATATCAATTATGTTAACCATACCTTCTTTATATATGCTGTAACCCTTTCTGTATGCAGCTTCTCCGGAAGCCCTTCTTATATCTAAATCATTGAGTTTAATCACGCAAAACACTCCAATATAGTAAATTTTATCTTATTTTTACACAAAAAATTTAATACACAGCTAACATTATATCACTATCACTTTCATTTTTACAATTCTGCCCACCATATGGATTTGTATTCATTTTGTTTGGAAATTTATGATATTTACAAATGGACTTCAAAAATTCTGATTGTCCAAATACTGTTAACTTTGCATCCTTTTATATTAAATTAAACATTCTCATTCCTATCAAAATAATAGCCGAGTCAGCTAAAATATGGACTATCCATGAGTTTATGAAGTTATTTGATTTCGTATTAAGCCAATTGAAAATAATTGCTACTCCAATAAGTCCTGATAAAGCTAACAATATAAGTTCAATATTAAACCATGTCTTAAATATAGCTATATGGTATAAACCAAATAAAACTGCAGAAAATACATATGCTGTTTTCTTGTATCCCTGCTCGTATAGGTTTAAAAATATATATCCTCTAAAAAAGAATTCTTCTAAAAATGAGTTTCCAATGGTTATATACAGCCCAACAAATATAAAGTTTCCTGGTGTTATTTTTGACTTACTCTGAAGTTCTGATGCTATACTATTTAGATCTATGTAATTTCTCAAAATCAAAAATGCTCCAAAAACAATTAAAAAAGAAACTACTCCAAACAATAACCCTAACTTAAAGTTATTAATATCCATCTTTTTAAGATTTAAAGCTTCTCTTAATGATTTCTTTTTAATGAATTTAATATATAATATCGGTACTAATGTAAACAATAAAACCTTAGTTAACGTCTTTGTTAAATAATCAACCATCATTATCTGTTCAACAAAATACAACAATGCACATACTGCTAATGAACTTAAAAATATATATTTCTTCTCCATAACATTCCCTCCATCACATATGTAGTCTATTAAATGTTCTCTAATGGTTCTTAATTTTTTTATAGTTAAATATCAAAACTCCAATTACCATTTTATCATTTTAGCTTTCTTTGAATGGGGATGTTATTTATTTGTTTATAACACTACTTATATGTCCCTCATCACTTATTCATTGGTTTGTAACACTACTTATATGTCCCATATGATGATATGTCCCATGTGATGATCAAGCGAAATGATCAAATGATGTCATAATTAAATATAAGCAACTCATTTATTTCTCCTCTTCCACTCCCTTTACTATTAATATTTCTTGTTGCTTTTACCCTCACTATATTATAACCTTTATAAATATCTTCGAAAAAATTATCATTTTGATCTACATTTTTAGGATCGGAATTACTCAGCATAAAACAAGCACCTTTTTTATCAACTACCATTCTTGCCCAATTTGCAAGTCTCTTTTGACTTTCATCATCAAAAGGTATTTTTGAATAATCCGTAAAACTTGACGTTTCATTCAATGGTCTATATGGAGGATCTATATATAAAAATGAATTCTCATCTACATAATTAGTTATATTTTCAAAATCCCCTATTAATAATTTTGCTTTTTTTAAAGCATAATTAACTGCTAATAAATTATCCTTATCACATATAGCTGCCTTTTTCCTTTTCCCAAATGGAACATTATACTCTCCTTTTTTATTTTGTCTATATAAACCGTTGAAACATGTTTTATTTAAAAATATCATTTTTGCTGCATGACCAATCCACTCATTCGAAAATACATTATAATTTAATGTTTTCTTTTCCAAATTAAATAATTCCCTCTGCCCATAATACACTTCTTCTTTCTTTATCATATCCCCTTCTAAATATGTGCTCTCTAATATTTCCAGTTGTTCAATTAGCTCTTTAACATTATTTTGAACAACATAATATGTTAATATAAGCTCTTCGTTTATATCATTTAAAATTATTTCTTCGAAATTATATTGGGATTGCAAATAGAAAAAAACTGCTCCCCCACCTAAAAAAGGTTCAATATATCTTTTTACGTTACCTTTTAATAATTTTTGTGGATAATAATTTTGGAATTGGTCTAATAGCTGACTTTTACCTCCTGCCCACTTTAAAAATGGTTTCGCTTTTAAATCTAACAATTCTATTCCTCCTAATGTATCTGCTGTATTCGTTTTTTTGTTAATTCCAAATACACTTCTTCAATATCTATTCCTATAAAGTTTCTTTTATTTTCTACTGCAACAACTCCAGTAGTTCCCGAACCACAAAATGGATCTAATATCATGTCCCCTTCATCAGTAGATGCCATTATACATCTAAATAGTAGTTGCTTTGGTTTTTGTGTTGGGTGTGCACCAAAAGTTTTTTCCCTTTTAGGAGTAGTTGGTATTTCCCAAACACTTCTCATTTGTTTCCCACCATTAAATTCTTTAATAAAATCGTAGTTAAACTTATGCCTTGCATTTTTTGATTTCTTTACCCATATCAAAACTTCATGGCTTGCAGTAAAACATCTGCGACTCATATTGGGAGCTGCATTGGGCTTAAACCAAACTATTTCATTTATGATATGATAACCTAGCTCCATCAATGCAAATGCAATCGTGTGAATAATATGATATGTTCCCGATATCCATATAGAACCAGTATCTTTTAATACCCTATCACATGCCTCTAACCATTTTCTATTAAAATTATAATCATTTTCAAAACCGCCTGAACGGTCCCATTCGCCCTTATTTACACATGCAAATTTTCCTGATTTACATGTTATTCCATCATTGCTTAGTCTATATGGTGGATCTGCAAATATCATATCTACACTTTTTTCATTTAAATCCATTAATTTTTCAATGCAATTACCTAATATCAATTCTACATTTTCATCTTTATAAAACTGCATACGCTAACATCCTTTGTTTTTTATATACTTCTTCAATTTTATCACAAATATTATGCTATAAAAATCATTATTTTTGGAATACAAACAAATACTCATGGGCAATAAGATAAAAATTATTTTTTATGCTAATTTCTTTCCAATATTCTGTTTTTCTGCAATTATGTTGTTCTTTTATAATTATCTCCTTTAGTTTAAAGCTTTGATTTAAAAATTTATTCAGTGTTTCATAACCTAAAGGTTTAATGTACCCGTTTTTTCTTATATCTCCAATCAATAAAGCACAATATTTTCCCTTTTTTAATACCCTATAACATTCACTTGCTACTTTTACAATTTCATTTAAAAATTTGTCATACTCTAACAAAGATATATCTTCTTCTATATCTTCACTATATTTAATTGCATTACTATATGGGGGATGTGTACAAATTAAATCAATTGAGCTATCTTTTATATCATATAAATTTCTTGCATCCCTTTTCAATAAAATAGTTTTACTTTTTGATTGAATGCATTTTGTTCTTTCCCATGCCATTTTAAGTGCAACTTCATTTACATCACAACCGACACCTATTCTGTTAAGTAATCTACACTCTATTAAAGTAGTGCCACTACCTGCAAACTGATCAAGAACAACGTCATTCTCCTTTGAATATCTTAATATTATATTTCTAGGTACATATGGGCTCCAATTACCAGGATAATCACCTTTATGTGTATAATAATTACCTCTGTCCTTAAAACTCCATATTGTTGTAGTTTCTAGCTTGAAATTATCTAACATAAATACTCTCCCTTCTTAAACTATTGAAAGTTTATCCAAACTTAGAATTATTAAACATAAAATTTTAAATATTAAAAGGATAAAAATATTATTTGTAGAATATATAACTATGTATTAAATACCTTCAGGAGGATTTTTATGGAAAACACTAAAGTTTTAGTTTACAATAAATCAGAAACTACATTTTCATTCTTAATTGATACTCTAAAAGATTCCATTAAAAGCTGGGATTATTTCGTTGATTGGAAAAAAGTAAAAAACAATATTAGAGATATAGAAATTGAACTAAATATTTTAAACTATTTAATTGGAAAAGAAAATATTAAAGAGGAGCTTACATATCTTTTAAACAAACATCCTGAAGTAATTAAAGCATTTCCTTATTTATTGGCTAGCAGAGAAAACAAATTTAAAATTTTATCTTTAGATAAAAACGATAAATTTGATTATAAAATTTTCGATTTCAATAAAAAACATTTTGATTCCAAAGATATCGAAAACATCATAACTTTTATAGAAAATACCCAACTGATAAATATATTCATGGATAAAAACATAAAAAGTTTGGTTGACTATGTATTTGGTGTAGAAGTTGGCTTAGATAGTAATGGTAGAAAAAACCGTTCAGGTACTGCTATGGAAAATATCGTCGAACACTTTATTCAAAGAATCTGTTCTAAGAACAATTATCAATATATAAAACAAGCTACTGTGACAAAAATAAAGGAAAAATGGAACTTTAATGTAACTGTGGACAAATTAGAAAGAAGATTTGATTTTGCAATTAATACAGGCAGCAAACTATTTTTAATAGAAACTAATTACTATAGTGGTGGTGGTTCTAAACTAAAAGCAACAGCTGGTGAATACAAAACCTTATTTGATTTGTTAGAACATGACGGACATGAATTTATATGGATAACTGATGGTAAAGGTTGGCTAACTGCTAAAAGACCATTAGAGGAAACTTTTAACCACAATAGATATATTTTAAATTTAAAAATGATAGAACTTGGCGTTCTAGAAAATATTTTAAAGGATTGTAAATAAATCTGTTTATCTTATGGTGAGTATCTCATTAAAGACGAATCCGTCTCTGCGACCTAGTGCTAAATTAATCAATCAGACTCCTATCCCAAAAGTACCACAACAAAGCATATCTGCAAATATAACAATAATGGTCTGAACTGCTCAATTCATTTCAGACCATTATTGTTATATTTTATCTTTATAAATTGTATTTATCTTATACTCATTCTACTAAAATTAAATAACTAAAACCTATAATATCAAATCGACCTTACCTACCGCTATTTCCTTAAAATCACCTTATCTTGTCTTTTTCTCGTGTCTGCCAGTGTATTTGCTATTTGGTTTTACCAAGGTAAGCTTCTTTGATGCTTTCGTCTGCCAGAAGGTCCTGACCCGTTCCTTGCTTTGTTATTGTACCTGTTTCCAAGACATATGCCCAGTCAGCTGCCTTTAGTGCCATATTGGCATTTTGTTCAATCAGAAGAACAGTGATACCTTCCTTATTAATAGTCCTTATAATATCAAATATTCCCTGTACAACAATTGGTGCAAGTCCAAGGGATGGCTCATCCATCATAATGAGCTTAGGGCGGCTCATCAATGCTCTTCCAACTGCCAGCATCTGCTGCTCTCCTCCTGACAAAGTCCCTGCAAGCTGCCATGAACGCTCCTTTAACCTTGGAAAAAGTTCATATACATGGTCAATGTCTCTTTGAATGTTGTCCTTACGGAGATATGCACCGATTTTGAGATTTTCCAAGACAGTGAGATTTGGAAATACACGTCGTCCTTCAGGAACCAGTGTAATGCCCTGTGAAACTATATAATCAGGCTGTTTCCCTGTTATATCCTTTCCCTGAAAGGTTATTTTTGCCCGTTTAGGCTTAACAATTCCAGCAACAGTACGAAGGGTAGTACTTTTCCCTGCTCCATTTGCACCTATTAAGGTTACAATTTTCCCCTCCTCAACATGAATTGAGATATTTTTTACAGCTTCAATCCCTCCATAGTTAACAACAAGATTCTCAATTTTTAAAATATCACTCATCTCCGCTCACCCCCAGATATGCTTCTATTACACGGGGATTGTTCTGAATTTCTGCTGGAATACCTGTTGCAATCTCCTTACCAAAATCAATTACATATATGCGGTCAGAAATATCCATAACAAGATTCATATGATGTTCAATCAAAAATACCGTAAGTTTAAAATCATCCTTTATTCTTCTGATAAACTGAGTAAGCTCCATCGTTTCCTGAGGATTCATCCCCGCAGCCGGCTCATCTAAAAGAAGAAGCTCAGGACTTGTGGCAAGGGCCCTAGCAATTTCAAGTCTTCTTTGTTTTCCATAGGGCAATGAGCTTGCAACTTCATCTTTAAGATCTGCAAGTCCTAAAATTTCAAGAAGCCTCATACAATCCTCTCTATTTTTCTTCTCTTCGGCATAATTTATCATAAAGGTAGCCGAAAAAAGATTTGCCCTCTGTCGCATATGTTTTGCAATAAGAACATTTTCAAAAACACTTAGTTCCTTAAAAAGGCGAATATTCTGAAAGGTTCTTGCAACACCTAGTTTTGTAATTTGATCTGGTGTCTTCTCAATGGTATTTTTATATTTTCCATAATTTTCACTGGCATATAATTTTCTCATTTTTCCCTTTGGATAGTTTTCTATTATTTTTTCACCTTTAAAGTATACTGCTCCATTAGTTGGTGCATATACTCCTGTGATTACGTTAAAGGCAGTTGTTTTTCCTGCTCCATTTGGTCCTATAAGTGATACTATTTCACCCTTATTGACCTCCATTGAAAGATTATTTACAGAAACAACTCCTCCAAACTGCATAGTAACATTTTCTAAACGAAGCATGCTTTCTCCTTTGACATTCTCATGCATTCCTCTGCACCTCCCCTTTTCCTTTTTGCCTGGAAATCAGTCCAAAGGGATCTTTGAAGAATTTAGCAATCCCATCCCATGAGAATTCCTTTGTTCCCATAATACCCTTACGCCAGAAAAGTACCACTGCCATTATAACTATGGAGAAAACCACCATTCTAAATCCTGTTCGAAGGAAAGGGACCTGAAATCCACCAATATACATAGGCTCATCAAGGAATCTCATCCACCATTCACTGCAGGCAACAAATAGGAATGCTGCAAGAATACTTCCTGTAATAGATCCGATTCCTCCTATTACAACGATAAGGAGTATTTCATATGTCATTGCAGCAGTAAAGGCCATTGCCTGTACAGTAGTTTGGAACATTGCAAGAAGTGCTCCACTGATACCTGCAAAGAAAGAGCTGATAATAAATGACATCATTTTATGTTTAAACAGATTTATTCCCATAGCCTCTGCAGCAACCTCATCCTCACGTATTGCCTTAAAGGCACGTCCATAGGTTGAACGTATCAGAAGAATAATCATAGCAATACATAATGCCGAAACTCCGAAAGGAAAAAGTATCGAATCATATGTGTAAAAATTACGCAGGAGGTTAGACCCATTTGTCAGTGGTCCTATTTTATTCCACTGAATTATAGCCCTTATAATTTCCGCAAAACCTAATGTTGCATGGCAAGATAGTCACTTTTTAGCTTTAATACAGGAAGCCCTACTAAAAATGCTGTCAACCCCGCCATAAGTCCTGCAATTATTATTGCAACAGGTACTGGAAGTGTAAACTGTACTATTCCCCCACCAAAGTACTGATACACTGATGCACGCTGTGCTACGGGAATAGTTAATATTGCATAGGTATATGCCCCTATAAGCATAAAGCCCGCCTGTCCCAGTGAAAATAATCCAGTAAAACCATTGAGCAGGTTCATTGATACAGCAACTAGTGCATATATGGCACCCTTTTGAAGAACCGTTGAAAGCATGGAGCTCTTTAACGAAGAATTATCAATATAGAGTAAAAAACCTACAAGCACTGCTGTAAGAATTAAAGATGCTGTTAATTTTGTTCCTTTCTTCATATCTCACACCTTCTCCGATAATTTTTCTCCAAACAAACCGTTTGGCTTAAGCACTAATATTATTATTAATAATGCAAATGTAAAAGCATTACTGAATATTGAGTAATCGCTATTTGATTTTATAAAAGTTTCACAGACACCAATTATATATGCACCTATTACAGCCCCTGGAATAGAACCTATACCTCCGAATACGGCTGCAACGAATGCCTTGAGTCCAGGCATGGCCCCAATAGTTGGAGTTACCTGCTCATAATATGAGAAATAAAGAATAGAGCCAACAGCTGCAAGGAATGAACCTATTATAAATGTCATACTAATAACACTGTTAATTTTAATCCCCATAAGCTGTGAGGTTTCAAAATCCTTTGACACGGCACGCATTCCCATACCTATTTTTGTACGTTTAATTAAAATTACAAGGGCAATAACCAAAAGTATTGTAAGAATAGGAGTAATTATTGTTATAACCTTTGTTGATACCCCAAAAACAGTAATCCCATTAGATATGAAGGGTATTGTAGGATATGGCTTTGCCAATCCTCCTGTAAAGTATGTTGCGAAATTCTGTAAAAGATATGAAACCCCTATTGCCGATATCATTATTGACATTCTTGGAGCATTTCTTAATGGTTTATATGCCACACGTTCAATAACAACGCCTAAAACTACTGTTAGAATCAACACTAATGGAATTGAAATATACATTGGTATTCCTGAAGACACAATATAAATCATAAAAAAGCCAGCCATCATGAAAATATCACCATGGGCAAAGTTTATCAGTCTTAATATACCGTAAACCATTGTATAACCTATTGCAATTAAGGCATACAGACTGCCAACAGTTACCCCTGACAGCAGAAGCTGTAAATAATAAGATAAATTTTGCATAGAGAAAACCTCCATCCATATAGTTGAGTAAAGGTGAAAGAATTACTGAAACTTTTTGCCAGACCCTCCTGGATTATATGTCAAAAACTGCAAGTCTCTTATTGGATTATTCTTTCACTAAGTAAAAGTCTTCAATTGTTATATCTTAAATAATAAGCACAGTAGGTAAATATATTACCAACCGTGCATATTTTAATAACCTTCAACGTTCTACTTTTGTACTGATTGAGTTCTTAAAAACTTGAATGCACCGTTTTCTATTGTCTTTATATATGCCATTGACTTATTGGCATCTCCGTTTGAATCGAATGTTATGTTTCCTGTAACCCCATTATAATTAACTTTTGATATTGCCTTACATATGTCCTCGCCTTTAACACTGTTAGCTGCTTTAATAGCTTCAACAGCAACCATATATGCATCATAGCCAAGGGCTGAAACTGCTGCAACACCTTCAGTTCCACCATTATTTGTTAGGTTCTTTGGATCTGCCTTTAAGAAATCCTTAAAGCCTTTAACGAAATTAGCTGCAGCTGCGTTGGAAGTATCATTTTCATCAAAGAAGGTGGATAAGTAAATATCCTTTGCTGCATCCCCAGAATTTTTTATTATAGTTTCATTTTCCCAAGTATCTCCACCCATGATTGGGCACTTTATTCCAGCTGTTCTTGCCTGTTTGATAATAAGGGGAGCAGTTTCAATTGATGATGGAGCAAATATTACATCTACATTCTCCTTCAAGAAATTAGAAACTATTGCTGAAAAGTCAGTTTCTCCACCTTGGAAATCAGCCTTAACAACTTTTCCGCCAGCCTTTTCAAAAGCTTCAGCAAAGTAGTTGCCAAGACCTGCAGAATAGTCATCTCCTGCCTGTGTTAAAACTGCTGCCTTCTTGCATCCCTTTTCCTTTGCGAAGTTTGCCATAACAGTTCCCTGGAAAGGATCAAGGAAACAAACACGGAAATAATATTCATTTCCTAATGTTACCTGAGGATTTGTACATGAAGCTCCTATTGCGGGAATCTTTGCATCCTTGAATATTGAGCCAGCTGCAATAGAAACACCTGAACCGTAAGAGCCAAGTACTACTGAAACATTCTCACTAACAAGTTTTTGAGCAGCTGTTTTTGCCTTGCTGGTATCAGACTGATTATCCACTTCTACTAGTTCAATTTTATAGGTTTCACCATTTATAGTTACTGTTGGTGTAACTGTGTTAGCATAACGCATACCAAGAACTTCCTGCTTTCCTCCACCAGCATTCTGCCCTGATGCTGGTTCAAAAATACCTATCTTAATTACCTTACCGTCTTTACCTGAAGTAGATGTGTTGCTTGTACATCCTGTAAACATAGCAAATGTCAAAACAACAGCAATTGTCAAAGCTAAAATTTTTTTCATCTTCCTCCCCCTTTTTTAAATATTTAATAATTATATATTATCAATTTTTACCATCAAAGTCTATATATTTATCAAAATATTCAGAAATATGAATAATTTAAAAAATGTTTCTGCAAAATATTCATAAAATTAATTATATAAGCATATATATAGTATTTTAATGCAATTTTTAATTAAAAAATAATCAGCCATATCACTTAAAAGTTATAAGTAATATGGCTGACATTTTTATCTATTGACAAAATCAATAAATTGTTATATCGTAATATTATGATATTATTATTTAATTAATTTCTTATATATTGGAGGTGTTACTTTGACTAATAAAGATAAGCAAACTATCATCGGGGTTCTTGGTCTTATGGCTTTTTTAGCAAATGGAGATAACTATGCAGCTGCTCCACTTATTATAAATATCGCAAAAGACCTGAACCTTACATTAACCACAGCTGCAGTCTCTGTTACTGCATATATGCTGTCTTTTGGCCTATTTACAATTCTATTTGGACCACTTGGAGATAGGTTTGGAAAAACGAAAATAATAAATATAGCTGCATTTGGTACTGCAATATTCAGTATGTTAGGAGCTTTTGCTTTTAACTTACCATCACTAGTATTCTTTAGAGCCGTAAATGGTGCCTTTGGTGCAGGTATTTTCCCAGTAACTATGGCACTTGTTGGTGAAGTTTTTGAACCTCAAGAAAGACAAAAATCAATAGGTAAGGTTATGGGGATGATGTTCCTAGGAGGTGCTTCTGCTACTTTTATTGGTGGTGTTTTAGCTTACTTTGGTTCTTGGAGAGCAGTTTACTTTATATACGGTCTAGGTGAATTTATTCTAGCTATAATAATGTTAAAGAAACTACCAAAACTTCCAGGAAAAATTAATAAGTTAAATATAACTAGTGTATATAAACAAGCTCTTTCAAATGGAAAGCTTGTAGCTGTTGTATCAACTATTATGCTTGTAGGATTCAGCGTGTTTGGCAGTTTCACATACACTGGAAAACTCATTCAATCTAAAACAGGATTTAATATATTAATCGTTGGTATTGTTTTAACTTCCTTTGGAATTGCAACAGTTGTTGGTGGAAGAATTGCTCCAAAACTTCGTTCAAAACTTCAAAATAAATTCCTTTTAGTTTTAGGATTACTTGGTTCATTATCCTTGTATCTGTTATCAGCCACATCAAACACTGCATTAATAGTTATTGCTTTGTTTGGATTTGGTTTAGCCTTTGTTTCTCTACAATCAACTTTGGTTTCAACATCACAAGAAACTATGCCAAACCTTAGGGGTACAGCCATGTCACTTGCCTCATTCAACATGTTTGTAGGTGGAGCTATTGGAACAAGTGTGAATGGCAAAATAATTAACTTATACAACAATTACAATTACGTATTTATCGGTGCTTCTATTGCAATGCTTTTAGTGTCTTTTATTGCAACATATACTGTAAAAAAAGCATTAAAATAATTCTTGTCTTTGTGACATATATTTCAACTAAATAAATAACATCTCCCTTCAAAGGAAATATAAATTTCAAAATGAACTTTGAAGAGAGATGTTTTTATTTATTTATGACATCACTTATATGTCCCTTATCATTTTGATTGATTACTATCTAAATTAAATGTATTTACAGTGTAAAAAACACTTCCATTTTTCGCTAAACTTCCAACACGTTGAATTATATAATTGATTATTTTCTTCTTATCCTTCCATTTATATGCATATCCCCTTGGATCAGGGGCATACTGTTTACATATAATCTTTAACTCTTCTAAATTAATTCTATATAATGCATCTTCTAGTTCTTTTACCCCATTATCTCTATAAAAATCAATCGGATTCATTATAGATTCATTATTAATTTGATATTTTGCTGACTTCTTGCTTTTTTTTCTTCCATTCTTCCAACTTAACTTAACTTTAAACTCTATATCACTTATATTCTGGATATTCTCCTTTAAGCATATCAATAATTGTTCTATATCATTCATATTATTTAAAATAAATTGCTCATTGCCATCATATTCATAATTTCTATCTTCCTGATCATCAATCTGCCTCTTTGAATTTAACTGTTCATCATCTTTAATTTGATTTTCATTGCTTCTAAGACCATTATTTTTACATTCCCTTATTATCTGTAATATATACTTTTTATTAAATCCCAAAGCCACCATTTCCTCTATCGATTTACCTTCCTTAAATAAGTTTTTAATTTGTTCTTTTTTATTCATCTTAAAATCCCCCATAGCTATTTTGCTCTTTGTATAAACTCACATGTAAGTCCTTTAAATGCTTCGTATACTTCCCTTTGATATCCAAATTTCTGCTTCAAGTTATTAACACTGATACTTAACTCTGCAGCTTCTGAAACCTTTGATGTTTCCTTAATAATATTATTAAATACCTTTGGATACTCTCCCCTATTTCCCCTTGAGATTAAATCCTGAGTAGTTTCTCTGTGCATTCTATTATTACTTCTATACTTTGTGATAATAATGCCAAGTGGCTTGATATCGTACCCCCTATTTATTTGCTTTATATCATTTGCACATCTAGTTATCCTATCCAATATTTGCGGAATTCCCCAGGTTGAAAGTATATCAGGTATTACAGGAATCAAATAATAATCACTTAAATAAATCCCATTTAATGTCATCGTACCTAAATTAGGAGGACAATCAATAAGAATATAATCATAGGAATCAATTACTTGCTGGTTTAAGTATGATGCTAATACTGTAATAGGATTTTGAGTAAAAGTTGATGTTTGCACTATGTAAGCTAGTTTATCCTGAATTTCAATAAGATCTACACTTGAGGGCAAAAGATGTAGATTTTTAATACCACCACCTACATTAGATACCCCTTTAATAATAGATTTATCAAGATCGAAATGTTTTGTTCCAGACAATTTATCACTAAACATTTGATGTATAGTATTTCTATCATCATTTGCTTTCTTCCACTTATTTTGTTCAATTAACATTACTGTTGCATTTGTTTGAGGATCCAAATCAATTACCAAAACCTTCTTACCATACTCCCCAGCTAAAAATTGAGCCAAAGTAACAGTTGTAGTTGTTTTCCCAACCCCACCCTTTAGATTTATAACGCTTATTATTTTCCCCATGGCACCTCCATATAAAAAATTTAATCCACATAAATTATATGTTACAAAGAAAAAAAAAATTAACATATTTGCAATTTATAAATAGTAAAGTTAAAGCCTTATATCTGCTATAAGCAGCTATAAGACTTATCTTTAAAATTCTAGTAATTTATTTTTATTCTAAAAATACGGGACATATAAGTGTTGTTCAGAACCAATGAATAACATCCCCTTTCAAAGGAAATACTAATTTAAAATAAACTTTGAAGGGAGATGTTTTCTTATGCCAAGGTTAGCAAGACAAAAAACAGAAGACGCCATTTTTCATGTAATGGCAAGAAGCATTAGCGAAGTTGATTTATTTAAGGATGATGAGGATAAGCTCAACTATTTAGCTCTAGTTAAAAAATATCAAAAAACCTATGAATTTAGAGTATATGGCTACTGCCTTATGGATAATCATCTTCATTTAATAATAGATGCCAACGGAGCAGATATTTCAAGGATTATGCACAGCATAAACTTCTCCTATGCACAATATTTCAATCACAGACATAAAAGACATGGACATCTATTTCAAGACAGATTTAAAAGCAAAATGGTAAAGAGTGAAA
>NZ_AZQP01000018.1 GCF_000601455.1 Fervidicella metallireducens AeB
CCTCATTTTGTGCTTAAACAACTAAAAAATTTACTCTTCTGACCCAAATTGTATCTAACTTCGATTTTACAGTGGAAGTTAATTCTACAAAGTGGAAGTTAACTTTTCAATTCACCTTTTATTTAATTAAAAACATTGTTATTAACTTTAATCTTTATTTAGTTTTTTCTTGTCAGGTAAGGGACCAAAATATTGATAGTAATAACATTGTATTCTTCCATTGTATAGTTTTCTATTTTTATCAGCCTTTTTCCCAAATAGTTTTTGGAAATTTTCATTTGATGTCAATATAAAATAAGACCACGAATCTAATTTTAAAAAAACCTCACCTATCTCAGTATAAAGTTTTTCTACTTCCTTAATCTCACCTAATCGTTCACCATATGGAGGGTTGCAGATAATACATCCATACTTTTTCTTAGAACTAAACTCTTGTACTGGTAATCTTTGAAATGCTATATATTCTTCAACTCCAGCCTTTTGAGCATTTTCCCTAGCAGTTTTAAGTACCCTTCCATCTATATCAGAAGCAAGTATTCTGAAATTTTTATGGTTAATTTTATTTTTTGCATAGTCTCTAGCTTCTCTCCATATATTTGAATCTATATTGGGCCAGTCTTCAGAAATAAAATGCCTGTTCAACCCTGGAGCAATGTTTTTCCCAATCAGAGCTGCTTCTATTGCAATGGTACCCGAACCGCAAAATGGATCTGCCAAAACCCTTGTTGGTTCCCATCTGCTTAAAAGTACTAGTGCTGCTGCTAATGTTTCTTTTAAAGGAGCTTCTCCACTTAATTCCCTATATCCTCTTTTATGTAGCCCCGCTCCTGATGTGTCGATAGTTAAAGTAACTATATCCTTAAGTAGCGCAACTTCTATTTTATAAACAGGACCTGATTCAGAAAACCAATCCTGATTGTATTTAATCTTCATAGATTCAACAATGGCTTTTTTGACGATTGACTGGCAATCTGATACACTGAACAAGCCTGATTTTACTGATTTACCAACCACATGCATTTTCCCATTTATGGGGATTATCTCACCCCAGTTTATACTTTTTGTACCTTGGAATAACTCTTCAAATGTTGTTGCTTTAAACTCTCCCATTTTTATTAAAATTCTATCTGCAGTTCTCAGCCATAAATTACATGTAACTATATCCCATTCATCACCTTCAAAGGTTACTTTTCCGTTTTCAACAACCAGATTTTCATATCCTAAATTTCTAAGCTCCTGCGCCACAATTGCTTCCAACCCAAATGTGGCAGTAGCTATTAAAGTATAGTTCATATATTTCTCTCCTATCTTAATGTTACAGTTTTATTTGCCAGCATTAACATTATATAATCATAAATCATCTTTTACAACATCAATAGTTTTTTAGTAGTTATAGATTTATCTTTGATTTAGTCGTAAAATATTCATGTAGGGAGGTTGTTAATATGTCTGAAGCAGTTTTAAATTTTTTTATCTGTAATAATAAAGTTTACGATACAGTGGCATTTGATAATGTGTATGTTGAAGAACATCCATCAGTTTATGAAGTAATAAGATTAATTAATGGGGTGCCTTTGTTTTTAGAGGAACATTTTGAAAGATTGATTAGTTCTGCTACCCTATTAGGATATAACCTGAATATAACATTAGAAGAAATACGCAAAAATATTGAAAGAATTGTAGAAAAAAATAATGTTCAAAATTATAATGTTAAGCTTGTTGTAAACAATCTAGATGAAACAAAAAAAGATATGTATTATTTTTTCATCGAAAGCAATTACCCTGATGAAGATATGTATTTAAAGGGGGTTTCTGTATTTTTATATAATGGTGAAAGAGAGAATCCAAATGCAAAGGTTATTCAAAAACATTTAAGGAATAAAATTAATGAACAACTCAAAAAAGAAAAATGCTATGAAGCACTCCTTGTAAATAGTAATGGTGAAATTACCGAAGGCAGCCGTTCCAATTTATTTTTTATAAAGGATGATATTGTTTTTACAGCCCCATCAGAGGATGTTCTTATGGGAATTACCAGACAAAGAATCATTCGTTTATGCAGCCTAAATGGCATTAAAGTGACAGAATCAAAAATTAAAGTTGCTGAACTTGACAGTTTTGACTCTGCATTTATAAGTGGTACTTCTCCTAAGGTTTTGCCTATTTCAAACATTGGAGATATGAAACTCTCAACAAATAATCCTTTATTAAGAAAAATCATGGAAATCTATGACGATGAAATTAACAGTTATATTAAATTTCATAAAAAAACTGTGTAATATATTAAAAATTTAATTGGATTGTTGATACATATTATTTGTGAACAAAATTTACAAGAACGTCATGATATAACTCTGTAAAGCCTAAAACTTAGGGAATTATTCATGACGTTCTAAAATATAAGTCTTTGTAAAATGTTCGAAAAAATGTCTTTTCTATTATTTAGAAAAAGAAAAATAGGTTATAAACAATTCAAAAAGTGTTGTATAAATTTTTATAATTCATTTTTCCACAATCCATGTAAATTACAATATTCCCTTGCATAAATAACTTTTCCATCTACATTAAATAATGCTTCTGGCTTGTCACCTGGATTTAGATATTTTCTATATAGTTTATTATCAACATGTAATTCTATCCATTCAATATAGTGATTATCTAGCATTGGATGCTCTACACTTCCTACCTTTACTAAAAAACCACCATCAACCCTCTCAATTATTGGAACGTGCTTTTCCCTTGCAGCATCAACCGTATTCTCAACCTGTAATGTCATTGGTTTTCCACAACATATTAATTGTCCTTGCCCGCTATGAATCCCTTCCACTATGTTACCACAAACCATACATTTATAGACCTGTTTAACCTCTAACATTTTAACCCCTCCCGATAATTATTTTCTTTTAATATTTATTATACCATATAACTCAAATTGTAAAATAGATATACCCGACTTATATCTAAAATTTAACATTAATTAGTACTTCTCTCATCCATATTATATTTTATTCCAATCACGAATTAAATATTTCTCTGTTTTTATCTTTTCACAAAATTCTCTTGAATAATAGGTTATATTTTCTATGGATTTTACAGGAAATACCCCAGCAACACTATTAGTAATAAAACATTCTTCAAAATATGGCATTTCATCACTTGTAATCACACAGCATTTTACTTCATAGCCAGTTTTTTGAGAAAATTCAATCACTTTCTTTCTAATTATTCCATTTAATATTCCAGATGTTATGCTGGGTGTATAGATTGTGTTCTTATTTCTGAAGAAAATATTGGCATAACACGTTTCTGCTATTTGAGATTTTGTGTTTAGGAAAAGGGCTGTATCATAACCTTTAGATTTTGCCCTTATATCTTCCATATAATTAGTCCCATAGTTAAAGGTTTTAATATAATTCAGTATGTTTGCTTCATCTCGTTTTGTCCTTGTTAAACAGAGTCTCAGTCCATTTAAATATTGTTGCCCTTTATAATTGGCATCCCTTATTTCAAAGTTTAGTTTATTATCTAAAATAGCTATTTTTAATACTCCTTTACCTTTGTTTCTTATATTTAAATATTTTTCAATTTCATAATTGTAATCTTCATATGTCAGCTTAAAATCAATGCTAAGAATCCTTGCTGCCCTTTTATGTCTTTTAAAATGTTCATCAACGTAGTGACATTTATTTCCCTCAAAATATAAAGTCTCAAATGGTACTAATCCATATGCTAATTCCTTTCTGAAGATACAATCCAAGTTATTCACCCTTTCCAGTTAAAGCTTTATATATTGCTCTCCCTTTATGAAGGGTTTCTTCATATTCATCCTCCGGATCAGAATCCCATACAATTCCTCCACCTACGTTATAATATACTCCCTTGTCATTGATTACAGCTGTTCTTATCGCAATATTTAAATCAAAATTTCCATTATTGGAAATATATCCAATTGAACCTGTATATATTCCCCTGGATACATTCTCCAGTTCATCTATAACCTCCATAGACCTTAACTTAGGTGCACCTGTTATTGAGCCCCCGGGAAAGGTACCCTTGATTATTTCAGAAAAACTAATGTCCTTAAGTAATTTTCCCTGTATTGTAGAGACTAAATGATTAACAGTTGCATATTCTTCAACTTCAAATAAACTTTCAACCTTTACAGTTCCAGGAATGCATATTCTTGAAAGATCATTTCTTTCAAGATCAATAATCATCAACAACTCAGAACGGCATTTTTCACTGCTGTATAAATATTCTTTTAAGGCTTTATTTTCCTCATAAACAAGTGATTTTCTAACTGTTCCCTTAATTGGTCTTGTTGTTATCAAGTTACCCCTTTTTCTTAAAAATTGTTCTGGGGATGTTGATAATATATAGCTACCATCAAGGTCTAAAAAGGCATTATATGGTCCATAATTTACCTTTCTAAATCTTGTATATACTTCATGAGGATTTAGACTACCTTCTCCAAGAAATTGTTGGGAAATATTAACCTGATATGTATCACCGCATCTTATATATTCTCTAACACCTTCTACTCTTTCTTTAAACTCTTCCTTTGTAAAATTTGATCTCAGAATAACTCTGTTGCAATTTTTGTCATCAATATTTATGTATAAACATCCTTTTATTTTTTCTATTACTTTTTCGTCTTCAGTACATATATATGTACATTTATTAGCATGATCTATTAAAATAAAATCTTCAAAATATGCAAAGTAAACATCAGGAATGTTTACATTGATTGGATTATTATTTTTTACATTCATTATTTCCATCCCAAAATCATAAGATAAATATCCTACAAATCCTCCATCAAAGACCAATCCAGTATTTAAAGGTTTTTTCTCCATTAATAGTTCATCAAGTAATTTCAAGATATCTTTTTCAACCAGCATATTATTTATATACGAATGACCTTTTTCGTATTTTACAATAAATTGAGGATTAAATACTATTATTGAATTATCTCCAGTATCTTTAACCATAAAGCTGCTTTCAAGCAAAGCTGTGTTTTTATCCTTTACTTGTAAGTAAGCTGAATAGGAATCAATTTCATAATCTAGTTTAGTTATTTTCATTTCTGCCACTCCTTAAAAAGTTTTTAAGCATATCTAAACCATGCTCGGTTAATATAGCTTCTGGATGAAACTGTACTCCCTCTATATTATATTTTTTATGTCTTACACCCATTATCTCGCCAGTTAAAGTTTCAGCTGTTATTTCTAAATCATCTGGTAAAGTCTCCTTTGAAATTACTAGTGAATGATATCTCGTAACATTAATTGGATTTTTAAGTCCTTGAAAAACACCTTTGTTTATATGCTTAACCAAGTGTACTTTTCCGTGAACTGGACTTTTTCCCTTTACAACCTTTCCCCCAAAGTAGTAACCAATACATTGATGGCCTAAACATACTCCCAAAATTGGTATTTCGCCTTTGAATTTATCAATAACTCTTAATGGCAGAATTGCCTCTTCAGGACTTCCTGGCCCGGGAGATAATACTATAAAATCTGGTTTCATTTTCTCTATTTCTTCTAAGGTTACTTCATCTCTGTTTTTTACAACCGTTTCTTCACCAAGTATTAAAAAATAATGATATAGATTGTAGGTAAATGAATCATAATTATCGATGATAAGTACCATGTTGTCCCTCCATAAATAAAATTATATTTCAATTATAACTTAATTATGAAAATTGAAAAATAATAACTTTTTCTGTTTAAAAGACAAAAAACAAATTTTTAGTTAAAGTTCACTGACTTTTTACTAAAAATTTGCAAAATCTCAATAAATAAATTTTAAATTAGAACATAACGGTTTAAATTATTTCTATGCTTATTAATTAGCTCTTATTAAATGGAAAATTTCGCTCATATGTCAACCAACTTTTTACTAAATGAAAGTCGCTAAATAAGGAAATGAATAAAAGAAAAAGATTTAAATATAGATATTCTTTAAAAATAATTGTGATTAAAAGCATCATAACTGTAAAATAAATTGCCGAGAATTTTACTTCTTTTTTATTAAGAGGTCTAGATACGTCGTGAAATCTGGTCTTATTTGCTATGTCATAGCATCTTTTATGATACGCGGCATCAGAGAAAAATCCACGTACACATGTAATAAGATCATCTTTTTGTCTTATTTCACATGTACAAAGAGAACATAAAACTTTACCCATGTTATTCCCCCATTTCCCTTTTATATACATGTAATGTTATTATTTACATTATTATAACATTTTACTATCAACCCTTCAACTTAGTAAAAAAAATAAAGCAGAAACCTTATATTTCTGCTTTATACACCATATTATCCCTGATCTAAACCAGCTAAAGTCTTATCAAAAACATTTATTGTACATTTCTTTCCATCCCATTTTTCGCAATTTTCGCAACTTCTCCCATAATTTATTATCGAAGCCGTCATCCCTGATGAACTGTAATGATTACAAGTTAATCCAACCAATTTCAATTGTTCTTTACTAGCCACAAATATTCCTCCTTTTAAATAATACAATCTTATTATTTGTAGGCTAATATAAAATATTCTAGCTTTTTTTTAAATTACCATAATAACAACAGCCAATTGCTCCATTATATTGGGGTTCATTGAGGCAAATCACATTGTCAAAATCCATACTTAGATATCTTTGTAATGCAGAATTCATTGCAACTCCACCAGATAAAACCAAATTTTTTCCTTTAAAATTTGACAACATTGGATGCAGTCTCTTGTACAATGAATAATTAACCCCTGAACATAACCTGTCGAAGGAATTTCCCTCAGCTATTTTCCCAATTAATTCAGATTCTGAAAAGACTGCACATGTAGAATTTATCTCTACTGGATCCTCATAATGTTTAAACATTTCTTCCAATGGGATTTCTAAGATATTTGCCATATTTTCTAAATATCTGCCACATGAAGCTGCACATTTTTCATTCAGTTCTAAATCAGTTATAACCCCTTTTTCAACCTTAACAATTTTAACATCTTGCCCTCCCACATCTAAAAGTATAAAATCTTTTAAACTTAACTGATAAAACACACCATAAACGTGGGCTTTTATCTCATTTATTGGTTCAAATTCCTGCAAATCGATGTTGTTTCTTCCATAACCTGTTGATATCCCTTTATCTATGTTTTCAAACCCTAACTTTGAAGTATCTACGATGATCTTATTTTTGTAAGAACAATATTCTTTATAAAAACTTACCGTACTTAACTTAAATTTTTTTGTAATTATTGAATTCTCCATTAAGGCTATCTTAACTTCTCTGCTACCCATATCAATTCCTAATATCCTCACTTGATTTCCTCCTTCTGATCTGCAATCATATCTATAAAAGCTTCTAACCTTAATTTTGTTCTGGAATCAAGTTCATTTATTTTATCACCCTCTATATTTAGTACAGGAACATCTAATTCATTTTTTATAATGATATCCTCAATAGCTCTGTAACAAAATGCCTGTGTATAATGTATCACACCATCTATTTTTCGTTCTTTAATCTGTTTTTTTATTTCATGAAGTCTGAAATGTACATCATAGGGATAAGTATAGTTACAATATTGCTCATATATATTGCGTACTTCATCAAACCTGGGGAAAGCAAATTCTCTTTGAACCTCATTATATACAAACCTGGCATCAAATTTTTCTACAAAATCGTAAATATCTCCAGTCATAGGAGGAACTCCTATATAGGCTAGTCTAATTTTTTTTACATCTGCCTCTCTGCTGGCTATTTCTTTTTTCTTATCTATAAGCATAATCTTAAACTTTTCTAAATCCCCGTTAAAATCGCTCAAAGCTATTTGGAATAAATGATTTTCAAAACCTGTTGCTTTATTTTCTATATAGTTGAGCTCATCAATGTCCCTTGCTAAACTACGAATTTCCTTTAATTTTTCTCTAACCTCCTCAACATCCTCTTCCTTTACTTTAAATAATTCCATAAAATTTTGGATTGATTTTTTAACCTCATCAATATTCCGTGAATGCGGATATGCAAAGGGATATACTTTCACACCATTGAGTTTTAAAACTTCAATTAGTGCTTTAGTGTTAGAGCAATCTCCTTCAATTACTCCTACAACCTCATTTATTTTATTTTCCAAACAAGCTCCAAAGATTCCTTTTATCCATGCACAGAGACTCTTTGGAAATCCTCCCCTTTCCGCTATATCGATATATCTTCCATAATCCGCAGAAGTTATAAATAAATTATTTAAATCTACAACTTTATATCCTGCTGCTAAAAGAACTTCTATAGGAACTGTTGTAGTTATTCCAATCACTTTCATAGCATTGTCCCCCATCATTAACATTTATCTTCTTTTATTTTTATCATAAATAATTAAGAAAATACAAAAGGGGCTAAAAGCCCCTTTACTATTGAAATAACTAAAAAATTTAGTTAATCCTAGTTTTGTTTAGAGACAGGATGGTTTCGAACTGTCTTATTTATTTTACGTGGATAGTATAGCATATGATTTCAACTAAAACAATAGCAATATAAATTAATAAACCATTATGACTGCTCTATAACTTTTTTTAATTTATCAGGATAGTTAGTTATTATGCCATCTACCCCTCCTTGAATAAAGTATCTCATATAATTAGCATCATTTACTGTATAGGTGTTTATAAAAAGTCCTTCTTTTTTAATATTTCTGATAGTTTCTTTATTAATGCTATAATAATGGGGATGAATACCATCTGCTAAAGCAGTTTTTACATAATTTTCGGGACAGTATAATTTTTCTTCTACCAGCAGAGCAGTTTTAATATTTTTGTTTATCTTCTTACATTTAACCATTGAAACATGATTAAAACTTGATAATATAACTCTGTTTTCCATATTATAGTTTACAATTACATCAATTAATTTTTCTTCGATTTCTTTATAATCTATGACACTGTTTTTTATTTCAAAATTTATAGCCGTTTCTTTATTTTTAAAGTATGATAAAACCTCTTCAACAGAAGGGATCTTTATTCCGATAAACTCATTTGAAAACCACTTTCCAGCATCTAATTTATTTAATTCATTATAAGTATAATCTTTTATAAATCCAACTCCATCTGTTGTTCTGTTCACCATCTCATCATGAAAAAGGATAAGCACTCCATCCTTTGTCATTTGTACATCCGTTTCAATGCCATCAGCTCCCATTTTATATGCCCATTCAAAGGCAATCATAGTATTTTCAGGATAATATCCACTAGCACCCCTATGTGCAAAATTAACTACCATAATTCACCATCCCCATCATTCATTTTATATATTACTAACTTACATAAAACTTCAACACCACAAAGATTTTTCCTTCTTTTTAATTTTAAGTTTTCTTTTTCGTTAAGATGAGTTATGGTTGTTCAGCTAAGAGTTATATATCGTTTTTTATTAAATCTTCAAAGGTTTGCCTCTTTACAATAATCCTGTCTTTACCTTTATTAGCCATTACAACAGCAGGTCTTCTCATTCTATTGTAGTTACTTGACATAGTAAAATTGTAAGCACCTGTACTTAATACTGCTAATATATCTCCACTTTCTAACTTATTCAGCTGACAATCCTTTATTAATATATCTCCTGATTCACAGCACTTACCTGCAATAGTTATAACTTCTTTTTCCTCAGATTCTTTTTTGTTTGCAACTACAGCAGTATAATTGGCATTATATAGAGAAGGTCTTATATTATCAGTCATACCACCATCAATGCATACATACTTTCTTATACCTTTAATTTCCTTAATTGCTCCAACAGTGTAGAGAGTAATCCCTGCTTCCCCAACAACCCACCTTCCAGGTTCTATATAAACTGTTGGTCTTTTTAAACCATATCCTGAAAATTCTTTATCAACAGTTTTATTTATAATATCACTATAAAATGAAATATTTCTTCTCTCATCTTCCTTTGAGTAGTAAATTGCAAAGCCTCCACCAACATTAATTTCATCAAGTTCAATACCGTATAGCTCTTTAATCCTCCTGTATTCTTCCACCAATATCTTTACTGCTGATATATATATTTCATTCTCGAAGAGTTGGGAGCCTAAATGAGAATGTAACCCTTTAAAATTAAAACAGTTTGAATGAATTACTTTATCTATGGCACTTCTAGCACTGCCATCCTGCAAAGAAAAACCAAATTTAGTGTCTATCTGACCCGTCTTTATATAGTCATGGGTATGACCCTCTATTCCTGGTGCTACTCTAATTTGAACATCTATTCTTTTTCCCTTACCTTTAAGTAAACTTTCAAGCATATTAATTTCATAAAAATTATCTAACACTATTCTTCCCACACTTAATTCCACTGCCATTTGCAGCTCATCAATTGTTTTGTTATTACCATGAAATACTATTTTATCCATAGGAAAATCAACAGAATAAGCAGTATATAGCTCCCCAGATGAAACAACATCCAAACCTAGTCCTTCACTCTTTACTATTCTACACATCTCTTTATTTAAAAAAGCCTTACTGGCATATAGTGCTATCCCATTATATTTATCAATATGTTTTTTTCTAATTTCCCTGCATCTCCTTCTTATTTCAGCTTCATCCATTACATATAATGGTGTTCCATACTTTTCTACTAATTCAACACAATCACATCCTGAAATTTCTAAATTTCCTCTATCATTTATTTTTAATGAATTATAACCGAACATTTAAATCCCTCCCTTTCAATCTCTTAACTATATATGCAATTTATGTGCCAATTCTTTAGTATTTCACTTAAGATAACTCATATTCATATATCATAGTTATAATAATTATTTGCAATACTTAAATAATTACACAAAAAAAAGTACACAGTTCAAAAATACGGATTTTTCCGCAAATCCGAACCATGTACTAAAGTATCATTGAATATTCAATTATCTCCTGCAGCTTTTTATTACAATGGAATTCTTTTCTGTCAATTACCTCTAATATTCTGCCATTTTCCATATAAATGATATAATCACATAATCTTTTTGCTTGAAATATATTGTGAGTAACAATAATTATTGTTACTGTATTTTTCTTTTTATAATTTATTATAGCTTCCTCTATTACCTTTGTATTTTGTGAATCAATGTTGGCAGTTGGCTCGTCAAATAATAATATTTCTGATTTTGCTAACATAACCCTGGCCACTGCTGTTCTTTGTGCTTCACCCATTGATATATTTAAAGCATTTCTCTCAGATATATCTGTTAATTTAAATTCACTTAATATTTCATCTATTTCATTTTTATTATTTTCTCCTTGGAATTTAATCCCCATTTTTACATTTTCCCTTATGCTCTGATCAAACAAATATGGGTTTTGAGATACATACCCTGCCTTTTTCCTGACCTCTTCAAGAGTAATATATGAAGTCCCTGCTCTATAGTCTATACTTCCCTTATAGTCCCTATCCAATCCCAAAATCATTCTAATTAAGGTTGTTTTCCCAGCACCATTGGAACCTATTATCCCATAAGTCTTATTTTCTTTAAAAACAAAATCATTAATATTAATTACTTCCCTATTTCCGTATGCTTTAACTAAATCCCTTAAAATAATCTCCATTTTATTCACCTTAACATATAATATTCCTAATTAAAATTGTAAGAACGTGATGAAAAGATCTCGACCTGCTGGAAATGTTCATCACGTTCTAGAATAGTCAAATTTGTAAGCAGTCTTAATTATTGTTAATCTTCTAAGTTACAAAAAGCTTAAAATCCATTCTGGTCCAACAATTAGCGAAACTATTGCAAGAACAATAAATATTGTTAAGGCTAATTTTACTACTTTACTTACAACTTTAACAGCCAATATTATTAATGCTATTACAATTATCCAATATAGAATATCCATAAAACACCTCCATAGTTAAAATTAATCTAATTATATGCTTAATTAAGTAAAATTTATTACCAGGCAGCCTCTTAAACCAAAGCCTTTGCGGAGTAAATATTTTTCTTTTTATATAGTGTTGCGCTTAAAATAAATCTTATGGATAAATCAATAATAATTGCTATCCATATCCCCGCAATACTTGTTTTTAATTTATATGTAAAAAATAAAGCCAATGGAATTCTGACTCCCCAAAGTCCAATTGCTGATATTATCATTGGTATCTCTGTATATCCTGCTCCCCTTAATGCACCATTAAGAACTCCTGCAAGATTTTGAGGAAATTGCACAGGTCCCATTAATAACAAATATTGTGCACCGATTATTATTATTTCATAATTAGTTGTTAACATGCCCATAATCTGCCTGGGAAGAAAGAATAAAATTCCTGCACAAAAAGATGTAATAATAACTGCTCCTTTGAAAATTTCCTTTATATACAGCTTTCCAAGATCCCTATCCCCTGCTCCTAATGACTGACCAACAAATGCAGTTGCAGCAACATAAAATCCAACTGCAGGCATATAAGAAATGGCTTCAGCCTGAAGTCCTATCTGGTAAGCAGCAAAGGCTATCTCACCATAGGAAAGTATTATCTTAGTAAGTACGATTGCAGAAAGTTGCCAAAAAACCGACTCCAAAGCTGAAGGAATTCCAACCCTGTATATACGTGATATTTCACGTATATCAAATTTGAATAGTTTTTCATTAACTGTATTGTTTAATACACCCTTTCTTCTAAACAAAATTACCAAACCTATAAAAGCACCAATAGACTGAGCAGCTACTAAAGAAAATGCAGCCCCTTTTAAAGAATAAGCTGGTACACCAAACTTTCCAAAAACAAGTATATAGCTTAAAACTATGTTTACTAAATTCATAATTAAGGCTATTATAGCTGGAATTATTGAATTACCCATTCCCTGAAGAACACCAGCTACCACAAGCATTATAACCATAGATGGCAAGCCAAAGGAAACAATTTTTAAATAAAGCAGGCTATTTTCCATTAGCACTGCCTTAGGACTAAAAATTTTTAATAAACTAGAAGCATTCCAATAAATCAATTGTTGCAATGTAATTGCCAAAACAATAGATGATATTAATGTCTGCTTTATAACGTTCTTCAGTTTTTCATTGTTTCCAGCACCATATGCCTGTGCTACAAATACAGTAGCCCCTGTAGTTATTCCTTTAAAAATTGCCCAGACTACTTGAGTTATCCTACTACTTAACCCAATAGCTGCAACTGCTATGGCACTGATTCTGCCTATAATGGCCATAGAAATAAGACCTGTTGTCATTTGTAAAACATTCTCCAATATTATTGGAAAAATCATAGTGTATATATTTTTTCTAATGTCTTTAATTCTTAAATTGTCCATCTTTCACCCCACTAGGAAATATTTTTATCTTATCGTATTTATATTTCTACATTCTTTTAGTTTTTCCTTCACAAAAGTATCTCACACATTTTATTGACAATAAAATTTTACTGAGTTAAAATAAGATTGCAAAAATTTAAATAATGAAGCTTCAGGTGTTCCAATATGGAATGAAAAGGGAAAGCGGTGAAAATCCGCTGCAGCCCCCGCTACTGTATACGGCGACAAAGCTCAATCCACTAAATATTTGGGAAGGAGAGCTTAGGATGACCCGTCAGCCAGGAGACCTGCCTGTTGCATACTGGATCTTTCGGAGGGAAAGAAGAATGTACGAATTATTTTGGTATATTTCTTTTAAAGAGCCTCTTAGGCTCTTTTTATTTTGCTTCCTTAATAAGATTCAGAATCTATTATAATTCATAAATTTGAAAGGAGTATTAAAGAAATGACTAACTATTTTAAAAAGGCAGTTGCCCTGCTTTTAACTCTAATACTTATGTTAAGTCTATTTACATCATGTTCAAACAAAAAAAATTCTTTACAAAACAACACTACTAATGTAACAACAACTTACCCTTATAAAATTGTTGATTCATATGGTCGTGAAGTTACAATTGATAAAAAGCCTGAAAGAATAATTTCTCTATCTCCAAACATAACAGAAATTGTAACTGCACTTAATGCAACTGAAAGGCTTGTTGGGAGAACAGATTATTGTGATTATCCTGAAACTATTAAAAGTGTAGCTTCAGTAGGCAGTATTACTGAGCCTAGTATTGAGAAAATTGTTGAACTAAAACCTGATATTGTTATTGCATCTTCATTGCTTAAGAAAGAAATCGTTGATAAAATAGCTGCACTAAATGTAAAAATTGTAATGATTAGTGAAAAAGAAAGTTTTGATGGTGTTTATACTACAATCCAAAAAATTGGTGAAATTATAGATGAAAATAATGCTGCAAAAAATCTTATAGAAGGAATGAAAACTAAGGTTTCAGAAGTTACAGAGAAAGTTAAAAATGCTGATAAACCTAAGGTTTATTATGTAGTTGGTTATGGTCAGTATGGAGATTATACAGCTACTAGAGATACTTTTATTTCTCAGTTGATTGAAATGGCAGGAGCTACTAACATAGCAACTGATGCAGAAGGTTGGAAGTACAGTCTTGAAAAGATAGTAGAGCATGACCCTGATATTCTGATTTGTTCAAAATATTTTGATACAAAAAAAGGTATTGAGCAATCAAATGGATATAAAGATTTAAGAGCTGTAAAGGAAGGCAAATTATTAGAAATCGATAATAACATGCTGGACAGACAAGGTCCTAGATTAGCTCAGGGACTTGAAGAACTTGCAAAACTTATACATCCTGAATTATTTAAATAATTATCAGCTTAGTTATATTCCTCCAGTAATTACTGGAGGAATATAATTGTATAAAAATAATGAAATGAGGAATTGCTATGACCTTCGAGGATAGGAAAAAAAATTATAAGAGTTTAATTCTTATATCAATTGTAGTTCTATTACTTTTGATATTATCGACAATTGCTTTTGGAGCTGCCAACATAACTTTAGAGGACTCATTGAATATTATTTTATCAAAAATACCTATATTAAAAAGGTTCTCCAATATGCAAAACATTAGCTCAGCCCATGCTGCTATACTTTTAAATATCAGATTACCAAGAATTCTCTTATCTTGTATTGTAGGGATGGGTTTATCTATTGTCGGAGCTGTTTATCAAGGAATTTTTAATAATCCTATGGCTGATCCTTACGTTCTTGGTATTTCATCTGGTGCAGCGCTAGGAGCAGCAATTGCTATTGTATTCCATGTTGAAAGTATGTTTTTAGGAATTAGTGGAGTAGCTTTTTCAGCTTTTCTATTTTCCATTTTAACAACACTTGTAGTCTATAATATTGCAAGGGTTGGTAATAAGGCACCAACTGTTAATTTGCTTTTAGCCGGTGTTGCTGTTAGTTTTTTCTTATCCTCCTTGATATCAATAATTATGATATTAAATAGAAACGAATTGGACAAAATAGTATTTTGGACTATGGGAAGCTTATCTGCAGCAAATTGGAAACAAGTTATATTTCTCTTTGTTGTTACTGTTCCTTTGTTCTTAGTTATGTTGTTTTTCTCAAGGGACATTAATATTATTCTACTTGGAGATGATTCAGCTAAAAGTCTTGGAATAAATGTTGAGTTAGTAAAAAAAATAATGCTTCTAATATCTTCAGTATTAATTGCTTCAATAGTATCAGTAAGTGGTATCATAGGTTTTGTCGGTTTAATAATACCTCATATAGTAAAACTGTTGATTGGATCAGACCATAGAATACTTATTCCATTTTCAGCAATAATTGGAGCCTGTTTTATGCTTTTATCAGATACCCTTGCAAGAACACTACTTGCCCCTACTGAAATACCTGTTGGCGCAATAACCTCATTATTTGGTGCTCCTTATTTCATATATCTTCTTTATAAAACTAAGAAGAGGGTGTTATAATGTCTATGGATAATTTTTCAATTATAAAAATAGAAGGTTTAAATTACAGTATAAATGAAAAGGAAATTCTAAAGGATATAAATTTAGAAATAAAGAAAGGCTTATTTTATAGTATTGTAGGTCCTAACGGTTCAGGAAAAACAACTCTTCTTAGAAATATTTCAAGAACAATAGAACCTCCAAAAAATACTATCAATATAGAAACTAAGGACATTCTTGATTTTAAATATAAAGATTTTGCCAAAATATTATCCTATGTACCCCAAAATACCAGTATTGATTTAGACTTTACTTCATTAGATGTAGTCTTAATGGGACGTCATCCATATTTAAAGAGATTTGAAAGTGAAAAACAATGGGATTTGGCTGTTGCAGAAAAATCTATGAAAATGACAAACACTTGGCACCTTAAAGATAAAAGTATTAAAACTTTAAGTGGTGGTGAAAGACAAAGAGTTGTAATTGCACGGGCACTTGCACAGGAAAGCAGAATTATGCTTCTTGATGAACCAATATCACAACTTGACATACATAACCAAATAGAAATTATGGATACAATTAGACTTTTAAATAAGAAGTATGGAATTACAGTAATATCTGTTCTTCATGATTTAAATATTGCTGCACAATACAGCGATTACCTTATATTTCTTCATGAAGGTCAAATTGTATCTCTTGGGGAACCAGATTCAGTGTTAACAGAAGAAACAATTAAAAAAGTATACAATTTGGATGTATTGATGATCAAAAATCCAATTAACGGTAAGCCTCATTTAATACCAAAATCCCCAAGATACAGTGGGTTATAAATTAATAATTTTAAAAAGAAGAGGCTGGAGCACTAGTAATTAGTGTTCAGCCTCTTTAATTTATTGACATACATCAATATAAACAAAGTTGCATCATTTAACTTTGTAAACGCCACTTAACTCTACCTTTTTAACTTTGGTATTATATAATCGTAAAGAAAACCAATAAAAAATACTGTAAAAGCAGCAACACCTGACATCATTGCTAATAATGCTCTAACTAAATCCATAAATGCCACTGTACTTTCTTGTTGTGATAAATAATAATTGTATACTCCAAATATTAAAGCTAAAATACCAGGTATATATTTTACATATTTTTTTTCTTTGAAATGCTTATTAAGTAACTTAGTCATAAAGGAAAAAATTACGATTATTAACAAAAGACTAAACACATATCTGTTCATTAATTCACCCCTATACAATATTAATTTTCCCTATTTATATTATATCGCAAAAACAAAATTTCTACAATTTTCGTCTTTGTTTTTAATTTAAAAATTTTTATTATTTTAGATTATAAAAATTCAAAAAAAATCTACCATTAGATTGATTTATTTATCTAATGTAGATTCAATATATTACAATACCTTTTTCACATCATAGAGTGCTCTTAAGACTAGCCAGTTTTGTGGGAAATATCTGCCTATTGTCCAATAGCTGACGCCACCTAAGTTGTACTTATTAACAAGCAATAATTTTGCTAATATACTTCTAGCATCTTCAAACCAAACTTCATGCTGCTTTCCATTTCCATCATAATAATTGTAAAAAGGAGATTCGGATTCCTTATCGTATTTAATAGCAGCTTTTACCATCCTTGCAAGTTCTACGGCACCCGTGTTAGATAATGTTTTTGCTGCAGATCCCTGAACAAATGGCAACGTCCAATCATACCCATAATTTGGAATTCCTAATAATATTTTATTTGGTGGAATGGCTGTTACAGCATAACTCAGTACCTTTTTGACTTCATTGATTGGAGCTACTGCCATGGCTGGTCCATAGGTATATCCCCATTCATATGTCATAAGTATAACATGGGAAACATATTTACCAATTGAAGGATAGTCATGGGCCTCATATAACAATCCCTTTTGCTCTCCTGAAGTCTTTGGTGCTAGAGCAACTGTTAAAGTGTAACCTAAAGGTTTAAGTCTCTCGTTCATTTTTCTTAAAAATTTTATATAATTTTCTCTATCATAGGGATAAATGTATTCAAAATCTACATCTAAACCATAATAACTCTTTTCCTTTAAGACATTAACCACGTTTTCTATTAATTTATTTTGAATCACGTTATTTGTCAGTATCTCATGGGCTATATCACTGCTAAATCCCTTCCCTTCCTCAATATTGGATATTACCATTAAAGGTGCTACCCTGAGTTTTTTTGCTTCATTTATCAGAGGCAGGTCATTTATTTCCTTTAATGTCCCATCCCTTCTTACTTCATAACTGAATATACTTAGATAAGTTAAGTTTGGAAGGGTTTTCATCAGTACATTCATATCTATATTAGGAAAAGCATACCCATTTACTTCTATAGTACCAAGCTTTTTTGTTTTGTCTGGTATATTTATTACTTGCCCTGGCATAAGTACATTTCCTAGATCTGGATTAGCCGACAATAAATCCTTAGTATTAACCCCGTAAAATTTACCTATAGAATAAAGACTTTGACCTGGCATAACCTTATGTTTTCGAAGGCCTTCAAGTACAACAATGGTCTGACCAACAACCAAATTATTAGGATTCATCATTTCATTATCTTTTATGATTTTGCTCATATCCACTCCATATAGTTTTGAGATACTATATAGACTTTCTCCAGGTTTTACAACATGTAATATCAAAAACCTCACCTAGTTTAAGTACTCTATTTATATTATATGTTGATTATCAATAAAATGTTACTTACATAGTAACATTTGTTATTTATGAAATTTTTAATTTTACTATTTTAATTGCCACAGCATTTTTTGTATTTTTTACCACTTCCACATATACAAGGATCGTTTCTACCTACTTTTTTCTCCTCAGAATTCTTCTCTTTATAGACCTCAATAGATGTATTACCCTTTAACACCCAAAGCTTTGTGTTATTCCATAAATTTTCAATGTGTTTTGTAATTTCTAGGAAAATACTTAAATCTTTAATATTGAACTTTTTTGATAATAAATCTAGTATTTCTGAAAAAGCATAATTGTTTTTTATTAAATATTTACACTTCTCAATAATTTCCCTTGCATATTCTTCTGAAGTATTATATGTTAACAAGATATAATTGTAAAAATCTTTCTCATGTTTTTCTAAATTTATTTCCATTCCACAGCTAGCATTAAGAACTTCATTTATATTAAGCTTTGCAAAATTTATATCCTTTCTCTTTTGTTGCTCAATGTATATTACTTCCGGTGATAAAACGTCTTTAAAATAATAAATATCATTACGCTTTAGTATTGTATCTTTATATTCTGCATTAGAATTTAGCTGCGTTAAAAATTCATCTGATTGAATGTCCTCTCCAACAAATTCTTTAACCATATGATACAAATCATCTGCATTCATTACACCATAATAAAATAAAAGCCCCTTTGCAATTTTTATCCATTTATGTCTTTTTAAAATGTCATCATAATAAATTTGATTCAATAAAAGTTTATTTATAATTTCTACAAATTCTAGTGGAATCTTAACTTCAGTTTTTACCATATCAGAAGATGCTATATAAATAACACCCCATTTTTTAATATTTAGTATCTTTTTTCTAAGTTGAAGATCAAATAAATTTACACAAGATTTACCACTGTTTTTTATAAGTGATAAAATGAATTTAAACTCCTCTTCTGTAAGTCTCTTTAATATGTAAGGTAGCTTCTCTTTTATCTCTTCTGATAAAAACCTCACAAGGTCACTCTTTTTTAACTTTGAATTTCCCTTCACTTCTAATCTTTTCTTTAAATCATTTAGTTCTGATACTTTCAGAAATTCTAAATACTCTTCTATTGACAACTCTTTATCTGTTTTTATTATCATCCTTTTAAAATCTTTTAACTCCATTAGATCTACACAAAATTGTGATTTAGTTGTGCTACTTTTAACTATTTTCTGTTCATTGGTACATTTTTTCATTTGCAATTTTCCCTTCTAAGCAACTATTTGTTATTCTACCTGTTAAGAAATAAATTAATATTAACAACAAAATATTTTATTATTTATTTATAATATGTCAATAGTTTGGATAACAATTTATATCATATAATTAATTCTGCTATTTATTTAAAATTATAAATATGTTAAAATACTTCTATCTAAATTAGTGGGGGTGGAAATATGGCTCAATGTAACGAAAAATGTACTTGTCCGAAAATTGAATGTGAAAACCATGGCAAGTGCTGTGCTTGTATAAATTATCACCGTGAATGTCAAACTCTAGTTTATTGTATGAGAAATATAAAAGATAAATAAAATTTTAAATTTACATAATTATATGGTTGACACTTTTTATTTTGAATATTATAATTTCAGTAATAGATTTAAAAACGATGAAGAGAAGAGTAGCTATAGGTACGATTTAAAGCGAGTCGATGATGGTGGAAGATCGATATGAGGCCTATAGGGAAGAACATCTCGGAGTTTCTAACCGAAATTCTTAAGAAAAGTAGGCTTAGACGGAGCCAAACCGTTACAGATTGGAGAGTATTATTTAGTACTTGTTAGAGCTGGTCATATTCAATATGACAAATAGGGTGGTACCGCGAAATATAACCTTTCGTCCTTTAAGGGATTGAAAGGTTTTTTATTTTTGAAACAGTATAAAATTTTCTAATATAATCAACAATAATAGTCTAGGAGGTATGGTTTATGACAACTACATTAGTTAAAAATCTCTACAGAGAAACCGAAAAATTTACAGGTAAAGAAGTTCAAGTTTCTGGTTGGATTAGAACAGTTAGAGATTCTAAGACTTTCGGCTTCATTGAATTAAATGATGGAAGCTTCTTTAAGAATGTTCAAATAGTTTTTGACGAAAAATTAGATAATTTTAAAGAAATAACTAAGCTTTCTGTAAGTTCCTCAATAGTTGTTAATGGTGTTTTAGAATTAACGCCCCAAGCAAAACAACCCTTTGAGATAAAAGCTACAAAAATTGAAATACATGGAACATCATCACCAGATTTTCCACTACAAAAGAAAAAGCATTCATTTGAGTATTTAAGAACAATTGCACATTTAAGACCTAGAAGCAATACTTTTTCAGCAGTCTTCAGGGTTCGTTCAGTTGCTGCATATGCTATTCATAAATTTTTCCAGGAACGTGGATTTGTCTATGTTCATACTCCAATAATAACTGGAAGTGACTGTGAAGGTGCAGGAGAAATGTTCAGGGTAACAACCCTTGATCTAAACGATGTTCCAAGAACAGAAGAAGGAAAGGTAGATACTTCAAAAGACTTTTTTGGAAAAGAAACTAATCTTACAGTTAGCGGACAGTTAAACGGTGAAGCTTATGCCTTAGCTCTAAGAAATATCTACACTTTTGGGCCAACATTCAGAGCAGAAAATTCCCACACTGCTAGACATGCTGCTGAATTCTGGATGATAGAGCCTGAAATGGCCTTTGCAGAACTTGAAGATTACATGGATATAGCAGAGGAAATGGTAAAATATATCATAACCTATGTTATGGAAAATTGCCCAGAAGAAATGGAATTCTTTAATACTTTCATTGAACCTAATCTTTTCGATAAATTAAACAATGTTGCAAATTCTGATTTTGCAAGAATAACCTACACTGAAGCTGTAGAAATACTTAAAAAATCTGGCGTTGAATTCCAATACCCTGTTGAATGGGGAATCGATCTTCAAACAGAACATGAAAGATATATAACTGAACAAGTATTTAAAAAGCCAGTATTTGTTACAAATTATCCAAAGGACATTAAGGCATTTTATATGAGATTAAATGATGATGGAAAGACAGTTGCAGCTGCTGATTTATTAGTACCAGGAATAGGTGAAATTATAGGTGGTAGCCAAAGAGAAGAAAGATTGGATGTTCTTGAAAGCAGAATTAACGAAATGGGTCTAAAGAAAGAAGACTATTGGTGGTATCTGGAACTGAGAAAATACGGTGGAACTAAGCATGCTGGCTATGGTCTTGGATTTGAAAGAATATTAATGTATTTAACAGGTATGACAAATATAAGAGACGTAATACCTTTCCCAAGAACTGCTGGAACAGCAGAGTTTTAAAATTAATACCTCACCAAATTTTTATGAATAAATAAATACAGTTGCAAAATAGAAAAATCAAATATCTAGATCCTACGTCCATAAACTCTGCAATAAATCAAATGTAGAATTTTCAGCTACATATTTATTAAGCAGATTTATGGACTTTCCTTTGTGAATATAAACTTTTATACTGGAGGTAAACATGGAATTGGAAATAATAAAATATATACAGTCTTTTTCAAATCCTATATTAGATAATGTTTTTCAATTTATAACCATCCTAGGAGAAGAGTATTTCTATATATTGTTTCTTACTATAACCTATTGGTTCATTAACAAAAAATTTGCTTATAAATTAGGTTTTACATTTTTAATCAGCGGCATACTAAACTGCGCTATAAAGGATTTATTTAAATTTAAAAGACCTATTGGGACAAATGGTATACGTTCACTTCGAATAAGTACTGCAACAGGATTTTCATTTCCAAGTGGACATACCCAAAATGCCGCTGCCTTTTGGTTTTTTTTAATTAAAAACATAAAAAAACAATGGATAAACATTTTGGGTACTATTATGATTTTTTCTATAGGTCTATCAAGGCTCTATCTTGGAGTACATTGGCCAAAGGATGTAATAGCAGGTATCCTCCTGGGTATAGCAAGTGTTTTTATAACAGATTCTTTGTTTGAATATAGCGAAATCAACAATAAACCACAAGTTTTTTTATTTATTCTAATTCCTGCATTCTTGGGGCTTTTTTTCTTTAGAAGTCCTGATTACTATAAAGCTGTAGGAATATCCACTGGTTTTTATATAGGATACATACTTGAAAGCAAATTTATAAATTTTGAAATTAATAAAAGCCTGAAATTAAATGTTGTTAAGTTTTTTATTGGTATAATACCAATAATTTTAATTAAAATATATATTAAAAAATTTTTACCAGAATCCATTCTTTCAGATTTAATTAGATATTTTTTAATAGGGATTTACACAACAACTGTAGCTCCAATATCATTTAAAAAAATTCATTAATCTAAATATGGCATTGTGTATATCTGAAGTAATTACACATTGATATTTCATCCCATCGAAATCTTTATAGTAATGCTCTTAAATTAAAAAACTGCTTAAAAAATTATTACTCTATTAAATCATATTTAAGTCAATCTTGTAATAAAATTTTATATAGCAATTTACAAGAAAGGATGGATATGAAGAAAAAACAATTTATCTCAAAAATTCTTATCTATATTTTATTAACATTTATATTAAGTGGTCCAATAAATTCCATGGCAGTTGAAGAGCCAATTGTTATTTCTCAGGAAATATATGTAAATAACATTAACATAGGTGGTTTAACTAAAGATGAAGCATACCAAAAATTAAAGGAAGAATTAAATAAATTTATAGAGGAGAAAAAAATAAATTTTGAACTAGAAAACATTTCTTTTTCAGCACCATATTCTGCCTTTGGTGTGTTTTACGATATTGATTCTGCTATTAAACAGGCTCAGCAATATACTATTGATAGACTTAATGATAATACTTCTGTAACATCTCCTTACTATATAGAACTACCTATGTCATATAATGAAAACTTAATCCTTGACTATGCTTCAAGTGTTTCCTCCAAATATAGTAAATTACCAGTTAACGCAAAACTTGAATATGTAAAGGATTATGTTGTTATAAAAAAGGAGGAATATGGAATTAATATTGATGAAATAGAATTATCAACTAACATTGTATTAGCCATACTAAATCTTGATGAATCAGTTAAAGTTCCATACATAAAAATATCTCCTGAGATTACATCTGAGAAACTTTCAAAATCTAATTTCAAAATTGCAGGTTTCTCAACACCACTTAAATCTTTAGATGCTAATAGAACAAATAATATCATTATAGCTGCAAATTCTATAAACGGATATATTATTAAGCCAAAAGAAACCTTTTCTGCAAACAAGGCTTTTGGTGCAAGAACAAAAGAAAATGGCTATAAGGATGCTCCCATATTTGTAAATGGAAAGGTAGAGCCAGGACTAGCTGGAGGTATATGTCAGTTAGTTACAACCTTGTACAATACTGTTTTATACTCAGATTTACAAGTCATTGAGCGAAAACCCCATGGAAAGGCTGTTACTTACGTCTCCCCTGGCAGAGATGCAACAATATCTGGTAATGCTATTGATTTTAAGTTTAAAAATACCACAAACTATCCTATTTATATCCAAACCTACGTCGACACTAAGAAAAAACAGGTAACAGTAAATTTTTATAGTCAAATGCCATCAGGTAATACAAAAATAGATATTTCATCATACGTTTATAAAAAAACCTCAACACATATTTATTCTAAAACCTATAAAAAAATATATGTTAATGGCAAACTGACTAAAACCGTTTTGGTTTCATCTGATTCATATTTAAGGTAAGTTAACCAATAGTTAAATTTTAAGTTATATTGAACCCCCTGAAGAATTTAAACCTAATTCCTTCAGGGGGTTTTGTTTTTTAATAATTTATGTCAACAATAAGTAAAAGTCTTGTTAGTAATTTTTCATCTTTATTATATTTTTTATAATCCTCCGGTATTTTTTTTAATAAAAAATTCTATCTCCTTTGTAAATGTATACTCCTGCTCCTTCAATAATTTTAAATATCTTTCAATAATTTTTTTAAGCTTTGTATTCTTGTAACGGTTTAGGGTGTTCTCATAACTTTTAATAACTGAGGGCTTCACTTTATTTGAATAAGAATCAATTATTGGATTTTTTTCATCTCCTTCCAGATATATATGCAGATATGCATAATATATATTTTCTACCCTGTCATGACGTGTGGATTTTTGGTAATTGCTTAGATAATTCTCAGTTAACACACATCTGCTGGCAATCTCGTCCCATAGATTCGTCATATCTGTATAGTTTTCAATTATATGGCATGATTCAATCTTCATAATATCGATATAGTCCCTTAATTCTGCATTAACCCTACTTCCAAATTTGCTGATTTTTTCATAATCTATGGTGGCAATGTAAGTTCCATCGATATTTAAAATTTTATACCCACTTTCACAGATATTTTTCAAAAGTTTTTTTAACTCCTTATCTGGTATAGTATCTATTAATGAATAATCGAAATAAATTGGAAAGGTTTTTCTCATTAATATATCATAGTCCTTAGATAAAAGCCTTTCATTTAACTTTTCTATTTTCTCCTCCTGAGTTCTTAAAAAATCATCTACTATGATGCTTGCCTGTTCATTGTTTAACACGTTTATATTGTTATCAATAAAAGTATATATATAATTAAAATCTCTTTGCTCCTTTCTCAAAGCATCATAATTGTTAAATATTTCTTTAGCTAAATCTATATTCGACGTACTTACATAACTCTTTGAGTATCCAAAATAAAATAAAAAAGCAACAGCTAATAAAATTAAGATATATTTTGTATATTTCATTGCAATATATCTCCCCATCAAAACAATCTATCAATGTTATTTTATGTTGTTTAGTTTTATATTATAAACACAATTTGTGTTATTTTAAAAGCCAGAGGAAAGATTTTCTCCTTCTAACTCTGGCTGTCTTTTATACTAACTCTCTATTCTTGTATTATAACTAATGTTCCCTTTGGTAAATTGTTGTAAATCCATTTTGAATCCTGCATACCTAGCCTTATACACCCGTGTGAAGCTAGTTGTCCAAGTTTCTCTTCTTCACTTTTGATTACTTTACCCTTGTTATCTGTTGGTACACTATGGAACAGGTAATTTTTATTAAACCTCACCCAATTATATGCACCTTGTTTGTATTTTGCACTATAAAAATAATTACCTTTATCGCCTATTAAAAATCTACCTACTGGTGTTGGACTTGATTTAACACCTGTTGAACATTTCATTTCCCTAATTACTGTATCCTCTTTGTATACATATGTTTTTTGTTCACTTAAATCTACAAGAACCATATAGCTCTGATGAGGTTTTACATTTTTTATTAGAGATGTTGGAACATATCCTTTAATAATTTTAAGATTATTATAATCTCTTGCCTGAATTAATGAATAAGTTCCTTTATTTTGTAATACTTTTATCTCCATAAGACTTCCGTATGCTTGTCCAATAACTTTGGATCTTGGATTAGGTTGTTCTCTTATTAAAACTGGTTTCGTTTGCTCTGCATTTAAAACAGTAATGTTCTCTACATTGGCAAAATTTTTTGCATATACAGAGGTTACAGTTGATAGAATAATAGAAATTAAAATAAAAATAGTATTAAAAATTAATGTCCTTCTTTTCATGCCTTTCCCCCTTGACTTCTAATACCTTAAATTGACATTGCATTATGCAAATTTAGTCAATTTTACTTATATTACATCTAATATTCTATCAAATTCGTTTTATTTTGCAAATATATCTTTGTAAATTCACCTGGTTTTAAAAATCCTGCAAAATTTTTTCCAATGATATTATCTTGGTATATAACAATCTTTTTGCCACGCAAGAAAATATACTATTATCTATTTTATCAATTCTTTCAACCATATCATAGACTTCCTTTTCCCTGCTGACAATGATGTATTTTAAATCCTCATAATTAAAAGAGAGTCTACAGTTTTTGTAAAGAATTTTATTAAAAGCATCTACCTCTTTCACGAATTTGTATTCACCTAATTTCAGTGGCAAACCTAACCTTATTAATTCATTTATATCTGGAACATATCTCCATTCCCTTTCGTCATAGTATTTTACTTCTGCTGTTTTATTATCTCTAAAGTTTTCATATGGCTTTAAATATGTGGTGAATTGATTAAAATAAGCTGCTATCGTATTGAGTTTATCTCCCTTTTGGTTTTTATAATCACAATCAAAAAACGAGGAATCGTTGTCATAAAAAAGTTCAAATATTTCTCTAAGATATGTTGTGGGCAAAGACTCTTCTAATATATACATAACAGGATTTATTTTATTTTTTCTTCCCCATTCCTTTGACAGTCCTATTGCATATCTTCCATAGTAAGCTATGTGTTTTTTTATCTGAGATAATGGAATATCACAAAAACATATCATAGGAACTGCATATTTATAATTTTCTTTTGTTTTTTCTTTTGAAAATAGATAGCTAAAATCCTCTAAACAATATCTAGGATAAAAACCATTTATTAAACTATCTTCGATTTCAATCAAATCATTGGTAAAATGAAACAATGCATTGGCACTGATAGTTGAGCCGCTCATTTTATTGTCCTCCTTTATCTTTTAGCAATAACAAACGCCACTATTATGCCAGAGGCATCGAAAGTGGCGCCATATAAGTCAATTTCCATAATATTAAAGTCACACATTAATTAATCTTAATATTATTCTTTTTTAAAATTTAAAAATTATTCCTGGAACATTTATTTTTCCACGATATTAATAAGTCCAACTCCTTTGAAACCCTCTTTAAATACTAAATTTCCTTCAATAGCTTTAGAAGTTCCAGGTGATTTACCCTCTACTTTTTCGATAACTCCATTTTTTAAAAGTTTTTTTATCATCTTTGCATCAATCATAATTTCCAAAGTTTCTAAGGAATTTTTCCATATAGTAAACTTACACCCATTTTTCCATTCACTACAGTAAAAGGCCTTTGTGTTTTCAAGTACAATACCATTTTTACAAATTGGACATTGCCCTAAGTTAGTAAACTTTTTTTTACTTGTTTTGCTTTTATTGTCATCTGTAAATACAACTTCTTTATTTTCCTTCAGGCAAGTTTCAATTATATATTTTACATATCTTTTAATGCTGTTCATAAATTTATTTGAATCTAATTTACCCTTTGATATAGATGATAAACCCTTTTCCCATTTTCCCGTTGTTTCAGGGGATTTCAATTCATTTGGAACTATATCAATAAGTTTCATACCTTTTTCAGTTGGAACTAAATTCTTACCCTTTCTATTTATATATCCTACCTCAATTAGCCGTTCTATTATTCCTGCCCTGGTAGCTGGTGTACCTAATCCCCCATCCTTCAGCTGTTCCTTTAATTCTTCATCATCTATAAATCTGCCTGCATTTTCCATTGCAGATAAAAGTGATGCTTCAGTATATGCCTTTGGTGGTTTCGTTTCTTTATTTATAATTTTTGTATCTTGTATCTGATATTCCTCACCTTCCTTAATATCTGGAAGATTTTTTTCTTCATCATTTTCCGCTGATTCAATAGAATTTAATTCTGTCCAGCCATGCTGTATAATAGTTTTTCCCTTGGTTATAAAACTTTCTCCTTCTACTTCAGTCATAACAGTTGTTAATGTATATTTATAATCTGGCATAAAAACTGAAACAAATCTTCTAACAATTAGATCATATATTTTAAATTCTTCCTGAGTTAATCCTTTGATATTCTGACTTCCATCTGTTGGAATGATTGCATGATGATCTGTAATCTTAGTATCATCTACTATTCTTTTAGTTATTGTAAGTTTATCCTTATTCATAATATAATCTGTATATTTTCCATATATCTCTTTATCTAGCTTTCCTATTATTTTTTTTAGTTTTGGTATCATATCCGTACTTAAGTATCTACTATCAGTTCTAGGGTATGTAATTAGCTTCTTTTTTTCATATAAATCCTGGGCAACTGATAGTGTCTTTTGGGCAGAAAATCCAAATTTCCTGTTTGCTTCCCTCTGTAGTTCAGTTAAATCATAAAGCAAAGGTGGAGGTTGTTTCTTAACTTCTTTTTTTACTTCTGTTACCTTGGCTTTTTTTCCCTTTACTTTATTTAGCAGTTCTTTTGCTTTACTTTCATTGAATATTTTTGTTTCATTGTCCTTCTTATCAATCCAAGTCCCGGTAAATCCATCATATAGATTTACTATTTCATAAAATTTTTGAGGAACAAATTCATTTATTTCTCTTTGTCTTTGAACTATTAATGATAAAGTTGGAGTCTGAACTCTTCCTATACTTAATAGAGCATTATATTTTATTGAAAACGCCCTGCTGGCATTCATTCCTACAAGCCAGTCAGCCTCAGAACGACACTTTGCAGAATAATACAGATAGTCATATTCTCTGCTTGACTTTAAATTTTCAAACCCATCTTTTATTGCAGTATCAGTCATACTTGAAATCCACAATCTTTTAAACTCTTTTTTACATCCTGCCATTTCATATATATACCTGAATATGAGTTCCCCTTCTCTTCCACTATCTGTTGCACATACAATATAGTCGGTATCCTTGCTATTCATTAATTTTTTAACTATGGCATATTGTTTCTTTGTTGAAGCTACTGGTTTTAATTTCATTTCTATTGGTATAATTGGCAGATTACTGAATGTCCATTTTTTATATAATGGGTCATATTCCTCAGGTTTGCATAAAGTTATTAAATGCCCTATGGCCCATGTAACAATATATTTATCCCCTTCTAAAAATCCTTCACCCTTTTTATTGCAACCCAAAACCTTAGCGATATCCCTTCCAACAGATGGTTTTTCTGCAACTACTAAAACTTTTCCCATTTTATCACTCACTTTTCCTCTTTATGTTAATATAATATTTTTCTTTAGTATTTTAATTTATAACTACCGGTGTTCCAATAGGAACTTTATTAAAAAGTTCAATTACATCTCTATTATACATTCTTATACAACCATGGGATACATATTTACCTATTGATTCAGGTGAATTTGTTCCATGAATACCAATACCATTTACATTTAGCCCCATCCATCTTGCTCCAAATGGTCCTCCTGGATTAATTACTTTATTTATTATTTTAAATCTTCCCTTTGGTGTTGGTGTGGAAGGTTTTCCAACACCTACTTTATAACTTTTGATTATTTTATTATTTATTAATAAACTTAACCTTCTTTCCTTTGTATCAACTATAATCAAATAATTGGCTCTTAATAAAAAGAAAGCTTTTGCAAGTGGACAATAATACATGACATCACCTTTTAAAATTGTATACATTTAATTATATTATACTTTTTAAAAAAATAAGCAATCATAAAAATTAAATAAAAAAAACTTACAACATTAATGAAAATAAAAATGCCCATAATTTATTCAGATAATAAAACTACTCACCTTTAAAGAAGTTTTATATTATCCAAATTAACATTATGGGCATATTTTATTATTTTCTTATATATTTTAATAGTCGATTATTAGATTATATCCACCTTTTATTGTGATTTAAATTTGTTTTTTGCTTCTATCTGTTGTTTAAAGGCATGTAACCCAAGGGAAACGCCTATTACTCCATACGCAACGAATACTCTAAAATACTCACCAATCTGAGCACTGCCTAAAAGGTTTTTTCCAGCCAATGGCGATACGATAAACAAGGTGTGGAATAATATTATACCTATTATTGCCTGGCTATTTGTTGCCTTTGTAACTGAAGCCCCTCCGATTAAAAGAGCTGCAATTGCAAACATACCTACTTGTTCATGGCTTCCATAGGTATTCAAAGTACCAATATTTTGTAAGAAAATTAATTGTCCCCAAGCAGCAAGTACAGTGGATATGATTATTGCTGTTACTCTGATTTTGTCAACATTTATACCTGAAACATTTGCTACATGCATATCCTGTCCAACAGTTCTGAAATCCTGACCTAGTTTAGTCTTAACAATAAAAACATTGAATATGCAGATAGCAACAATAACAAGTATAGTTACAAATGGAACTTTGATAAACATAAATGAGGTTCTAAAAACCATAAGAGCTATAGATAAAATAAGTAATAAAATTGATGCTCCAACTGAAAAAAGATACTTCTCATTATCTTTTCTTTTTATTTTTTTTGTTTCTAAATATTTATAAATATTTATTACGATTAATATCAGCGATATTATCAATAAGGCTAGTGACAATGGCATCCTATAAAGACCATCCACAGCATATTTTATTCCACCAGAAAGATCTATTGTATTTTTTATTCCTATACCTCCACTTAAAACTAAAGTTGGATTTTTCATAGGAATAATTGTTCCTATAAAAAACAAGAACAGAAGCTGATATAAGCCATTTGCAAAAAATCCTAAAATCATACTGGCTATCATTTCCTGACCTTTAGTTTTATTTAGAAGTCTACCAGTAAAATAACCAAACAATATCGCCAATGGGGTACTAATTAATATACAAAGTAAGAATCCAGCAATGCCTGTTATTTTCCAGTGAGTAACTGCAATAATTGCTATTTGACCAGCCATAGCTCCAATAACAATACCAAAGTTTAAACCCATACCTGCAAGTACTGGTATAATAAGTGATAATACTAAAAATGCATTTCTAGCAATTCTTGTTATTAATTCTCCAGTAATAAAGGCTAATGATTGTCCAGAAAAATATATTCCAAATATACAAAGTACAACGAATAGAATCGTTACCATATTATCAAACAATATCTTTTTTACAATTCCTCCTAACCCTAAGCTGTTTCCTTTATCTCTTTGTAAATTTAAACTAGTATTTTCACTCATTCTATTCGCCACCTCCGCCAACCTTTGTTAGTGCATATAGGATAATCCCATTACTTACAATAATTCTTAAGACTTCAGCTAAATTACCTTCAGTAACAATTTTATTCGCTACTGGCAATGCAACTGTCAATAACCCTTGAAACAAAAATGTACCTAAAATAACATGGGATATCTTTGCATTTTTTGCAGATGCTCCTCCAATTAAAACTGCTGCTACTGCTGCAAAACCCATCATCATCGGTGCTTGATATAATTGATAAAAACCAAAACTCTGTGCATATGCAATTATACCAACTGCACCTAAAATCGTTGATAGCATGGTACCAATTATTCTTGACTTGTTAACATTAATACCTGAAGCACTTGCGAAAACTGGATTATCTCCTACTGCCTTCATAGCTATACCTGCCCTACTCCTTAAAAATCTCCACATAATAAAACAGCAAATTAAAAAGAAAGCTAAAAGACCTGTAGGAAAAACAATTCCTCCTATAGAAAAGCTAAAGAGGTTATCAAGTACCTTTGCATATCTTGAAGTAAGTGTAATTGTAGTTCTTAAACCTTTACCTATTGGCCATTTGATTTCAGGACTATTAAATGGCATGACCAACCATCCTATACACATAAGGGATACTGCTGAAAACCCTACATATGTAGATACCATCATTTCTGAGCCTTTAACCTTGTTTAAAAGCATTCCATAAAAATACCCAACTACTGCTGAGATAGGTACTGATATTAAAACTGCTACTGAAAAAGCCTTAAGTCCAGTTAAATTCATTTCAATACTTATTAGCCCACCGATTAAACCACATACAATCCCCAATGGCAAACCAAAATTAAGACCAATACCACATAATATTCCAGGGACCATTGCTAAAACTAGCACACCATTCATTCCTGTTCTTACTAAGGTATCAGAAATTAATGAACCTATTGGTAACCCTAATAATACTGCAAGTATACACAAAAATATAAAAAATGCAGTTATTATCAACCTTGGTATACCAATTCTATTGATAGTTTCTTGTAGCTTCTTAGGCATCCTCTAGTCCCTCCCTATTACGCAATTTGCTGTAATGTCCAGCCATCATAAGACCAAACTCAGCATCACTATCCTCAGGTTTTAAAATACCCTCTATCCTTCCCTCAGAAACAATAGCTATCCTGTCACATATTGCCCTCAATTCTCCAAGTTCGCTTGATGTCATAATAATTGTCATTCCTTTTTCTCTATTGAGTTTCAATAATAGATCTAGAACCAACTTTTTTGCACCAATATCTATTCCTCTTGTTGGCTCTGAAACAAAAAGTATTTCTGGTTCCATAGTCAAAGCCCTTGCTATGCAGACCTTTTGCTGATTACCTCCACTTAATCTTCTAGTTACCTGCTGTGGTCCTCTGCATCTTATATCCAGTTCCTTTATCATTTTTAAACTGTGCTGCCTCATTTCACTTTTACTTAATTGTGTAAACAAAAAATAATTCTTAATAAATTTCTTTTTGATTTGCATTGCAGTAATTGTGATGTTTTCTTCTATTGAAGTATCCAAAAGTAGTCCTACTCCCCTTCTATCCTCAGACACAAAAGCAATACCATTATTTAAAGATTCCTCTGGAGAGTTTAATTTAAGTTTTTTGCCCCTGAATATAACTTCTCCATCAGAGTTATATAATCCCATTATTCCATTTGCTATTCCTATCTTGCCTTGACCTGCAAGACCACCAATACCTAATATTTCTCCCTCTTTTATTTCAAGGTTCACACCCTTAACTTCCTCACCTGGCATTTGAACCTTTAAGTTCTTAATTGTCATTATATTTCCCTTGGATAAATTTCTCTTTCCATCACTCTTAGCAATTCGCTCAATCTTTCTTCCAACCATTAATTCTGCTAATTCCATTACATTTGTGTCCTTTTTATCTCTTGTTGCCACAACTTCTCCATCCCTTAAAATGGTTATACTGTCAGCAACACTCATTACTTCATCAAGTCTGTGAGTAATGAAAATAATAGCTATGCCTGAATCTGCTAATTTTTTCATTGCAGAAAGCAGAGTTTTAGCTTCACTCTCTGTTAAAACTGCTGTTGGTTCATCAAATACCAACAATTTTACATTGCTTTTGTCTATCTCCCTTGCAATTTCTACAAACTGCATGTAACCAACTGGCATACCTGCAATCGTTGCCCACTCCTCTATATTTATTCCAATAGTATTTAAAGCTTTTCTTGCATCCTTGTTCATATTTTCATAATCTAGACTTTTTAAATTTTCACCAAATACCCTGCTCAGAAGATTATGTTTAAGTATCTCTCTATTAAGCTTTATATTTTCTGTTACAGTGAAGCCTGGTACCAGCATAAACTCCTGATGTACCATACCTATCCCCTCATTCATTGCATCCTTTGGTGATTTTATATCTACCTTTCGTCCCTCAATTAAAAATTCTCCTTTGTAACCACCAGTACTATGTATAACAGGCATACCAAATAGTATATTCATTAAAGTTGATTTTCCAGCACCATTTTCTCCAAGCAGAGCATGTATTTCTCCTGCCCTTACGGATAAATTTATCCCCTTGAGAACTTTATTTCCAAAATACTCCTTTTCAATATTCTTCATCTGGAGAATATTTGCACCATTTTTCAAGTCCATCCCCCCGCATCCAAATTTAATTACGCAGAAGGCTGTCAAAAAGACAGCCTTTGCTGTAGATTTATTAGAATGTTATATAATCTGAAAGAATCATAAAGAAGTTATCAAATGTTTTGCCAGTACTTTCATTTTTAAAAGTATTTAAATTGATTTTCATACCAGCTATGCTTGAGAATATTTCTTCAATCTTAGATTTATCTACCTTTCCATTTGTCTTACCCTCTAAAAATGCCTTTGCATATTCAACTCCGCCTTCAACAAACATCATATTAACTGGAACTGGCCAAGTTGAGAATCTACCTTTTCCGCCCTTTTCTTGTATCTTCTTTCCAATTTCAGCAACAACATAGGACACATCACCCTTCTTATCATCAGGTATCTGTATTCCAAGTGCTCCTGGGTATCCATGATAAGGTGATGGGCAGCATTGTTGTGGATATATAGCTCCCTGCTCTAATACTGATTTTATAAGTGGTTCCTGCATTGCACAGTTTGTACTGAAAAATGCAGTATCCTTACCTAATTCCTTAACTTTTCTTGGAACATCTTCAAGAATGAATTGTTGTGCTCCTGGAACTCCAGCATCACCTGTTGGGTCTGGTGCAGTTGCATCAACAAACTTTATCCCATTCTTTTCACATTCTGCCTTAAATATGTCTCTTCTCATAGCAAGAAGTTGATAGGACATATGTCTTGGAAATGAATAATGAACAAATGTCTTTGCTCCCATTTTCTTTGCCTGAGCTATTATTGTTGTTCCCATTCCCAGCTCGTCAGCCTGAAGAACGATATCTGCCTTCCCTGCTATCATATCTGGGTCTTCACCAGGAACTCCAGCAATAAATAACATATCAGGCCTAGTTTCCCTGACTGCATCAATTGCCGCTGAAACCCCTGGAACAGCTTGACATATTACAATAGCTTTAACATCTGGATCAGATGCCATGGTTTTAACATTTGAAATTGTAGTTTCCTGTTCTTTCATAAAATTATCAGGATATGTTTGGAGAACGATCATATCTCCATATTTTGCTTTCATCTTTTCAGCAGCCCTATATTCCTCTTCACCCTGTGATACAGTACCAGTCATTATACCAATTTTAAAATTTTTTGAACTTGAAGTTGTACTTGAACCACAAGCTGTTAGTCCTACAACAACAAGGACTGATAAAATTAATGCTAATACTTTTTTAAACATTAATACCCCTCCCAAAGAATGTTTTAAAGAAAAAATCCTTTTCCCCCCTTTAAATAAAAATATATAGTTATATTAATAACTATTAACTGATTGGGTAAATCTTTTATATTCTTATTCTCCATTTTTTAAATTTTTCCTTCTTTTGAATTTCATTTTTTGTAAAATTTTGAATTTTACATCAGTTTATCTGTATTATATATATATTTATATTTATATAACCTTTAGAACTTGCTAAAAATTATCATAAGTTTCCTAATGGAACCCATAATAAAAAGGAGCAGATTATTCTGCTCCTACTTCATCCTCATTTTCCCAATATATATCAAAAATTATTCCATCAATAACCTTTTCTATTGTCCATAATTCCATTGGACCCGCTTCAGCATGATTTGCCACCCTTTTCCTTTTTCCATCATACTCTACTGTTGTTATAACACTAGCACTTTCACTCTCATTTAAAGAATAGTTATCGTCTAAGTCTAAAAAATTTAATTTATTAATTAATTCAACCAACCAATTAAAGTCATTTTTATCTATTTCACCAATATAACGTCCAATCTTTTCAACATTATCTTTACCTTCATATATTGCAGTGCCATCATTTCTAAATATAATCTTATACACCGGAAATCTCCCATAGCTCATTGTTCTTTCAAGTGTAATTTCTCTTATATCTGCTTTTTCAATTAAACCACTCATATAAAACATCCTTTCTTTCAATAAGGTAAATTGCTACAACAATAATATTATTTACTTAACCATACCATTTAAATCATATTATGAAAATAAACATCTGAAAACTCTATTTTTACACGGTCCAGGTTAGAATAATCTCCAAAATGCTTTCTGCTTGATAACTTTCTTTTCGGAAGCTTGCGTATAGGTAATTCTATAATAAATTCGCTTCCAACATTTATCTTACTATTTACGTATATATTACCACCGTGAAGTTCTATCAAGGACTTTACAATTGACAAACCTATTCCACTACCCTCACTACTTCTTGAAAGCGATTTGTCAACCTGTACAAATCTGTCAAATATATAGGTCAGTTTTTCCTCAGGAATACCAACACCCCAGTCTTTAACTGAAACAAAAAGTTTTTTATTTCTTTCATAAAGGCTTACAAATATTCTTCCATTTGTTCCTGAAAATTTTACTGCATTTGAAAGTAAATTCAGCATAATTCTTTCTATTTTTTCTGGATCCACTGAAATAACCTTTTCTTCTATTTCCGTGTCAAAAACTATCTCAATTCCAGCATCCTTTACATATTCTGCAACTGAAGTTACAATATCCTCAATAACTTTAACTATATCGCAATTTTTATATTCCACAGAAACACTGCCAGTATCGAGCCTCGATATATCTAATAAATTATTTACTAATCTGATTAATCTAAAGCAATTTATTCTCATCATTTCGAAATATTTGTTTAATGAATCTGTATCATTCTTCATTTTCTCATTATTAAGCATAAACGCACACATTTGCAAAGCGCTTAAAATAACATTGATTGGTGTCCTTAACTCATGAGATATGTTAGCAAAAAATTCTGTTTTAAGCCTATCGTATTCCAATGCCTCATTTAGAAGTTTTGTACTTTCCTCCATTTTTCTATTTATTTCTTCCATCTTTTTCTTTTCGGAAATATCTATATTCACTATCAATGTTGCTTTTTTACCATTGAATTCAATAAGCATTCTTATAGTTTCTAACTCTAAAACTTTACCATCGCAGACTCTGATTAATTTTTCCTCCCTCAATGGGATTATTCCGTTTTTTTCTATTTCTTCGAAATGACTGTAAAACTCATTTTCCGAATCAGGATGGGGATAAAATAACTGATTGATATTTTTCCTATTAGATCTTCTGGTTTATTTAAAGCAAAATACTTTGCAGCTGTCTTATTGGCAAAAACAATTTCGTTATCTATTCTTACGAAGATACCATAGGGAAGTAGCTCAATTAAGTCTCTATATCTTTTTTCGCTATCCCTGAGTTTTTCTTCTATAATTCTTTTTTCTTCAAGATCCTCTGCTAATTTTGAAGTCCTTTCTTCAACCAGTTTTTCAAGGTCTTCATTGCTCTTTTTCAGTTTTTCTTCGATTTCCTTTTGCCTTAACTGAACATACCCTGCCTTTGATAGCAATTCAGATAAATGAGCGTAATACGACATACAGTTATCAACCTGTTCCATCGTTATAACAGGTACCTTTAATAAAGCATCTATATATTCTTTTTCATCATAACCAAGTTCTTTTCCTTGACTTTTGAAGTAATCTATATCAGGCTTATCCAGAAAAAACTGACCAAAAACTATATAAGCTACATCTTCACCCTCTACCTTAATTGGTGTAAATGCCTCAACAAGCCCATTTTTGCAAACATAAATTCCATACCCTTTATCTGTAATCTCTACACCATTCAATGCCAAATCACTTTCTTTACATCTAATGGCACTCTTTTCATATTTTCTGTGGAAATTTGTGCATATACTTTGCCAACCGATTGAACTCAAAATATTCCCATCTTTATCTAATAATCCATGGGGTATACCAGTTATTTTATAAAAGTCTTTCATTAATTTTTCAAAACTTTGAATATCAACAAGGTCAGTGAAATTGTATTTCAATTTTTTCCCTCCTAGAATGTATGGAATATTTTAAAATAGGCTAGTTTAATCAGTAAATTCAGATTTAATATTATATAAAAATAAAAAAATATATTATAATCATTTTTTAATAAATATTAATTTTTGTTGTATTTTAGAGAAACTTGTTATATTATATCACTTCTCAAAATACATTTACAATAATTCCGAGAATTAAATGTTCGTCATTTTCTGACATTTATTTTAGCATAAAAAGAGAGTGGCTTTACCACAAAAGTCCACTCTCTTAACAAAAACAATAAAATTTAGCTCATTTCAAAATTTTATATATCTGATTTTCTTTGTCCCATACATAAATCCCCTCTTTACATTCAATTACCTCTCCAATTAAAGCTATCATCATAAGAGGATGTTTTTTCTCTTCTATTGCTTTCTTTTGCTCTTTAATGTCTTTCATTACATCAGCAATACTTGCAAGCTTATGGTTTTCTGAGAAATCCGGAAAAAAATACTCCATGAAAACCAATCTAACTTCCTCAAGATTTTCACTATTTAAAACTAAAGGCATATAATTTTCATCTTTATATATAATACTTTTTCTTACTTTTTCACCTTTATTGTCTTCTATACTGTACTCTGCCTCTAGATTATAAATATCACCTGATTTTATTACTATCTCTGTTCCGTTAGCTAGTTTAGCAAATAGATTCTTTTTAATCATAACCCTTCTTGTCATAAATTCCCCCCAAACTTTAAATAATTTCATAGTATTCTATAATCATTAATAAGCATTTGAACTGATATGTTGTTATTCCATTCATTAATAGAAGGTTTAAAAACTATATCCATTTTCAAATTTATTTCCATTGGATTTCTCATTACCTCTTCTAAAGGTATATCCTCCACATACTCTTTCAAATTAGTAATTAACATGTCTGCTTCAGAAAATTTAACTGCAGTCATTGAAGTTTCAACCCCTGATTGTTTACATAAAAATTTAAACATATCTTTATTTTTTCCTATAATATCTATCTTCTCAATAATAGTATTTTCTATTTTAAACAATGGCTCTTTGTTTCCTTTTCCAAAGGGTTCAAGCTTTTCAATCTCATTTATAAATTCCATATTTATATCCTGGATTTTGAGTACCTCATCAATATCAATTTTACACGTCAAGTCCTTCTCAGTTAATTTACAATTTTCATTTAACATTTTTCTGAATCCATCAATATTTTCTTCTAGCAGGGAAAAACCTGCAGCCATTGGATGACCTCCAACTTTAATCAACAAGTCTTTACACTTTGTTAACTCACTAAACATGTCATACTCTTCTATAGATCTTCCTGAACCTTTAGCTGATTCCTTTGCCTTTGTAATAACTAATGCAGGCCTATTATATCTGTCTCTTAATCTTCCAGCAATAATTCCAGCTAAACTCTCATGCAAATCATGTTTATACACAACTAAGACTTTGTCATTAATTAATTTTGAATTTTCTATTTGCAATATTATTTCTTCTAAAGCTTTATTTGTCAAATCCTGTCTTTCCTTATTTAATCTCCTGAGTTTCTTTGCCATATCTTCAGCCTTAGATTCATCCTCACTCATTAATAACTCTACTGATATTTCTGCACTTTCCAGTCTCCCAGTAGCATTTATACATGGTCCAAGCTGAAATCCTATATTCCCTGACCTTAACTTTTTTCCTTCATAACCAATTTCTCTAATCAGTGCCCTCAGACCTTTGTTTGTTGTTTGATTTAGCATCTTTATGCCAATACTTGCTATTATTCTATTTTCTCCTGTTAATTCTACAACATCACATATAGTTCCTATAGCTGCTAGTTCTATAAATTCATGTAGTTCTTTTGAATCAATTTTACATTTATGGTACATAGTCTGAATAAATTTAAATGCAACACCTGCACCACAAAGGTGCTTAAATGGATATTTACAATCACTTCTTTTAGGATTAATTACTGCATCTGCATCAGGAATTAACTCAATTTTTTCTCCTCTTTCATTAACTTCAAATGGAATCTCATGATGATCTGTTATAACTACTGTCATACCTAAACTCTTAGCAAGCTTTACCTGCTCAATGCAAGAAATACCATTATCACATGTTATTATGACTTCACACCCATTTTTATGGAGTTTTTTTATTGTTTCACTATTAAGACCATATCCTTCTTCTATTCTATCTGGAAGATGATAGCTCACCCTAGCTCCACACTTTAACAGACCCTTATACATTATTGTTGTACTAGTTACGCCATCACAATCGTAATCTCCGTAAATAACAATTGATTTTTTTTGATTTATTGCATCCAAAATTATATTCGTTCCCTTATCCATGTCCATCATGTTTCTTGGGGAATGTAAATACCTTAATTTTGGATTTAAAAACTTTTCTGCATCATCTATATTCTGTATACCTCTTGAATAAAGAATTAATCCTAATGCCTTGCTAACCCCTAGGGTTTTAGAAAAATTATCTATATCTTCAACATTAAAATCATTTTTCATTCTCCATATTGTCTTCATTCTTGTCCTCCATAATTTATAATAATCTTTATGAGCAATAATAGCTTAGCTGTCCCATATAAAAAAGAGGGTTATACCCTCTAAAGATCCACTTGCTCTTTTTTGCTATTCCCCTTAAGAAACTCCCATTTTGTTTCAGCGGTAATTATAGCTGATAATATTATAACACATCCTAAAAACATTTTTAGCGTAAACTTTTCACCTAACAGTAAAACTGATAATAAGCTCCCAAAAACCGATTCCATGCTAAGTATTATTGCTGCATGAGTTGAAGTAGTGTATTTCTGTGCTGTGGTTTGAATTAAAAAACATATCAGTGTACTGAATATTCCAAGATAAAATACAGCAAAAATTCCATATGAAGATAACGCCTTAGGTAATGGTTCAAATATCAGCGCTGATGCAACAGATAAAACCGTAGCCACTCCCATTTGAACAATAGTTAAAAGAACCGGGTTCAAATTTTCTGCAAAAAAGCCTGTAGATACAATATGAAAGGCGAATAATAAAGCACATAGTAATGTCAGACTATCACCTAAATTTATACTTAAATTATTATCTAATGTTAACATTCCAATGCCAACAAAACATAAAAATGCAGCTATTACCGAAAATTTATCCGGTCTTTTTTTATTTATTAACCAGTATAAAAAGGGAACCATTACTACATTGGTACCTGTCAAAAAAGCCTGTTTTCCTGCAGTTGTATACTGAAGACCAATAGTCTGCGCTGCAAATGCTGTAAATAGAAAAAGACCAATAACACTTCCTCCAATTAATTCTTTTTTGTTTATTTTTATTAAATTTTTCCAGAATACTATACTCATTAGAACAAAGGCAATCCCAAACCTCATAGCCATCATGTACAGAGGTGTTACTGAATTTAGAGCATTTTTTACAGCAACAAAGCCACTTCCCCATATTACCGCCACCAGCAATAAAGATAAATCTGCAACAAGGCTCCTTTTTTTCTCTGTTAATTTCATTTACATCCCCCCAATATTAAATATGAAAATATTTGACTAATTTTATATTCACACCTCACTAGATAAATAAATCTTTATTAAAAAAATTGTCCTTTTTGATTACTTCTATAAAAACATCTACTAAATCAGGATCAAATTGCGTTCCCTTATTTCTCATAATCTCTTCAATTGCCTCTTCTTTTGTCAAAGCTTTTCTATATGGTCTGTCCGATATCATGGCATGGTAAGCATCCGCAATACAAACTATTCTTGCAAAGAGGTGTATGTTTTTACCTGCTAAGCCATCTGGATATCCACCTCCATCCCATCTTTCGTGATGATTTCGTATACAAGAGATTATGGATTTTTCTTTTACAATATGTCTTACTATGTTATTACCAAGTATAGTATGGTTCTTTATTATTTCGTATTCTTCTTTTGTTAATTTAGAAGTATTTCTAATTATTCCATCCGGTATACCAATTTTACCACAATCATGAAGAAGGGCACCAATTTTTAACTTTTCTCTTTCCTTTTCTGTTAACTTCAATCTCTCTGCAAGGAGCATTGAATATCTTGTTACTAATTTAGAATGTTTACCAGTGTAATCATCCTTTGCATCAATTGCTTCTGCTAAGGTTAAAACTGAATCGATTAGTAATTCTTTCTTTACACTGTCCTTGGATGTATAGCTGACAATTGCTTTCATATTTTCGTTGTAAACGTTACACTGGTTTCTTCCATTTCTTTTTGAATAATACATTGCTAAATCAGCTTTGCTTATTACATTCTTAACGCTTTTACCATTATCAGGATAAGAAGCTATACCTATGCTTATTGTTATGGGAAAATAATCTGCGTATTTCTGTATCTTTTCACAACTGATAACAGATAGCCTTAGTCTTTCAGCAATGACTAAAGCCTGGTTTACATTCTTATTTTCAAGTATTGCAACTATTTCCTCCCCGCCAAATCGAAAACCCTCACCAAATCCGCCAATATGTTCCTTTACTATTTTTCCTATTTCCTTAAGAACCATATCTCCAACAGCATGACCATAGGTATCATTTATAATCTTAAATTTATCAATATCACAAAATAGAATTGATATATTCTCTATTCCATTATCTATTAATTCCTGAAATTTTTCAAACAAAAATCTATGATTATACAAAGTAGTTAAGTCATCTGTATTAGATAATATTCTTAAACTCTCATTCTCTTTTTTATGCAGATATAAACTATCAATCATTTTATTAAATGTTTCAGCTAAATTTAAAATTTCATCAGCCCCATCAACTTTAACATGCATCAATAGATTTTCTTTTGTCATATCCATAAGTTGCTGTTCTAATTTTTTAATAGGACTTATTATTCTTTTACTTAATTGTACTCCGGATATTATAAGTACAGTAAGTGATAATAGAAAAATAAAAAATAAATTCTTTTTTATTATATTCCGTGCCAAAATCATTTCATCCCTGGTATCCACAACATAAACATTTATTTTTTTATTTAAACCATTCTCCCCAAATGAACTTTTACCGATAATATATTTTTTATCTATTATCTTTATTTCATCAGTCATATTGCCAATTATTGATTCTATGTTTTTTCCATACATAGTTTCACCTGGAGATATTATTTTATCATCAAATTGAAAAATAATATCATAACCATATTTTATTCTTAAATCGTCAAGAAAGTTTTTAGTTATCTTTTTTCCAAAAATAACAACACCTCTACTTGGCCCTGTACTATCAGATTTCAATATAGGAGATACTGAAAGAATATATACTTCATTATTTATCTTCTTTATATAGCTTGTACTTTTAAGTCTTTTCATTTTATATCCATGCAGATCACCATCAAAAATATCCTCTTTAATGATATCGTTTTTGATTTCAGAATCTAGTCCATACTCACATTTTATCTTATTGTCATTATCAGCAATTAAAATTAAATCAATTTTAAAATGCTCTGGCAGCCACAAAGTAAAATTTTCCTCTAACCATTTTTTATCTATATTTTCTTTTACAACAAGTTCATATAGTTCATCCCAGTTTGAATAATCCACTATTACTTGTTCAAGCTGCTGACATTGGGATTGTAAAATAATTTTACCCTGGCTGACTTTCCCTTTAATATTATCCCTTTCAATTTTTGAAATATATTTAAAAATAGCAAAATGGTTTAACAAGGCATTTCCAAATAATATAACAAGTCCCACAATTAACATAATGACTATAATTTTAAATTTCATACTGTTTGTATACTTCCTGCATTTTTTAACGTTCATATAACCACCCCAAACAAGATGTCTTGATAAAGCTTATTCTAATTTTATTCAATTTTATCATAAAATTCAAAGGAAAAATGTCGTAATATGTTATAGATATATTTTCCAAAATTAAATAAAGGGGCTGTGGCATTAGCAACTAAAAAATACTAATGTCACTACCCCTTTATTTTACAATTAAAGTCTTTGGTGATATGTCCTTTTTATAACCTCCAGCTGTTGTTCTTTAGTTAGTTTGTTAAAATTAACTGCGTAACCTGAAACCCTTATGGTTAAATTGGGATATTTGCCTGGATTCTGCATTGCGTCTATCAAAAGTTCTTTATTTATCACATTGACATTTAGATGGTGCCCACCTTGAATAAAGTATCCATCAAGAATTGCTATAAGATTTTCAATTCTTGTTTTCATGTCTTTTCCTAGTGTTTCAGGTGTAACTGAAAATGTGTTAGATATACCATCTTGACAAACGTCTTTATATGGAATTTTTGCAACTGTATTTAAAGAAGCTATAGCACCATTAAAATCCCTGCCATGGAAAGGATTAGCACCTGGAGCAAAAGCTTCTCCTGCCATTCTCCCGTCTGGAGTAGCACCTGTCTTTTTTCCATAAACTATATTAGATGTTATCGTTAATATAGAAAGTGTGTGTTTTGCATTTCTATAAGTCTTATGTTTTTTTAGTTCTGAGATGAACTTTTTTACGATTTCAACAGCAATGCTATCTACACTATCATCATCATTACCATACATTGGATAGTCATTTTCTCTTACAAATTCTACAGCTATACCGTTGTTTCTTTTAACTTTTACCCTTCCATGCTTTATGGCACTAAGTGAGTCTGCAACTACTGATAGCCCCGCTGCTCCAAATGCCATGTATCTTGTAATATCTGTATCATGCAATGACATAAGAGCTGCTTCATAAGCATATTTATCATGCATATAATGAATCACGTTCATAGTGTTTACATATAACCCTGCAACATATTCTAAGACTTTGTTAAAATTATTCATTACTTCATTAAAGTCTAGTTCACATCCATCTATTTCATCTATCCCTGGTACTACCTTAATCCCAGTAACTTCGTCTACCCCTCCATTTATTGCATATAAAAGTGCCTTTGCAAGATTACACCTTGCCCCAAAAAACTGCATATCCTTTCCCATCCTCATAGCTGATACACAGCAGGCTATTCCATAATCATCTCCATATATTTCTTTCATTAAATCATCATTTTCATACTGAATTGAATCTGTTTTAATTGACATTTCTGCTGCGAACCTCTTAAAATTTTCAGGTAAATTTTGGGACCATAGGATAGTAATATTTGGTTCTGGAGAAGGTCCTAAATTGTTTAATGACTGCAAAAACCTGTATGAAGTTTTTGTAATCAATGTTCTTCCATCAGAGCCCATACCCCCAATAGCTTCTGTAATCCAATTAGGATCTCCTGCAAACAGACTATTATATTCAGGTGTTCTAAGATGCCTAACTAGCCTTAACTTTATTATAAATTGATCTATTATTTCCTGGGCTTCTTCTTCGTCTATTATTCCCCTTTCTAAATCTCTTTCAATATAAATATCAATAAAGGTGCTTGTCCTGCCTAAAGACATCGCTGCACCGTTATTTTCTTTTACGCCAGCTAAATATCCAAAATACAAAAACTGCACAGCTTCTCTTGCACAACCTGCAGGCTTTGATATGTCAAATCCATAGTTCTTTGCCATATCTTTAATATCTTCAAGTGCCCTTATTTGTTCACTTAACTCCTCACGCATTTTGATTAACTCTTCTTCGAAATTTCCTGTTAATTTTATAAAATCCTGTTTCTTGTTTTTTAATAAAAAATCTATTCCATATAATGGAATCCTGCGAAAATCTCCAATAATTCTGCCCCTTCCATATGCATCAGGAAGACCTGTTAATAAGCCTACTTTTCTTGCAATTCTCATTTCCTCTGTATACACATCAAAAACGCCTTGGTTATGAGTTTTTCTAATCTTGTTGAATATACCTTTTATTTTACCTGGTAACTCATATCCGTAGGATTTGACTGCTTCTTCTGCACATCTGATTCCGCCATAGGGGTTTAAAATTCTTTTTAATGGCTTATCAGTTTGTAATCCTAATATTACTTCATTTTCTCTGTCAATAAATCCTGGGGGGAAACTATTGATTCCTGAAATTCTTTCTGTATCAACATCAACATAGTTTTGCTTCATCTCAATATCAATTAATTCCATTGCCTTTTGCCAAACTATTTTAGTTTTATTGCTAGCTGCTGATAGAAAATCTCCATTACCTTCATAGGGTTTATAATTTTTCTGAACAAAATCCCTCACATCAATATAATTCATCCATTTTCCTTCATTAAAACCTTGCCACTCCTGAAATATCATTTTAAAAACCTCCTAGTCTTGTTGATAACAAATTCAGGAGTCAAAAAAAACACAAGACCACCTGAACTTGCGCCCAGGCGGTCGGCATTTCACAATCACACTCCATGTGGTAACTCCACTTCCGCCAGTCATGTGATTGAAACTAAACTAACGCTTTAGGAAAAGCATATCATAATATTAATTCCCAGTCAATACGGTAATTATCGCTATAATGCATACTTTAAAATAAAAATATGTGATTTTATTCGTCATCTTGCTTTAGGAAGACCTTTAACAGGTTTTTTCATGCCAGATTCAACATCAACTATTACTGGGTTTTCTTCATTTGGCTTATAGGATTTATTTTCTTTTATTTTAACTTTTTTCGTCATATAATAAACTCCTTTCAACGTGAATTAATACCATTCATTATTATTATTTCTATAAATATTAATTATATCCCTTAAAAGTGAAGCTGCAGCTGGAATTGTACCAGAAGCACCACCAACTATCGTTAATTCACCCAGTGTATCTGAATAGTATTTTACTGCTTTATTTTTACCTTCCACGTTGTAAAAATCGCTTAAGAAATTTATTTTTTCCAATTTGACAGAAATGTTAACATCATCACCTGTCTTTTCAGCTGTTCCTATTAATTTATACCTTTTTCCTTCTTCTTTTGCTTTTTGAATCTTTTCAACAGTAATGTCAGTTATTCCTTGAATGCTTATATCCTCTATTTTTTTGTTAGATTTCATTATGACATTAGATAAAATCAAGATTTTTGTTGCTGTGTCAAAGCCTTCAACATCCAAAGTTGGATTAGACTCAGCAATGCCAAGTAACTGTGCAGTTTTTAATGCTTCTTCATAACTTACTATTTTGTCTTCCATTTCCTTTAAAATAAAATTTGTGGTACCATTTAGGACTCCTTCTATTTTATATACATCACTTCCAGCTAATTCAATTATCCCCCCGTTTATAGATGGAAGGGCACCCCCAGTTGTACAGCCTATACCTAATCTGGCCTTATTTCTTTTAGCAATTTCTGCTAATCCATGATAATCAATTAAAACTGGGCCCTTATCGGCAGTCACAACGTTTATTCCATAACTCAAAAATTTCTTTATATAAGTAATTCCTGGTTCCCCATTATTTTTATTCGTTGGAGTAGCTAAAATAACAGTTTCTATTCCACAAGCTTTAATTAAATCGATAACATCAACATCTTTCTTAAACTCTATATTATTTTCTAACAACTGACCATTTTCTAATTCTCCAATTAAATTATTACAATCAATTCCAAATTGACTATAAACAGCTCCCTTTGAATTTGCCACTAAACATAGTTCTAATTCAATATTATTCAACAGCAAAAAATTTTTCTTCATAGCAAGCAGCTTAATAAAAGCTTTACCAACATTTCCAACACCTATAAGAGCCAAACGCATGTAATCACCCCATTTTCTACAACAAATTTAATTCTCTCTTGTCAATAACCAAGGCCCTTCCGCCCACTTTAACATTTTTTATTTCATCATTTTCAAAATTTAATGAAACCATTATTTCTGATGGCTTATTCATTGAATATCCCTGCTCAAATATCAAATTTCCTGCATTTTCTTTATCAATCAAACCATATTTATATAAATAGCAGCTTAAAGCACCATTTGAAGTACCAGTTGCTGATTCTTCCGGAATATCATAAAGGGGAGCAAAATTCCTGCAATGAGCTGTAGAATTTAGTTCCGTTTCTAAAGTGAACAGGTGATACCCAGTCACGTTATACTTTTTACTTATATATGCAATCTTCTTAAAATCAGGTTTGATTTCATTTAAATCCCTCATGCTTCTAATTGGGACAAATATATCCCTAAGACCAGTTGAAACAACTTGGAGAGGTAAATTGGGAATGAATATATCCTCTTTAACCTTTAATGTATCTGCAACCTCACTTTTATCTATTATTTCTCCAAATTTGGGTTCTGTTTGATCCATCAGTATATATCCATCCTTTAATACCTCAATATCCAAAATTCCAGCTTTTGTTTCTTGTTTAAAAACACCTTTTTCTATTATTTTTTTCTCAGCCATTAAACTAAAAGCTGCTATGGTTGCATGTCCACATAAATCCACCTCGCCATTAGGAGTAAAAAAGTTCAACTTAAAATCAGCATTCTCTGCTCTTTGAATAAATGCAGTTTCTGAAAACCCTAAATTCGTTGCAATATTCTGCATGATTCTCTCGGATAAATTACCTGCATCAAGTACTACCCCCGCTGGATTCCCCCCAAATTTTGTTTTTGCAAAGGCATTTACAGTATAAACAACAATCTTCATTATTCATCCCCCATATATCACAATATTTTTACTATGGTTCTTAGCCATTTATTACGGTAACTACATTGTTATTAAGATAGATAGTAAAATCTTTATAATACATAATTTCAAAAATACCGTATTTATTTGAAATAAATTCTGTTCTATCTGGGTTCCCCATGTTTAAAATCAAATCATCCCTTTTCATACCAACATTTAACATTATAATCTTGTCGGTGGTAGGTTTTTCATTATACAACTGAACCCATTGCTCAGATGGTATATATTTTTCTACTTCAATTTTTATTTCATCTGACAAAGTTCCTTGATAATCTGGATTTAACTTTGCAACAATTTTTTTAAGTTCCTTTAAATCTATCATGTTAGTTTTTGTCAATTTCTTATCATTTTTTGAACCTTCAATGTTGTTTTGGCTATTTTTTATAAATAAAAGTAATTCTATATAATTACTTATCTGTTCCTTTTGTGCAGAGTACATCCTTCCATTTACTTCATTTAATTTCTCAATTGCCTTATCATAGTTTTTCTGCTGTATTAAATTCTTAATCTCATTTAGTGTTTTATCTGTTGCCTCAAACTTTATTTTTTCATTTAATTCCTTTAATTTAAAATTTATTACTTTTCTTAGTTCCATAATGTCTTTATAGTATTCTGGATTTTTTGCTTCTTTTAATAAAATCTCCTTTTTATCGATATACAATAATGCCTTTTTGTATCCTTTTACTTCCTCATTATATGTCTCATACTTTTCAAAAAACAGTTTATGAGGGTAAATATAAGAATACAACTCTTCTGAATCTTTATAATGAGTTACTTGTTCCATTAAATTTAAAGCACTTATCCAATCCCCCTTTACTATATAGTTTTTAGCTTCCTGATATTTATTTTCAGTTACATTGCTGGCATAGAGAAGCATTCCAAAAATACTAACAAAAGCAACGATTAGAATAGTTAATATAAGCTTTATGAATTTCAAAAACATTCCCCCCCTTTGAAATTATGCATTAATTCAACAGCATTTAATAAAAAAATTCAGTCTGCTTACAAAGTCATGAATAATTATATAAATTTATCTCTCCTTATCTAAATTAGAAATATCTCCTGAGTCTTACATCCTTTTAAATATTTTTTATCTGCCAATCAATAGGATTTTTACCTATGGATATCAGAAAATTATTTGTTTTAGAAAAAGGTTTGCTTCCAAAAAATCCCCTGTTTGCAGATAAGGGACTTGGATGTGGAGATTTAATTATCAAATGTTGTCTATTGGTTATAATATCAGCTTTTGCCTGAGCATAATTACCCCATAAAATAAATACAATGGGGTCTTCTCTTTCATTGAGTATCTTTATAATTTTATCAGTAAATATTTCCCATCCTTTCCCTTTATGTGAATTAGGTTTACCTTCCATAACAGTCAAAACTGAATTTAGTAACAAAACACCTTGGTCTGCCCAGGATTTTAGATATCCATTATTAGGTATATAGCAGTTTAAATCAGCCTTCAGCTCTTTAAAAATATTTATTAAAGATGGCGGTGGTTGTATACCTGGTTTTACTGAAAAGCTAAGACCATGGGCCTGATTGGGCCATGATAGGGATCTTGTCCTAATATTACAACCTTGACATCTGAATATGATGTATAATGCAATGCATTAAATATATCAAATTTATCTGGATAAATTACCTTAGTTTTATACTCACTAATAAGAAACTGTCTCAGCTTTAAATAGTACTCCTGATTAAATTCATTCTCTAGATAATTCTGCCAATCGTTTTTAAATATCATCATTTATATCACCCTAAAGTATTATAACATATTTAAAAGACTACATTAATAAAATATTGCGCTATAATGTTTAATGGGTATTTTTTCTTTTTA
>NZ_AZQP01000019.1 GCF_000601455.1 Fervidicella metallireducens AeB
TTACTTTTATTCCTACTACATATATCATGAATTCAACATTTTTAAAATCAAAAACACAGAATCAAGCATCTCTGTGTTTTTGATTTATTCATCCTAACTCTTTGGGTAACATATCAGCAAATTGTTTTATATCTGATTATTTCTTTTCTTCTTTCTTATCACCAACGCCTCTCCTTGGTACACAAGAGGCTACAAATCCTATCAATATTGACTGTACTGAAGGCGCTATGATATTAAGATATCGCTCATACTCCAAGGCATAGACGATTACAGCTGTAAGTATATTAATTGCAACTGTGGCGATAAAGATATATATCACAAATTTAGCAAATGAACTTATGTATTTTTCCCAAATAGCATGTCTTTTGTATCCTGGAATTATTGCTGAAAATAAGATAAAAGTAACAATTACTATTCCTGCATCAAGTAATGCAACCTTTAGGAAAGTCCACATCAAAATCCCTCCAATTCTTGATTATAGTTTTTGCAATTTATAATTTTTCATTCAAAATAAAAGAAAATAAAACATTCTCAATCATTTATATTTTTGGTATAATATACCTAGCGGTATTAGGAGGGATAACAGGTGGGCTTTGAACAACGAAAATTTAAACGTGCAAAATTCGAATATGAAATACTATATCCAACCGTATTATTTAAAAATGACAAAAAAACTTTTTATGATAATGTTAAAATGTTTACCAGCGACATATCTGAAGCTGGTATTTGTTTGATTTCCAGTTTTTACATTCCTACTGACAGCTTTGTGTCCTTTTATTTAAGAATAGATGATAATCTGCCCTTTAAGGTTCTAGTTAAAATACGCTGGAACAAACTTACTGGTGGTTACTTTACCTGCGGTGGGGAATTTATAGGGCTCAGACTTGAAGAAATATATAAGATAAGAAAATTTATAGACAAATGCACACAATTAGAAAATATAGGGCATCCCTCATAGGGCTGTCCTATATTATTTTCCCATTTTTCACTTCAGGTACAATATCAACAATGTCTTCTTGAAAACAATATTCTATGTCTTCCTCAAGACCTATAGAAATCATATACTTGTAATGGCTAGCCATCTTTACATAAGAAAATAAATCACCTTTATTATCCCTGTATGCCATATATGCTGTTGCTGCCAAATCCTCTAATTCACCATTTTTTATCTCTAAAAGATTATAAATAATTTTACCTGCACAGATATAATCATCTAACGAAAATTTGCCATCAGTACCAGAACAAACAAATACAACATCCTTGCCAATTTCCGCTATTTTTTTTGAAACTGCTTTCCCATTTATAATTCCACCAATGAAAACATAAGCCCCATCACTGCATTTATTTATCGCCTTAGTTCCATTTGTTGTATTTAGTATTACTCTCTTTCCCCTGACTATATTTTCTTGATATTCTAAGGGAGAATTAGACAAATCAAATCCATTTATTTTCAATGCCTTTCTTTCGCCACCAATAATAGAATTATTATTCTTTAACTTGAAAGTCTCATCAATCTCAGTTGTTGCAACAACCTCCTTTGCTCCATTACTTAAAGCAGTAATTATTACAGATGTTGCCCTTAATACATCTATAACAACTGCAACTTTACCCTTCAAGTCAATCCTGTCCACATATTCTATTGAAGGTATTAAACTAATCTTCATTAATATCACCCCTTATTATTTTACAACCTAAGTAAAGATTTTTAAATAAGGCAAAATAAAAGGAGCTGTTTAAGCCCCTGATTATGTGTATAAAATTTAGTGGTTAACAGGTTTTTTGATACCGTTTTTTTTCTTAAGACACTTATGACGAGAACCTCTAAAAAAATTGAGAAAGCTTTCAAAAATATTATATAACTTTTTATATTTCTTCTGTTTCCTCTTGACCTTTAAGTCAATTACCCTAACCTCGCCACTCTCTCCGCCCATAATTCCACCCCATTTTAATTTTCATAATATTCTTTATATTCATTATATATGACATTCCCTTCATTTTCAACTTATGGTATATCTAGAAAAAATATTAAATGCATGTAACCTATTGAATCTGTTTTAAACTGTCTTTTTCTATATCGAATTCCCAGATTCCTTTTAGTTTCTGTTCCTCATCTGTTCCGTTTTTATCTGGAGTAACTTTAAATATAATTTTTCCTGGGGAAACAAAATAGCAACCTGACAAAGAAAACACATCCATTCTAAACTGCTTGTCAATACTTGTATTTAATATTTCCCCTTCCATGGTATACAATATTATTCTATGTTTACCACTATCCTGTATATTCTCAACTAAGAATTTTTTGTTATCTGGGGAAAAGCTGACTAATTGAATTTTGCTTTTAAAATATAAATCTATAGGTTTAATTATAACCGTTGGTTTTTTTCTTCCTGTCCCTGAGTTTGTTGTTCTTGATTCTGACCAGACTGCCCCCCTTGATCTTGTCCCTGACCACTTCCCTCTGCTAAGGCAAATGCTTCACTTGATTCTTCCATTTCAGCCATACCGATAAAACTATTTTCACTTATACTGGTAATCAATATCTTTTTCCCGTCTGAACTTAAAGCACAGGGTCCAAACTGATTTTTAGGAACCTTAAATTTTTGTTCTGGCAGAGACCCTTTTTTAGGTGTAATAAACTCTGGTAAATCACCTATTTTTATAATCTCTTCCCCTTTAACTTTGTATGAATCTCTTTTTACAATAGATTTATCCTTTCCATCAATAACTATGCTTTTATCCTCCTGAACTTTATCTATTACAATTTCACCATCTTCTTTTATCAATGTATATTTATATGTTTCATCCGAAAAGTAAGGAACTCCGTTGTAGGAATTATATATATGTACTTTAACAACAATTGCTCCTTCCTGAGAACTACCTTCTTCCTCATCATTTTCATCATCCTCTACTATTTTGTATCCTATTGGATGAGGGTTATCTTCTAATTTAACTTCCCTTATCTGGGATTTTAAATTTTTGCTATAAAAAGACTTCATTGCATCTATATTTCTTTCCAGTACAAATCTTAAATAATTATCTAAAAATTCACCTGCTGCTTTTTTGTCTATTTGTTCAACCTTCTTTTTATTATCACTATTCTCCTGCTGATTTGGTTTATCAGGGCACCCAGTTAAAAACATCATTAAAAATATCAGTATTACAGTTAAAATCTTCTTCAATTCACTCACCTCTCCTATTTTGTATTATTCCACTTTATATTGTTTTTAATCTATTACCTTATAAAAAGATTATAATAATCCCTATCCCACCCCCCTGACATTATAGTTATCATCCTTTAAGCAATGTGTATTTTTTTATGTTTTTCTGAATAGTATTAGTTGTATAGATTTTTGGAGGGATCTAATTGAAAAATGACTTAAAAATCGCCTTTGTATTCATTGGGACTATCGTTGGTGCAGGACTTGCATCTGGCCAGGAAGTTCTGCAATTTTTCAGCAGGTACGGTATCAAAGGATTTTATGGTATCATTCTCTGTTGCATTATATATTTTTTAATTTCCGTAATAATTGTTAATCTTTGTTTTAAAAATAATTATGGAAATTACAATGCTATTATAAGGTCAGTCTTCGGTGAAAGGCTTGGGTGGATAGTTGATTTAATTCTTACTCTTTTTATTTTTGGAAGTAACACCATAATGATATCAGGTGGTGGTGCCATGTTAAATGAATATGCAGGTATCAATAAAACAGCTGGTATATTCATTATGGCCTCCTTGGTGTTTTTAGTTGCTATCTTTTCAACGGAAGGGCTTATCCTTGTAAATTCAATAATTGTTCCATTTTCAACATCAATCATTGTAATCCTAGGTATAGCAGTTTTTTTTGTAAATCCTGATTATAAAGAACTGATTTCAAATATCCATATTTCAGTTCCACCAAGGAGCAACTGGGTTCTTTCCAGTATTCTATATGCATCTTTTAATCTGACGGTAGCAACAGGAGTCATTTGCCCAATGATTTCTGAAGGAATAAAGAAAAAACACTTTATTAACGGTTGTATACTTGGAAGTGCAATTTTAACGGCACTTGCTGCTGTAATAAATTTTTCTATCTTAATCTATGCTCCAAAAAGTTTTTATACTGAAATACCTAATCTGTACATAGCAAAGGAAATAAGCTCTGTTTTACCATTCATTGTAACATGTATTATCTGGCTCGAAATGTTTTCTACTGAAATAGGTAATCTATATAGTTTGTCAAAACGATTACAGGGCTCCTTAAAGGTTTCTTACACTTTTTCATTGATTATAATAATCCTTTTTTCAATACCCTTTTCATTTTTGGGTTTTTCAAATCTTATAAAAATGCTATACCCACCCTTTGGAGTAATCAGCTTTGTTTTTCTTATTGGTTGTACATTAAAATATTTTAAAACCCGCTGAAAATAAAATATTCTTTAGACAGATTTTAAATCATTAATTTTCCAGTTTATTTAAAAATTAAGCATAATATGTTATCATATTTTTATAAAGAATAAAGGGGGAAGTTCACATGTTAAATACAAAAGAAATTATGGACATTGCCTTATCCTTATCAGGTCTTAAAGAAACTCCATCTGATTCAGGTATAATAGTTGAAGGGGAGAACATTAAAAAAGTTTTAATTGGTGTAGATATGGATACTCCAGAACTTCTTGTTGCTAAAGAAATGGGCTTTGATTTGGTTATAAGTCATCATCCAAAAACTGGTTCACCTGATATTAATTTTCACAATGTAATGTTAAGACAAATAGATAAAATGGTCGAATTTGGCGTTCCAATAAACAAGGCACAAAAAGCTTTAAGAGAAAAGGTTGGAAGCATTGAAAGAGCCAGCCACCCAGGTAATTTTGACAGGTTCAATCCTTTGCAAAACTTATAGGTATGCCATACATGAATATACATATGCCCTGCGATATTATAACAGAGAACTACCTTCAGGGTTTATTAAATGAAAAATTTAAAGACAATCCAAAGGCTACCTTAAAAGATATAATAGATACTTTAAAGGAGATTCCAGAATATAAAAATTCAATTGTTAAACCAGTAATTAGAGTTGGGGGAAACGATGATTTTGCAGGAAAAATCGCTGTACTTATGGCTGGTGGCACAAATGGCGGAGAAAAGGTTTTTAAAGCTTATTTTGAAGCAGGCGTTGGCACAATCATTTGTATGCATATGCCTGAAGATGTAAGAAAAGCAGTGGTTGAGCAAAATATAGGCAATGTAATTGTTGCTGGTCATATGCCATCAGATTCAATAGGTATAAATATGCTTGTTGAGGAATTAAGGAACAGAGGTCTTGAAGTGACTACAATGAGCGGAATAATAAATAAGTTTTAGCCAAATAAACTGATATAAAATAATGTTCGATGCATATACCCATGATTCCAATACACAAAAGATAAAAATATTGGAGTTATGGGTATTTTTTGTAACATACTGCAACTTTTAACATCAGGTTCATTCTGTAAATTTTTTTAATAATTTTCAAAAACAGCAGGTGAATAAACTAGGTAAGTGATATAATATATTTGTTGTATAATTCTAATTGGGAGTGGTCTTATTGATAAGAAGAAAAAAATATAGATATAAACGAAAAGTTAAAAAGTATTATAACTTTAACATAAAATTATTCTCCTTTATCCTTGTTATTTTAGCTTTATTTATTTCAGCTGGATATTACATATTTTTCAGAAAGCTGACAATTAATTGTGGAATTGTTGTTGATAAACATGAAACTAAAAACTATTTAGAGCTTAAACTTGCATATGACGGCAAAACTCAAAGAGTTAAAGTAAAAAAATCAACAAAGTTAATTGATTCCATAGCCTATAACGTTACCTTAAAGGGGCTCTATGTTGACAAAATTGAACCCTGTAAAATTTACACTGGTGAAGTTCAATTTAAGGAGGGTAATTCAGTTGTATTAAGCAATAATAGCCTTACATTAAGTGAAAGGGTAAGATATTATAACTTCGCCAATAATAAATTGACTCCTGTATCCAATAAAGTAGTACTGGTAGGTTATTCTAACTGCAGATTTATTGCAGATAAATCAAATAAAATATCAGTTATCCTGGCAGATATTCCTGATATTAAAAAACTGAGAGTAGGGATTTCCAATTCTGATTTTACTTCATTAAATCATTCACAATTGATTATGGCTTCTAAAAAAGGGCTTTCTTTTCAATTTGATAACAACTTACATGAAATTAGACGAGGAGATGCACTGAAATTAACATATAACAATGGTATAATACATCTTTTCATTGTTAATGATGATAATAAAACTTTTCCAGTTAAAGCGTCAATTGGAACAACGAAAAACAAGATTTTAATTTATTCAAATTCAGATGTTCCTATAAAGATTAAATCTTTAAAACGTTCAAACACCCATGTACCTGAATATTTTGGTTCATTAAAGGTATTTATTAAAGATAAATCTATGCGATTAGTCAATGATGTTGATATAGAAGACTATTTAAAATATGTTGTTCCTTCAGAGATTCCTAGTTCTGCTGGGTTTGAGGGATACAAATCACAGGCAATTGCAGCAAGAACATATGCTTTATCCGATTTGATTTCTGGTAGATTTTCAAATGAGGGCTTTAACCTTGATGACTCTAATAAAAGTCAGGTTTATAATGAACGTTATCCAGTTGAAGAATCTGAGCAGAACAAATTAATCAGTGCTATTTCAGAGACAAGTGGTAAGATATTGTCATATAATAAAAAACTAATCGATGCCAAATATTATTCAACTTCCTGTGGTTTATCTGCTCCATTTAATCAGGTTTGGTATTCTTCGAATACTTCAAAAATCAGTAATCCAGAACCATATTTGGATTACGTTGATTTAACTGAAACTGGCATTAAGGATTTATCCAGTGAAGATATCGCCTCTACCTTTTTAAAGGATTGGACTACAAGGGCATTTGACTCTAATTCACAATATTTCCGCTGGAAAGTTGAACTGGATTATCAAACCCTTGAAAAAACAATTAACTCTAATATATATTTAAGATACACTAAATCACCTGATAGCTTTAAAAAGAAATGGTTATTTAATATTTATAAAAAGACCACTATACCTAAAGAAGGTATAGGAAAAATAAGAGATATTGAAATCAGCAAACGTGGACGTGCTGGAAATGTAATGGAGATGTTGATAACAACAGATGATGCTGTATATAAAATTGAAAAGGACATAAACATAAAAAGATTGCTTGCTCCTAAAAATTTTGAATTAAATTTTTTATATGGTAAACCTCAATATGTTTCCACATTTCCTTCAAGCTTCTTTGTTTTAGAAAAGGAATATAAAAAAAACAGCCTTAAAACTGTAACCATTTATGGTGGAGGATATGGTCATGGAGTGGGTATGAGCCAGACAGCTGTTATAGGTATGGTACGTAAAGGCTATAACCATGAAAAATTTTAAAATTTTTCTATAAGGATGTTACCATTACTGATTATAAAGATATCATTAATAACTCTTTTTAAAGGTCTGGATTAACTCCAGACCTTTATACACCTTCTAAATCAAAATTTGGCACATACTCCTCAGTTGCACTTTCAAATTCCTGAAAGAAACCATTTTCTAATCCTTTGGAGATAGCATAATCTATAAGCCCTTCATAATGATTTTTATTTATTCTCCTGTTTATTTCACTATATTGATGGGCTCTGAATAAAGGGGTATACTGACACATTATATTTAAATATATTTCCCGGGGAAGGTTTTCTAAAACCCAGTCGATTATTTTCTTTGAATCAAAAAGCAATCCTGGAAGCATTAAATGCCTTATCATCATCCCCTTGACAAGGAGCCCTTCCTCATTAAAAACGGGATTTCCAACCTGCCTATACATTTCTAACACTGCTTTTGATGCAGTTTTAAAATACCCATCAACCTTAGAGTATTTTTTCCCATACTTATCGTCAAAATACTTTATATCAGGAAGATATATATCAACCAATCCTTCAAGAAGCTTTAAAGCTTCAACCCTCTCATAGGAATTAGTATTGTATATAACAGGTATTGTAAGTCCACATTTTTTTGATAATATTATTGCCTCTCTTATTTGTGGTATGTAATGTGTTGGTGTAACTAAGTTTATATTATGAGCTTTTTTTCTCTGTAGTTCTAAAAAAATTTCTGCAAGTCTGTCAATAGAAATAACCTTTCCATACCCTTCATGGCTTATTTTATAGTTCTGACAATATACACAATGTAAATTGCAGTTACTGAAAAATATCGTTCCGGAACCATTTTCACCTGAAATACAAGGCTCTTCCCACTTATGGAGAAAAGCCTTTGCTATCTTTATATCAGCTGAAGATTTACATGCACCTATTTCATTTCTTCTATTAATTCCACATTCCCTTGGACAAACATTGCATCTTTCTATATTTATCATACTCATCACCATTTATCTATTTTCTGTAATATTAAATAAAACCTTTGCTCTTGAATGTAGCTGCTCTTTTACTTCATTATAGTTAAATCCTAAATATAAACCATATGCAATTATTGTAGCTGATATTGCATCATACACATAATGCTGCTTAATAAAAAAGGTAGAGAAAATTATTAATATACAACACACAGTTGAAACCATTTTCATAATAGGTGTTACACTTTCTTCCCTGTTTATATACACAGCTACTAAAACAGATTCTAATACATGAATGCTTGGAAAACAATTATAAGGATTATCTCTTTGGTATATTGCTCTCACTCCTCTAGCAAAAACATCTTCTCCATAAACAGTTGGCCTTGGTACTGTTGTTGGAAAAACATAGTATATAATAAAACACACTGCCATACCTAACAATATTCCACCTAGCAGCTTATAATACTTTTTTTCATTATAAACAGCAAAATAAAAAAATATAATTCCTAAATATACATACCAGAATGTATAAGGCACAATAAAATACTTGTTGAAGGGAACAAGCATATCAAACTTACTGGGAATATGATATACCCTGCCCCTGTCATTATTTAAATAAACATATACCAAAGACATTATAGCTATTGAAGATAAAAGCAGTAACCTTTTAATTACGTTTTTATAATCCTTTATTGCATCTTTAAAAAGTTGTATCATCCATATCCCCTCACTTTTTGCTGATAAACAATCCTACAACAATTATATATGTTATTTTTTAACAATATTTGCATCTTTTATTAAATTACTGTGAACAACTTTGTTTATCTCTGCAATCTGCTCCTGCTTCCTTATTTATTCCCCTATTGAAAACACAAACCCTATTTCTGCCTCTCTCTTTACACTCCTTATATAAAACTGTATCTGCATTATCGATTACACTATTTTTTTCATTTCCATCCTCAGGGTAAGAAGCTATACCGCCGCTGATAGTTATTTTGAGATTTTCCTCCCCAACTTTTATATTCATTTCTTCAACTCGTTCTCTAATTCTTTCTGATATTATAAGGGCATCTTCCTTTGATAAATCTTTAAATATTATGGCTATTTCTTCCCCTCCAAATCTACAAGGAATATCAGTTTTTCTTATGGACTTCATTATTATATCAGAAATTGACTTTAACACCTCATCCCCAATAAGGTGCCCATAGTTATCGTTAACGGTTTTAAAATTATCTACATCATACATAACTAAGGAAAAGGGTGTTTCACTTTCAATAAGGTTCTCAATTTCTCTATCAAAAACCCTTCTATTATATAACCTTGTTAAAGTATCCCTATTGGCCTGCATTTGCATGCTTCTATAGAATGTATCATTTTCTATTGCTAAAGCCATTTGGTTAGATAATATACTTATAATTTCCTGAATACCATTGTCTACAAATTCAGAAAGCTCCCTTCCTCCGCTTATCATTATAACTCCAGAAATTTTCCCTTTTATAATTATAGGAGCAAATATCATAACTTCTGAAACTTGAAGTAGCTTTCCCGTTATTCTGATTTTTTGATCCTTATCAACATTCTTACTTATATACACCTTACCTTCCATTAATGTTCTTATAGTTTTACCTGTTTCAGAAATATTGAACATCATCTCGCCAATATCTATATCTTCATTTCCGTTATAAGCAACGGGATAGACAACAGCATCATTTTCAATATCGAAGGTATAGACTGCACATACAGTATATGGGATAAGCTCCTTTAAGCTTATAATTAAATGTTTACACTTATCTCTAAAATCACCATATTTAACAATATCCTCTGTTATTTTCAGTAATGTTTTGATTGCTTCATTTTTAGCCTGAAGCTTCTTAAAGAGATAAATGCTATATTGAATAATAATTAAATTTCCAATTACTAAAACACATGCATATTCAGAATATTGGTATGCAATATATAATGTAATAGAAACCATAGTTGAAACTATATAATTGGTAATTATCATTCCCCTTGCTTCATGACTCATCCTGTTATATTTGCCTGATTTTAATGTACTTTCTATCTGGATAAAAGTTATATTTACTAAAATATAAAGAAGCATAATCAACAAAAAGGCTACTATTTTACCTGCAAAACCCGATAAATTAATATGCCTTAAGATATCTTCAGCAATTTTTGCTGATAGATATATGTTAATTATAAACATTGGGATATTAAATAAATGCCTTGATAAATTCAGTCTTTTCTTTATGTGGATGTCAATAAAGATAAAAGAAATAACCAAGGATATTAACTCAAATATCACACTTATTTCAACACCAAATACTATTATTAAAAACACCGTAAGGGTATCTGTAAAATCCAGACTCATTTTACCCACATCTATCACCATTGTTCGCATTGCTATACATGCAGTTAATGAAATAATTAGCAGCACAAAACCCTGTAAGTCGATGTCTTTAAAATTAGCATCAGAGATACAATGAAATAAAATATATCCAGTAAAAATATATAAAAATAGTCTAAAAATTGAATGGGGTATTTTATTTTTTTTCATAATTATCACCTTGCAATACAAATAACATATTCTATAATATACCATTTTAAGGTACAGTTTTCAATTTACAAATTCAGCCAGAAATTAACATATAAAAAATAAGCCTTAAAAGGCTTATACAAACATTTTTCTATGTTTTATTCCTATAATAACAGAGTATGTAGTAGAAAAAAATAATATTACCCCAAGAATAATAAATGCAATAGTTATGTTTTTTGTAAATTCATAGTTGATACCATTTGAAATAGCTTTAATATATCCTTCAAAATCCTTTGAAGCTAATATACCATTTTTTATCCACATTATAGAAGTTACAAAACCCATCGGTATAACTGCCATTGTCATAATGAATCCGTTATAATTTCTGTTTCTTAGTCCCTTTAACCCCATATATATAGGTACTATAAACAATATCGGTAGTACCCAGCTGAAATACATTGGTGATAAGGCTAAAAATAAAATGCAAGTTAATATAAAGGATTTGGCATATCTATTTAAATATTTTATCTCTCCCCTGAAATCATATAAAGCAGCATTGCAGAATCTGAAATAATATTCAATTTTTTCGTATTCCTTATCGTCTATGCTCTTTTGAACTTCCTTTCCTTTTTTCACAATACTGTTTAAAAGTTCTATTTTATCATCAGAGATATTTAAATCTCTGTAATTTTCTTTTATTGACTTTATTTCTTTTAAATACTTGTCTTTTTTATTTCCATTTATTTGTGAGTTTTTAATTTTTCTTTCAATAGAATCTAAAACAAACTGGAAATTCTTATCCATTACCTTCACCCCCAAAATCATATCTTTATATTAAAGCAGGGGAAAAATCCTCCTGCTTTAATTTTAACCCTTTAATTGTTTTTATCATGCTTCATTAAAGTGGTGAGGGTAATTATGCAGCAAACCAGGATTATCCCCCATGCACCTATTAAAAAAGCTAATGCACTACCTGACATAAAAATCCCTCCTTAAATTCTAACTATTAACTTACCTGTTTCAATTTCTTTTATATATTTACCCTTAATTGTTCTGTATGTTTGTATAAATCCAGCTATTAAAACTATAATCATAACTATTCTTGCAGCCTGAACCCATGGTATCAACTTAGGGCTGTTTTCAACAAAGCTTGGAATCAGTTTTAAATATCCAGCCTTATAGTAATCTCTAGTAGAGCCTATTAACAAGGCAATTATTGTTAGTGGTGTTAGAATCTGAATGAACAATGTGAAGAACCATTGTGGTACCTTCCAGTAACCCCCTCGGTTCATTTCTTCCAGTGCCTTACCTCCCATTAACCAACCTGTTGCAATGACTTCAATAAGTCCTAAAACAACAAGGAAATAACTACCTACCCAGTTATCAACTTCTGTCAAATATGCAAGGTCTGCTGTCTTTGTTAAGATTGGCTCTAATCCAACTGGAAGTCCTACTATAATATATAATCCAAAGACTATAACTGAGCCTAATTTTTTCTGCAGACCCATCTCCTCAAGCATCGCTACAAGATAATTGTACATAGCTATTGCAGATGTTATTCCTGCCATAAATAATATTAAGAACCATAATGCACCAAATAGTTGTCCTCCACCCATAGCTCTGAATATATTAGGAAGGGCTATAAAGGATAATCCTACCCCACTCTTCATGCCTTCAGGTCCTAAAAATGCATAACAGATAGGAATAGCTATACTTCCACCCATTATAACTTCAGCTAACTCATTTAGAGAAACAGTAGCAAAACCTGAAACAACTATATCATCATCTGCTTTTAGATATGAAGCATAGTTTTGAATTATTCCCATACCAAGTGATAAAGTAAAGAATATCTGTCCTGCTGCTGCAAGTGCAGATGTCCAATTAAGATCTGACCATCTTGGCGACCATATATAATTAAGTCCAGCAATTGGAGTCCAATCTGGTTTAACTGGAGCCCCAAGGGTTAAAGTTCTAATTATCAATATTATTCCAAAAACATAAATTAAAGGCATCATTATCTTTGCAACAACTTCGATTCCCTTCTGTACGCCTCTCATAACAGCAAAGCCTAAAATTGCAAGGGCAATCAACCAGAAAATAATTACCTTTGTTGGATCCTGAATATAAGAAACGAAGTATGCTCCTGTATCAACAGCCTTATCCATATATCCCCCAGTTAAAGATAAGAAGGAATATCCCAAAGTCCAACCTATAATATGGTTGTAATAACCATTCAATAATACCGTAACACTGAATGCAATGGCCCCTGCCAGGCCTCCTATTATAGCTGCAGTCCTAGGCTTTACACCTTCTCTAGCCTGTAAGTAGACCATTGGGCCTAAGGTTCCATGACCGTATTTTCCACCAAATCTTCCCTGATTCCATTCACAAAGCATCAGTGGAATACCTAGAATTATTAATGCTGCAAAGTAAGGAACCATGAATGCTCCTCCACCATTTTTTGCAGCTTGGTATGGGTATCTCCAGAAATTACCCAATCCAACTGCATTACCTGCCATAGCTAAAATCAGTCCTAATTTACTCCCCCAGTTCTCTCTTTTTTCCGTCATAATTGTCCCCCCTTTTTTGAATTTTTATTTATATATTAATTCATTTATTCAAATATTTCAACAATTATTCTTGAATAAAGTGGAAAATTAAATATTCTTTACATATTTAACCTGTTTATAAAAATACAAATATATTTTTCTATATTAATAAAATTATGGTGTTTGCAAGTGATTTGAAATATTCATGGAATACTTATAAAAAAAGAAACCCTCAGGATGAGAGCTTACTCTCCATTCCCAAAGGTTTTTATCTACAGCTCGATTTCTAATTTCACACATCTTCCAATTATATTTACTTCCTTCACATCCTTAGTTTCTGTTTTTATGTCATTATAATGGGATATTAACAGAACTTTATTTGCATCTAGTCTCTTTATTTGTCTTATTACCCTTTTTTCATTAATCTCAATAATGGAAATTGAATTGTTTACTATTTCAGGATTTTGAAATACCATTACACTATCTTCCTTCTGTATTCTGAAACCTCTCATGCTGTCATCAGGTACCTTTACATATAAAAGTTTTTCAGAATTATACCCTTCAACCTTTTTATCTATAACAGGAAGATATTTGTATCCGTAAATCTCCCTCATACTTATATCGCAGACAGGAATCTTTTTTAAAATATGGGAAAAGGCATCTTCCCATTGTTTGTTTACAGCTTTATTTTGCATATTTTCAGTTTCTTTAATGTTTTCAATGGGTTTATCTATCTCCTCAAAAACATCATCATCTATGTTAATATTAAAAGTCTTTTCCACCTTTTTTATGAAACTTTCATTTGCAATACGTCTTCCACTCTCAACTTCATTAATAAAACTTTCTGCAACTGCAAGTTTTTTTGCAAATTGTTTTGCTGTCAATCCATTTGCTATCCTGGTTTCCTGTATTTTCTTGCCAACCCTACTCATGGTAACACCTCTCATACATCAGTGATTTTGTGAAATATTGGTATAATTATAACAAAAATTAAAGTCCCTGAAAAGCTTTTAATTAAAGCAAGGAAGAGAACACCCTTGCAGCAGCCTCCATAAATCTGGTTATTTTAGGAGTTCTTTCATAGTCTTCAACAGAGTATTTCCTACTCTCCTTTAAATCATTTATAAATATTTCATCTAGCCTTTGGGTGAAATCCTCATCATATATTACTGCATTAACTTCATAATTCAACTCATAGCTTCTGATATCCATATTTGCTGTTCCAATTGTTGCTATTTTACCATCAATAGTAATATGTTTGGAATGTACAAATGCATCATCTTTATAAAAATATACCTCAGCACCACATTTCATTAATTCTGCTAAATATGTGCGTGATGCGTAATATACCATTATATGGTCGTACCTGCCGGGAAAAAGTATCTTTACCTTCACCCCGCTTAAGGCTGCTATTTTTAATGTCTCCATTATACTCTCTGTAGGAACAAAATAAGGTGTTGTTATATATATATTTTTTTTAGCCATTGTAATCATTTTAATCATTGTCTGCATTATAGATGGGTATTCTGAATCTGGTCCACTTTTAATTATTTGCATAACTTTTTTTCGTGGATTACCTACCGCTGGAAAATATTTTTCGAATTCCTCATCGTAAAAAAAACTACTATCATCTATTCTTTTTATCGCCCAAAAATCATCTAAAAAAACCGCCTGAAGGCCCAATACACCATCGCCTTTTATCATTATGTGCATATCTCTCCAATAACCCAATTTCCCCTTACCAAGATATTCATCTCCAATATTCATTCCCCCAATAAAACCAACCCTGCCATCTATTATTGCTATTTTTCTATGATTTCTATAATTAATCTGAGTATTAATATGTCTTAAAAGGGGTGCCAGAAAATAGGAATACTGTATCACATCTACTCCAGCTTCCTTTAGTTCCTTTATGTACCTCCTACCAACTTTTATTGACCCAACTCTATCCATTAAAAATCTGACCCTGACGCCCTCCTTAGCTTTTTTTATCAGCATCTCCTTAACCTTGTTTCCTATTTTGTCATCCTTTACTATGTAGTACTCTAAATGAATATGATGCTTTGCTTTAGCCATTTCATCAAGAAGATATTTAAATTTTTCCTCTCCATCAGAAAAAAGTTTAATATCATTTTCAACAAATAAGGGCGAATCACTGATATTGCCTAAAAGCTGTATAAGTTGTATATAATCCGGATTATCTATTCTATTTATAACCCTATAAATCAATTCCTTCACTGTTGGGGAAAATTCCTCGCTTAGTTTATGCCTTTTCCAGTTTCTACCCAAAAATATATATAATATTAAACCAACTGGCGGTAAAACCACAAAAACCAAGAGCCACGCAATTGTTTTTTCTGGACGTTTTCTTTCCAATATGATGATGATAATTGAAACAATTGCATTAATAAAAAACAACCAGGACAAAACATCTTGGATTTTAAGAAACATAATTTCACCCCCGCAATTCTGATGTTATCAATATTTATATCAGTAATTTTATAAAATGTAAACAATATTTTATTTGTCAGAATATTGATATCTATTTTAAAGCAAAATGTATTATATAGAACATTTTAAAAAAATAATTCTCTGTCAACTTTTATTTTTCTTAATTTTTTATAATTCACACAATATTTTTCTCTATAAATGAATAATAATTTATACTAAACTTCATATTCCAAATTCTGTTTATTTTTTCTGCTGGACATAGTTATTATTATCTAATAAAATTAATGCTAGTCTTATGTATATGAAAGGAGTTAGATAGATGAAAATAAATGTTATAGGAATGCCTATTCACTACGGAGCAGATAAAGAAGGCTGCGATTTTGCACCAAACAAGTTAAGAGAAATGAATATTCAAAAAACCATTGAGAATCTAGGATATGAAGTTGAAGATTTAGGTGACATAGATGTTGTAAAGGTTTCAAGTGAAGATAAATTTCAAGACCATCCAAAAATGAAATATTTAAACGCAATTTTAGATGCCAACACAAAACTTGCTGAAATGGTTCATCAATCGATATCTAAAGGCAATTTCCCTCTTATTCTTGGAGGAGATCATTGCCTTGGTCTTGGAAGTATTGCCGGTGTAAGCACACATATTGAAAAGCTAGGGGTTATTTGGATAGATGCCCACGGGGATCTAAATACTTTAGAAACTTCTCCTACTGGAAATATCCATGGTATGCCTTTAGCAGCAAGCATGGGCCTCGGTCATGAGTCACTTGTTAATATATATAAGGATAGAATAAAAATTAAAGAGGATTATATAGTTCATATAGCTGGCAGAGATTTAGACGAAGGAGAAATAGAAATCTTAAATCAATCTAAAATTAAAGCTTTTCCAATGGAAATGGTAAAGAAAGTGGGAATGACAAAGATAATTGAAGAAACTCTTCAATATCTAAAATCCAGGGTTGATGGTATACATGTAAGTTTTGATCTGGATGCTATAGATTCAAGATATGTACCTGGAACGGGAACTAAGGTAGATAACGGTATTACAGTTGAAGAAGCAAGACAGCTTCTTACTGCATTAGCCTCATCTGGCATGATGGTTTCATTAGATTTTGTTGAATTAAATCCACTCCTTGATGTAAATGATACTACTGCTAAAATATCTGTAGATTTATTGACGGATATATTTAAAAACTTGAAATAGTTTTTTATTAGGGCTGTCCCTTAGCATTTTAGTTGCTAATGTGACAGCCCCTTTTATGTGATAAAAATCCTCCTTAGTGTATGATATATATCACATCATTTTCTTTTTAAATTCGTTAATATAAATATGTAAATACGAAACGCAATAACATAGGAGGAATCAACATGTCATTCTTTAAAAATATTTTTGGTCAAAATAACGATTCACCAACACAAATTCAGAGGGAGGTACAAAAAATGGATATGTTTTGTTATCAATGTGAACAAACACCTAAGGGAGGTTGCACAAAATTTGGAGTTTGCGGCAAAAATCCAGTAATCTCAAGTCTACAGGATACAATTATTTTAGGTTTAAAGGGAGTTGCAGCATATGCAACACACGCAAGACAACTTGGATATACTGATCCTGAAGTTGATGCTATTACCCATGAGGCACTCTATACTACACTTACAAATGTCAACTTCAACCTTGAAGACCATATAAATATGGCATTAAAGGTTGGAACTGCTACCTGCAAAGTTATGGATTTATTAGATAGAGCTCATACAGACAAACTAGGAATACCATCACCAAAGGTAGTTACTGAAGATAAGGTAGAAGGCCACTGTATACTTGTAACAGGACATAATTTATACGCTTTAGAGGAATTATTAAAGCAAACTGAAGGAAAGGGCATTAACATTTACACCCACTCTGAAATGCTTCCTGCCCACGGATATCCAGAACTTAACAAATATCCTCATCTTAAGGGTAACGTAGGTAAAGCCTGGTATGATCAGAGAAAGGTTTTTGAAGAATTCCCAGGAGCAATACTAGTTACAACAAACTGTGTTATGCCAATTACAACTGGAAGTTACGGACATAGAACATATACTTATGATATTACTGGACTTGAAAATGTCAACAAAATTGAAAATGATGACTTCTCACCAATAATAGAAAAAGCATTATCTCTACCTAAGGCTAATATAGATTCAGATAAAAAACTTTTAACTGGATTCCATCATCAAACAGTATTAAGTATAGCTCCAGAAATAATTGATGCTGTAAAATCAGGCAAGATCAAAAGATTTTTTGTAATTGCAGGTTGTGATGCTCCAACAAAGGGTAGAGACTATTATAGAGAACTTGCCCTATCACTTCCAAAGGAATGTGTACTTTTAACGACATCATGTGGAAAATTCAGATTTAATGATGTAGACTACGGAACAGTACCAGGTACAAACATTCCTAGATTTATTGACTTAGGTCAATGCAATAACTCTGTTTCTGCTGTTAAAATAGCTGTGGCTCTTGCAGAGGCATTCAATTGCTCAGTAAATGATTTACCATTAAGCATAGTTCTTTCATGGTTTGAGCAAAAAGCTGTGGCTATATTATTAGGTCTTTTCAGCTTAGGAATTCAAAACATATATGTAGGACCAAAGGCACCAGAGTTCTTAGCTCCTGGAGTTGTTGATGTACTTGTAAAGAATTTCAACCTCCATATAGTAAGTGGAGATGCCCAGGCAGATTTAAAAGAAATGATGAAATAATTCACTTAATAAGGCTGCTGCACTAGCAACTAAAAATGCTAGTGCAGCGCCCTTTTAAACTTTCTTACAATTAAGACTTTTTCTTATCCTCTTTAAATTTCCAAAAAAAGTGATAGAATAATATTGTCGGTATTCTTAAAGAAACCGAACAATGATAACTCTAAAGGATTTTTCGACTTATATCCTTTGTGGAGTAAGAACGGAGGTAATTAATTTGGAACAAAGAGTAACAGCTAAAGGTTTAAAATTCAGCACAAGGCAGATTACCGTTATCGGATTATTATCTGCTATAAGCATTGTTCTTGGTATGACACCACTTGGATTTATACCTATACCACCAGCTAATGCAACTATAATGCATATACCTGTCATCATAGGTGCAATAGTAGAAGGACCTGTGGTTGGTGCAATGATTGGACTTATCTTTGGAATATCTAGTATAATTAAAGCAATCACCCAACCAAACATATTATCCTTTGCCTTTTTAAATCCTATTGTATCAGTTTTACCAAGGGTTTTAATTGGTATTACGGCGTACTATGCCTACAAAGCAATCCCTGGTAAATCCCATGTAATAAAATCTGCATTTGCAGCTGCAATAGGAACTATTACAAATACTGCAGGAGTTTTAGGTTTTATATATCTTCTATATATCCAGAAGTTCGCCGCAGCAAGTAACATAAGTCTTGAAAAGGCTAAAGCTGTAATTATAGGAATTGCAGCCACAAACGGAATTCCTGAAGTGTTAGTATCAATGGCAATTGTTATTCCAGTTACACTTATAATGAAAAATGTAAGAAAATAGTTATTCATCCCGGCTATAGCGGGATTTTTTAAAATATTATGGAGTGTGATTTTACATGAAGGAAATTAAAATTACTGATATTGAGGGTATTAAAATTGGTAATGCACAGGATTATGACGCTGCTACTGGATGTACTGTGATTATATGCCAAGAAGGTGCTGTTGCTGGAGTTGATGTAAGGGGTGGCGCTCCAGGAACACGTGAAACAGATCTTCTAAATCCAATAAATCTTGTAGACAGAATCCATGCAGTTGTACTTTCTGGTGGAAGTGCCTTTGGTCTTGATGCTTCATCTGGAATTATGAAATATCTTGAGGAGAATAATATAGGTTTTGATGTTGGTGTTACGAAGGTTCCTATTGTATGTAGTGCAGTGTTGTTTGACCTTGTAATCGGGAAAAATGATATACGCCCTGACAGCAGGATGGGATATAGTGCATGTGTAAATTCCAACTATACAAATGAACTTCAAAACGGTAATTATGGAGCTGGAACAGGGGCAACTGTTGGAAAATTTTTTGGACCGGAATATTCAATGAAGGGTGGCCTTGGTACATATTGTGTTCAGGTTGGAGATTTGAAAGTTGGTGCAATTGTAGCAGTTAACTGCCTTGGGGATGTTGTAGATACTAAATCAGGTCAAATAATAGCAGGTGCATTAACAAAAGATAAAAAAAACTTTCTTAATACCGAGAAAAGCATGATAAATAAGTATGGTGAAATCAGCAATGTCTTTAATGGCAACACTACAATTGCTACTGTTATAACAAATGCAAAACTAAATAAATCCAATGCTAATAAAATCGCTTCAATGGCACACAATGCCTTTGGTAGAGCCATTAGACCAGCACATACAATGTATGATGGAGATACAGTTTTTACAATGGCAACTGATAAAGTATCTGCAGATATAAACGTTGTAGGAGTTTTAGCCACAAATGTACTGGAAGAAGCCATTATAAGAGCTGTTCGCGATACATCCTCTCTTTTTGATTATAAATGTCATAAAGATATATCTGCCTCCCATAATTATATTTAAATATACAAAATATTTATATATAATAGAGTAAAAGGGGGTTATAGGATGAAATATATTGACCTTAGAAGCGATACAGTCACTGAACCAACTCTGGAAATGAGAGATGCTATGTACAGGGCTGTTGTTGGAGATGATGTCTATGGCGATGATCCAACAGTGAATGAACTTGAAGAATATGCAGCATATATAACTGGCAAAGAAGCTGCATTATTTGTTCCAAGCGGTACCTTTGGTAATCAACTTTCATTATTTACCCATTGCAAAAGGGGAAATGAAGTCATCTTAGGGGATGACTGTCATATAGTTATGCATGAAGTTGGTGCTGCTTCTGTTATAGCTGGTGTGCAGCTTAGAACTTTAAAGTCTGATAAAGGTAAACTAATGCTTGAGGATATTAAAGCTAAGATTAGACAATCAGATATCCACTATCCTGAAACTGGACTAATTTGTCTTGAAAATGCTCACTCTAACGGTAGGGTTTTCTCCATTGAATATATGAAGGAAATATATAATTTGGCTGAAAAACATAACATACCTGTTCACCTGGATGGAGCAAGACTATTTAATGCTGCAACTCATCTAAATGTGGAACCAAAGGAGATAACTTCATATTGCGACTCAGTTATGTTCTGTCTATCTAAGGGTCTTTGTGCCCCTGTAGGCTCCATATTGGCAGGTAATAAAGACTTTATTGATCGTGCAAGAAAAGGTAGAAAATTGATGGGCGGTGGCTTAAGACAAGCAGGCTTCTTAGCTGCAGCAGGACTTGTTGCCCTTAAAAAAATGCCACAAAGACTACATGAAGACCATGAAAATGCAATTTTTCTGGGACAGGAACTTTCTAAAATTCCTGGAATTAATGTTTATTCTGAAGATATACATATAAATATGGTTTTCTTTGAAATTGACAAAAAAGTCTACGATACAAGCAAGTTAGTTGAAAACTTTTTAAACAGAGGAATAAAAATAAATCCTGAAGAAGACGGCCTCATGAGGTTCGTTACAAACTATTGGGTTACCAGAGATGATATCGTATATGTAGTAGATAATTTTAAAGATTTCCTTCAGAAAAATATGTTATAAGTTAAAATCCTCCAGATAAGAATTTCTGGAGGATTTATTTTCATCTATTTTATCTCTAAAATGGCCATTCTCCCTTCACCACATTCATTACAGGGTATCTTCATATCTTCCCCTACAAGAAGCTCATAAAGGGATAACATATTCTTACTTTCACATTTTACACAGTTTTCAATTATATCAATTTTGGGGAAATTCATCCAGGCAACCATATACTCATCAGTAGCGTCCTCTATATATCTACTCTCTCTGACAACTTCACCGCAGTTTTTACAGATTTTATCAACCCAAAAACCTGATATTCCACTTTCCTTTGCCAAGTCATTGATACCTTCAGGATATCCATAATCTTCTTCTTTTCCGTCCCTTGTCACATAGAACTCTTTTCCCCAATAAAGAGTTTTTTCACTGCCGCAACATCGGCATTTTAATACCGCCATTTTACTCATGCTAACACCCCTAACATAAAATTGCTAAATTTATTTTGTATTATTCAGTCATCCCCATTAAACCCTAATCTATATATATCACATCAACCCCCAATTTTCAATATACAATTCAAAATATTTAGAAAATTAAAACCATTCCTGCATCACTTCGCCCTGCCTCCCAGTTAAATTCAATAAAAAATCCCCATAAGGGGATTTTACACAACTATTATATTCATTTTATTTTTAATTTCAGGATTAGTACTCTCACTTATGCTAATCGTTAAAGAAGCTACCTTTGTACCAATCTGAACTGATTTTTCAATGCCATAGCCTTCTACTAAACCATATACAGTGCCTGCAAAAAACGAATCCCCTGCGCCAGTTGTATCAACAACATCTACAGGAATTACATCTTTGTGTCCAAAAACATCAGCTATTGAGTCATAATAAACAGCACCTTTTTTACCTAAAGTAACTACTATTCTTTTTAGTCCTGATTTTGTCATTTCCTTTAATACTTCTTGGGAGTCATTAATATCCTGAATTTCCCTGCCGCTTATTATACTGAATTCGATATTGTTACATATTAAACAATCTAATCTGTTAAATATGTCTTTATTTCTTTTTATTACATCAGTATGACCTATTACTCCAAAAACCCTTTTATTATACTTCTCTGCTGCATCCAAAATTTTCTCAATATGTACAGCATCAAAGTCTAAGTCCAGAACAACGGCTTTGCAATTTTCAATTATTTCATCACAATCCCTGTCTATTATGTCATAAATATACTTTAAATCCGGCTGGTGTGATATTGATGCTGCTATATCTCCCTTTTCATTTAAAACAACCAACCACATCCCCATGCCGTCTTTTTCAACTATATTTACAAATTCAGTATTAACTCCTTCCTTCTTCAATCGGCTTAACACTTCAATTCCTGTACCACTATTATCAACGGCTGAAATAAACCTTGTTTTAAGTCCCATATAACTTAGATTTTCAACAACATTCCTGGCTACACCACCATGTTTGAATGTAACCTTACCCACATTTGTACCCTTTGGATTTAATATATCCCTTGGAAAACCCTTTATATCCACAAAAACTGCACCAAAAACAACTATATCATACTGCTTATCCACGTTTTTCTCTCCTCTTTTCTTATGTTTTCAAACCATCAAAAGATACCTGAGCTCAGGTTAAACCCTTCAGCCCAGGCTTTGTTAATGTAAAAGACCTTCATTATGTTCTATACAACCTTTGTCGTCCAATCCTCAACATTCCAAATATCAGTAACCCAATCTTCATAAAACTCAGGTTCATGGCATACAAGAAGAACAGTACCTTTAAATTCCTTTAAAGCCTTCTTCAATTCTTCCTTAGCATCTACATCCAAATGGTTTGTTGGTTCATCTAGAATTAACCAATTTACCTCCTTCAGCATTAACTTACACAATCTCACCTTTGCATTTTCTCCACCGCTTAAAACAGCCATTTGACTTGTGATATGGTCATTAGTTAATCCACATTTTGCAAGGGCTTGACGAACCTCATAGTTTGTTAATCCTGGATATTCATTCCATATTTCATCCATTGCAGTATTATAATTATCCCTGTTTGATTCCTGCTCGAAGTAACCCGGATATAAATATTCCCCAAGTTTAACCTCCCCTTCTACTGGTTTTAAAATCCCTAAAAGGGTCTTTAGCAGGGTGGATTTTCCCAGTCCATTTACACCTCTTATAGCAACTTTTTTACCCCTCTCTAAAGAGATATTAAGAGGTTTAGTAAGAGGTTCATCATATCCTATTACAAGATTATTAGCTTCAAACAAGAATTTTCCTGAAGCTCTTGCCTCTTTAAATTTAAAGCTAGGCTTTATTTTTTCCTTTGGCTTTTCTATAATTTCCATCTTATCAAGCTGCTTTTGTCTGCTCTTAGCACGTCCAGTAGTTGATATTCTTGCTTTATTTCTTGCTATAAAATCCTCTAATTTTTCAATTTCTTTCTGCTGTCTTTCATATGCCTGTAATTGCTGTTGTTTTTTAAGCTCATACATCTGAGTAAACTGGCTGTAATTTCCGGAATATCTTGTTAAGGTAGCATTTTCAACATGGTAAATGACATTAACAACAGAATCTAAAAACGGTATGTCATGGGAAACCAGAATAAATGCATTCTCATAATTTTGAAGATATCTTTTCAGCCATTCAATATGCTCTGCATCAAGATAATTAGTTGGCTCATCAAGGATTAATATCATTGGCTTCTCTAAAAGCAATTTTGTCAAAAGAACTTTCGTTCTCTGACCTCCACTAAGTTCTGACACGTCCCTCTCAAGACCTATATCTCCTAATCCTAGCCCATTGGCAACTTCCTCTATTTTTGCATCTAAGGCATAAAATCCACTATCTTCTAATGTCGTTTGAATTTCTCCAACATCCTCCATCATCTTTTCTAGTTCTTCAGGAGAAGCCTGTCCCATCTTATCATAAATCTCAAGCATTTCCGCTTCTAACTCAAACATATGCTTAAAGGCGCCTCTTAAAATATCCCTTATAGAATTTCCCTTTTCAAGGATTGTGTGCTGATCAAGGTATCCAAAGGTAACCCTGTTACACCACTCAACCTTACCTGCATCAGGCATCAACTTACCAGTAATAATATTTAAAAATGTAGATTTTCCTTCTCCATTTGCACCAATTAAACCAACATGTTCTCCCTTTAACAAACGAAATGATACTTCTTCTAATATGGTTCTGGCACCAAAACCATGGCTGACATTTTCTACTGTTAAAATACTCATCATCTTCACCCACGCAATTAGATTTTTACTTTAATATTTTATATTAGCAAAGCTATATAAGTCAAAGAAAAACATATAACTTATCAGGTATTATTTTCTAAGATTCTGATTCTTATTTCTCACCCTTTTGTTTTGTGAATCTTTTTTTAAGTCTTTTTTTACTGTTTCAGACTTAACGATTGTATGTTCAGGTTTATAATTTAATTGTCTAAATAACTCATTTAATTCCTTATCGCTTAAATCCCTCCATTGGCCTAGTGGTAAATTCCCCAGCTTAATATTCATTATCCTTACCCTTTGAAGCCTTACTACATTATATCCAAGAGCTTCACACATCCTTCTTATCTGTCTGTTTAAGCCTTGAGTTAATATTATTTGAAAAACATTATCTCTTATTTTATTTACCTTACAGGGCTTTGTAACCCTTCCCAATATTTTAACTCCACTTGACATAGCCTGTATAAACCTTTCAGTTATTGGCTTATCAACGGTTACAATATACTCCTTCTCATGTTCATTTTCAGAGCGCAGTATTTTATTAACTATATCTCCATCATTAGTTAGAAGTATCAATCCATCAGAATCTTTATCCAACCTGCCAATATGAAAAATTCTCTCCTTATGATTTACAAAATCGATTATATTACCGTGTACATTTCTCTCGGTGGTACATGTTATTCCAACAGGTTTGTTTAACGCAATATAGACAAGGGGCTTTTTTTTACCTATGGGTTTTCCATCAACTTGTACTATATCTCCCTCTTCAACTTTACTTCCCATCTCAGCTATCTTTCCATTTATTTTAACTCGTCTTTCTTCTATTAATTTATCTGCTTCACGTCTTGAACATATACCTGTTTCGCTTATGTATTTATTGATTCTCACAAACACACGCTCCTTATGCATTTTTATTAAGCTGATATTTCTATTATTTATTCTATCCAGAATGAACAATACTAATATACATTTACTAAAATCCAAAGTCAATTTTACTTTGATATCGTTTCATTTTTTTTACTTTTCTGTCTTTTTCTTATTGACTATTGAATTTTTAGAAATTATAATAATTAGAGAGGCGAAATATTAGGAGGAAGAATTATGGATTTTAACCAGATGGATGATATAGAAAAAATCGAGTTTCTACTCAGAAAGATTTGTTTTGACATAAAACAAAAGGGTAGAACTATACTTGGAGATTATAAAATAACCCCTCCACAATTCAACGCCCTGCAGATTCTGGCTAACCATGATAACTTAACTATAAGTGAACTAAGTAATAAGTTGTACCTTGCACCAAGCACAATAACTGATCTTGTTGATAGAATGGAGAATAATGGGCTTGTTGAAAGGGTTAGAACTAAGGAAGATAGACGTACAGTCAGAATACATGTACTTGATAAGGGTTATGAAATAATTAACAAGGTAATTGAAGAGAGATGCCGATATATAGATACTTTGCTTGAAGAAACATCAGAGGAAGATAAAAAGATTTTTATCAAATATCTAGAGTATTTTTATAATGATATTTCTACATAGTACCTTCCAATATATCTGATTTTACATAACAAATGGGGGGATAACTATGGCTGAAACTACCAATTCTAATGACAACGCTTATTGGGACCAATCTATCCTTGATAGGAATTTAAAATTCTACGTTTTGAATGGAATTCTATATACAATCGTTACTTGTTTATATAAACCATTTTCCGTAAAATATATCTACCGTTTAAATGGAACTGATTCCCATGTATCACTGTTCAATGCACTTCCAGGGCTAATTGCTGTTTTTGCCACTATACCAGGTATTTTATTAATGAACAAAGCTAAGAATAGAAAAAAAGTGATGTCATTTTTCTTCTTGTTCAGCAGGATTTTTATATTGAGCTTTGCCTTTATGCCATTTATACCAAAGGAATATAGACCAATTGTATTTGTACTCTTAGCAAGCTTTATGAATTTTCCTGAATCTGTTTCAACAACTGCGCTGCAAAGTTATTGTGGTGATATATTCCCCGAAGGAGAAGTACCTAATGCCATTGCATCTAGAAATAAATTTTCAACTCTGGCAAACTTTGTAATTATGTTCATCTTAGGTGTCCTTTTAGGAATCATAGGTGAATCTGAGGATGCAATTATGCATACCTATCAGATATTCTTCGTACTATCCTTTATAGTTGGACTTATAGAGATAAAAACCTTTAATGAGCTTGAAGAGGTTAAACATCACGATAAAGAGGATATAAGGATTTTAGAAACATTAAAGGAAATTGTATCGAACAAAAAATATACAGTTTTTATAATATGTTCACTTTTATTTCACTTTGGATGGCAAATGGGGTGGCCATTGTTTAATATATATCAAATCAAATATCTTGGAGCTAACGAAACATGGTTGAGTATAATAAACATAACATCAGGCCTTGTAATGTTTTTGAGTTACAATTACTGGAAAAATCTTATATACAAAAAAGGTAATTCCTTTGTAACTGCCTTTGCCACCTTCGGTATGGCATTAACTCCAATAATATTTGCATTATCTCCAAACCTTTATACAATAACTGTTGCAGGTTTAATAACAGGTTTTTTTACTTCAGGAACAGTAACAGTATTACTTAATCTTCTTCTTGAAGTATCACCTGAGAAAAACAGGGTTGTATATATAGCCATTCATGTTACTTTAACAAACATAACACTTTGTATTTCACCTTTAGTTGGTGATCAAATACTGAAGTTCTCAAATATATATATTGCACTATACGTTACTGCCTTATTTAGATTTATAGGAAGCATGTCCTTTACTATTAGAAATTTATTAATTAACCGGAATTCAAATGAAAAATGTAACTTAAACCTATAGAAGAAGGGGCGCTCAGCGCCCCCTCTCTTTTTATTCCCTTTCAGTTAATTAATCAGTATAAATATCTGAAAATTCAATATGTGTTCTTTCAATGTTAGCCTGACTATTGTATTCTGCCATGTTTATTTCACTGTCATATAGTGCTAGTTTAATAGGTATTTTAATTGTAAATTGACTTCCTTGGCCGTATTTGCTCTGAACACTCACCCTTCCATCATGCATTTGTACAAAGGATTTAACAAGAGCTAGCCCTATTCCGCTTCCTTCATGATTTCTTGATAGTGATTTATCAACCTGTATAAATCTGTCAAATATAGTCTTTATTTTATCCTGAGGTATTCCAATTCCTGTATCCCTCACATTTACTATAACATGTTCTTCCTTTTTATTTATATTTACAAATATCTTTCCACCCTTTGGAGTAAATTTAATTGCATTGGATATCAGGTTTAAAATTATTCTTTCTATTTTATCTGGATCACATGCAATTACCTCTTCTTCTATTTCTGTATCGAAGATTAAATCAATTCCCTTATGCTTTGCAAAATCCACAACAGATAGGGTTATATCTTCAATAACCTTTACTATATTGCAGTTTATCATATTTGCCTTTAAATATCCTGCATCAATCTTAGTTATATCTATTAAATTATTAATCAGCCTTATAAGTCTATAGCAATTCTGATTCATAATTTTTATATATTTATTTGTTTTATCATCCTCACTAGATAACATATTCTTATTTGTATTAAGTTTCATCATCTGTATAGCAGCAAGTATAACATTTAAAGGTGTTCGAAGTTCATGGGATATATTTGCAAAAAACTCGGTTCTAAGCTTATCATATTCTTTAGTTTGTTTTAATAATTTGTTTTTTTGTTCCATTTTTCTCTGTAGGCTCTGTACCCTTTTTCTTTCTGTAACATCCCTTGAGACTGATAAAATTACATCTTTGCCGCCGTATTTGTACCTGATTGCAGTTGTATCTACGTCAATTGGGGTATTATCTTTACATCTAATAAATTTCTCCTCTGTCAATGGCATAAAACCTTCTATTGCCAATAGTTTTCTCTTTTTCAAGTATGCCTTTTCATATCTTGGATGTGATATTATTATTTCCCTTATATTTTTATTGATTACTTCATTAGGATTTTCATAGCCAAAGATTTTTGCAGCTGACTTGTTTGCAAATATTATGATATTTTCCTGTGTAATGTAAACTGCATCTGGAAGAAGTTCTACCAGGTTTCTGTACTTTTCCTCGCTCTCTGCAAGGGCAATCTCAGCTTCTTTCCTTTTGGTAACATTCCTGGCTGAAAGAATTATACACGATGGATTTTGATTATTCTCCTTAATTAACTTTCCAATTACCTCAAGCCAGAGATAATTCCCATTTTTATCCCTGTATCTAAACTCAAACATTTTTATCTTATGTCCACATTTTATCATTTGAATATATTCTTTCGTTATATTTACGTCATCTGGATGCATATCTTCATATAAGCTTTTACCTATCATTTCTTCTACTTTATAGCCTAAAATCCTTTCATGGGAGGGAGTTGCATATTTAAATATGCCATTTTCATCAATTATGGCAATAATATCTAAAGTGTTTTCTGTTATCTCTCTAAGTTTCATCTCCCTTTCAATTAAAACCTTTTCCATTTCTTTCTTTGTTGTTATATCCTTTGCTACAACCTGAACTAGATTTCTTCCTTTAAAAGGGAAAATTGACGAAACCACCTCTACATCAACTAAGGTACCATCAAGTCTTATAAATTTTTCTTCTAAAGGAGGCTGCATTCTTTTTTCATTATTACAAATTTCCTTTATCCTGTTTTCAACCTTATTTATATAATCTTTGTGTACAAGACTTTTTAAATCTCTGCCTATAAGTTCCTCTGGGTTCTTTGCTCCTAACAGTCTTGCTCCTGCAGGACTTGAAAAAACTATTTTCTCTCCATCATGAACAAAGGTGGCATCTGGATATAACTCAAAAAGCTTTTTATAACGCATTTCACTTTCCTTCAGCTGCAGCTTAATCTCTTTCTGCTCAGTTACATCCTTAACCAAAGTCAATATATATAATCTTTCATCATCTTCCATTACAAAGGATGTTATTGCAAACTCTCTCTCTCTTCCATCTTTTCTCACTATTGCACACTCAAAGGATGTAATTTTCCTCTGTAGTATCTTAAGAGCAGAATTAACATCACATGTACCTTCTTTTATTGGTAGAATTGTATTGTATATGCCCTTATTGTTTATCTCCTGAATATCATATCCTGTTATTTCTATCATCTTTCTATTCCACAAAATTATTTCAACATCTGAGCCTGTTTCCTTTACCGTGTATATACATATTCCTTCTGATGCATCCTTTAGAAGACTCTCCCTGAAGAAATATATTTTTCCCTTATCAATTTCAGTAATCATAATTAGCAACCCCCTAAAGGAAATTCCATATATCCATATAACAATATTTTACTATTCTACAAATTTATTAAAATTCCTTTATTTTTTACCGTAGTTAAGCTAAAAAAATACTTCGGAAAAACCGAAGTATTTTAAATTATTGTTATTTGATTTCACTATTTGGAAAATTAATGACCTTACTTTCTTCTTTCTTTTGAATATGCTGATGGTCAGCAATATGTTCCATGCAATAGCAGCGAATACCCTCACACTTTGAGCAATACCTGAATTCCATTTCAGGGTTATCTGCATCCGTAATTCCACACACGCTGCATTTATGTGTATATGCCTTTTTTACAGCATTATACTTTTTCTGAAACTGAGCCTTTCTATGCCTTGATTTACCCCTTGTTGCTGTATTTGTAACTATATCCTTACCAAAGAAAACAAAATAATTAATTACAGACATAATAGCCGCTATCTTTGAGGGCAATGGAAGGGTGATTATCGAAACTATAATAAAAAACCAGTCTAAATAAGCAAGATATTTAACCTTTACAGGAAGTACAAAAAATAGTAAAAATTCATAATCAGGATATATCTTCGCAAATGCTAAAAACAGAGAAAGGTTTAAATAAACAGATGTTCCATATCCATTGGTTATAAAGGCAGCAATTGTTGTTCCAATCATACCTAAAAAATAGTATAAATTAAATCTGAAACTTCCCCATTCATGTTCTAAAGTTATACCTATCATATAGTACAGCTGCAATATAAATATTATCCATATTAAGGAATTAGTTGGTGGGATAAAAATATAGGTAAAAAGTCTCCATATTTCACCCTTTAAAACCAATGAAGGAATTAAAGCAATTTTATCTGCAAACATTCCTGTCTGGTCAAAAAATCCTACGCAAAAAACAAAGCCCGTTATTCCAGTAATATATGTCATTAATCCCTTTATTGCATATCTTCCAAACTTTCTTTCCAATTTATCAATCCAACTCACCTTATGTCCTCCTTCACATTTTTTCCTATTTATTCTATTGTACTATTTATATTGACAAATGTTAATAGGGACAATTTCCATTGTCCCTATGCCCTTGATAAATTTTTATTTTCATTACAAATGATTTTAGTCTCTTTTCCATCAAGCTTTGTATTTAATATCACCGTATGCCCCCAAAGATCAACAATATGTTTTACTGTTGCCTGTGCATACTCTAAATTTAACTCCCTTCCATCATATACATGCTGAAGGGTTAAAGTTTTATCCTTCTTAGACATATCTACAACCTGAATATATGGGACCATCCCCATACCACAGGAATTACATAGCGTATTTCTTATATTTTCCCAACCTTCTTCATCAGAGACCTCTTCAATGATGTAGAAATTTCCTCTTTTCATATACTCAAAGAGATTAAGCTCCGAACATAAGTCCTGTGTAAGGTATCTTCTAATAAAGGACTCATCCCTTTCCATACTTCTAACTTCAAAAATTTTATCTCTTCCATATCTCTTTTCTATATCTTCAAACATTTTAAATCCTAAAAAATATGGGTTTAGTCCTCCTCTTACAGGTGCAATTACATCATTATGACGTTTAATAAACTCAAGGTATAGAGAAGATGGCAGATTTATCTCCTTTAAAATGTTGTAATGCCAATAGCTGGCCCATCCCTCATTCATTATCTTTGTTTCTATCTGTGGTATAAAATATAAAGTTTCCTCACGGACAATATCTAAAATATTCCTTTCCCATTCCGTTAATTCTCCGTATTTTGATATAAAATACATTATATCTTCCTCAGGCTGAAGAGGTATTTTATTAACATCCGGAGGATCAGTTTTTTGAATTGGTTCTATATCGCTTCTTCTTTCACTTTTTTTCTTATACTCCTCAAGAATTTCTCTTTTTATATCTTCTTCACTTAAACGTTTAATCCCTACATTTCTTGATATCTGAAGCTTTATTGCATGTGCTGCATTTAAAATTTTTTCTACACTTTCATATCCTATACTTGGATCATTGATATAACTTCTAATTAAATCCCCATGTCTTTTAAACATTTCAAGTGTATAATCTGCACTGGTTCCTTCCTTAAAGAGTCTGTTATTTTTAAAAAAATCATTATGACCATATACATGGGCCATTGTCAATATTTGAAGAAGCAGGGTATTTTCCTTCATTAAATATGCAAGGCATGGATTTGAGTTTATAACCATCTCATAGGGAAGTCCCGTTAAATTAAATTTATATAGCATCAAATTTCTTTCATATGCCTTACCAAAACTCCAATGGGGATATCTTGAAGGCATTCCTACATATGCCTCATAACCTATCATATCTTTATATCCGATTATTTCAAATTCTTGATTATAGTAATCAAGTCCAAATTTTATGGCAACTTCTTCTATATTTTTATTCCATTTCTCTAACTCTTTTATAGTATACTCCATTTATCAGCCCTCCCTGATTTCCTTTTTCAACATATCCTTAAGGGCTTTCCATAACTCCTCTTTTTCCCGTATAGTTACAGCTATAAATCTTTTGTCTGTTACACCCTCAATAAGTCTGTATTTTATGCTTATAGTATTGTATGAAGGCAGTATTTCAACATATCCAAACATATTACATAACTGGCACAATTCATTTGCTGCTTTAATACACCGCTCATTATCTTCATTCCAATTTTCTCCATCACTGGCATGAAAGGCATATATATTCCAGTAAGAAGGATTATATCTTTCATTTATTATCTCCAATGCCTTTAGATATCCACTGGAAATATATGTCCCTCCTGACTCTACCTTGTGGAAAAACTCATTTTCATTAACTTCCTTTGCAGTTGTGGTGTGAGATATAAATACTATTTCTACATTTACATATTTCATCCTAATAAAATTAGCTAGTACAAAGAAGAACGACCGTGCCAGATACTTTTTAGTGCTATCCATTGAACCCGAAGTATCCATTATACATAGAATAACTGCATTTGACTCCCTTCTAGGCTTCTTCTTAACCTTAAAGTATCTTAAATCATCCTCTTTAAAGGGAAATCTATTGTTCTCCTCAGATAAACCAAATTCCTTTAAAGCCCTTTTCCTTCCCTGTTTCCTTTTTATTTTTTCTATTACCGTTCGTTTTTTTGCCAGTCTAGGTCTGATGCTATGCCTTTGATAACCTAGTTTTTTCTTTGATTTATCTGATAATATCTCTGAAAACTTCTTTTTATCTAAATTAGGAAGTTCTAAATCATTTAATAAATATTCCAAAACATCTTCCATTGTAATTTCAGTTTCGTAAATATCTTCTCCTTCCTCGTTTCCAGCCCCTGTGTTTCCCTTTCCCTGCTGCCTATCGCTTCCTATTCTGTCACCTCTTTTTTCCGAACCGTCACCACTACCTATACCTGGAGTATTTTTTCCGTAAATAAATTGATACTCCTTAAGTCCCCTAATAGGTATTTTAAACTTTTTATCTTTGCTCTCACCAATTATACTTTCATGGGATAAAATTTCCCCTAAATTCTCTTTTATAGATTTTTCAACCAATTGCTTATGCCTTCTTCTGTCCTCCAGAGATCTGTCATGATCAATAGGGTTATAATCTTTAAAGATTGCCATATTATCAATCCTTCCATAGATTATTAGCCGCATATTTTAATATTACATCGCAGCAATAATCACAGTATCCATTTGCCTTCATCTCTTGAACCATGGCATTGTATTTTTCATCCTGTTCCTTATCTCTTACCCTGGATTTTGTAATAATTCTGGATAAGTCCTTAACTGATGCCGTTAGTTTTTTCTCTATTGCCTCCTTTAAAGGTTCATATGAAGTATAATCTATTTTGCCTCCGTTTCTTACTATATAAAACATATAAGATGTTACATCTGTTCTAAATCCCTTTGATGAACTCTCTGAAACCCCGATTTGTTCCTCAATAGATCGCATAAATTTTTCATCTGGCTGAAGTTCTTCACCAGTTGCCTTATCCTTTAACCTTGTTTTATTTACATATGCCTCTGCATTATCAATATAATTGTTGAACAAACTCTCAGCCTGCTCCCTGAAACTGTGAATAAATGCCTTTGTTATTTCTTTCTCTAATATTTTGTTGTACTCTTTTCTTATGGTATCCTGTACAAATGTAAGGAATTTTTTCTTTTCTTCTTCTGAAATATCAAGTTCCTTTATGGATTTTATAAGGCTTTCCATTATACTTAGAGGATTTATACACTCATGCTCTGAGCTTGATAACGCATTGTCAATTGCTTTGACTATAAACCTTGTGGAAATTCCCGTCATTCCTTCTCTAAGACCAGCTTCTTCCCTGAGTTCAAATATATCAACCTTTTTAGTAGTTCCTTTTTCTACAATCTCCTCACCATTGTATATCTTAAGTTTTGTCAGTGGATCAACCTTTTGAGATGGTGCAAGTCTTGTGAGAATTGCAAAGGTCGCTGCCATATCTATTGTATGGGGCGCTATATGGGCTTTGAAATTACTTCTTTTTAAAATTTTTTCATATATCTTAACTTCTTCATTTAATTCCAGACAATAAGGTACTTCTATTTTAACTATTCTATCAAGAATGGCTTCATTTGTATGATCAGATTTGAATTTATTCCACTCTGCCTCATTTGAATGGGCTATGATTATACCATCAAAATAAATCATTGCACCCTTCCCTGGTGATGGAATAGATTTTTCCTGTGTGGCTGTTATTATGGTGTGAAGATATTCAACCTCATTTTTAAATACCTCTATAAACTCTACAAGTCCCCTGTTACCTACGTTAAAAGCACCATTTAATGAAAAAATTCTAGGATCATCCTCAGGGTAAAGGTCCATTTTAGAGATATCTACTGAGCCTGTAAGGACAGATGTGTCCTGATTATTTGGGTCAACTGGTGGAACAACCCCTATTCCCCTTCTTCCCCTTATTGAGAAGTTTCTTGTTGTAACAGGAAATTTTTCATATTCACCGTTATACTCATTTTCAAGTCTATACTTGCATATAGGACATAAATCTCCTTCGATTTCTACACCTAAAAGCTCTTCAAAATCCTTTCTTAATTCTTTAGGAATAAGATGCAGTGGTTCTTCATTCATTGGACATCCCTTTAGAGTATATATAGGCCCACTGTTTTCAAGGGCTTTTTTTAAAGCTTCAACCAATGAGGATTTTCCAGCTCCAACAGGACCTACTAAATATAAAACCTGCCTTGCCTCTTCTCCCTTCATAGATGCAGAATAAAAATAATTTACTATCTTCATAAGTACCTTATCTATACCGAAAAAATCATCTTTGAAAAAATTGTATTTTTTAATTGTATCGTTTCCATATATCCTTCGTATTCTTGGATTATCCTCTGTTTTTATAACCTCAAAACCCTTCTCCATGATAATATCGTACATTCTTTTATGAGCTAATTTAGCCAATTCTGGATTATTTCTTAAGATTTCAAGGTACTCAAGGAAAGTACCTTCAAAATTATTTTTCTTTTGGTGTTCCCTATCCCTTTCAATAAGCTCTTTAAAATTCATAAAACACCTCCAGATTTCAAAACTTTAATATCACGCATTAAATAGTGAAATCCCTTCAGTTAATCCTTTAATCAATGCATAATATTGTATATTAATATAATATGTACCTCTTGTTTAATAGTTGATTTTATTTTTTATCCCAATTTTCTCTTTAATTTTTAGCTCAATTTAATGTGCAAGATTTTATATTCTAAATAATTAATATTTATAAACTGATTTGCAATATTTATGTTGATATTTTGCATTTTATCCTATATATTAAAAGCAAATAGATAAAATTTTATTTTTACATAGATTTCTGGGAGGATGTATTCTTTGCGTGAAAGTTTTTTTATTCTATTTTTAATGATAATAATCGTACCCTTAACTGGTGAGTTAAAACTCTATCTTTTTAATAATGCTTTCCGTGTAAGTCTTGGCTCTGCTGCCTTTCTGTTTTTTCTTTTATGGATACGCAGAGTTCCCCAGGTTTTATATGGCTTCGTCGTTGGTTTATGTGTAGTCTGTTTCAGGTTTTTTCTGGACTGGATTTTTAAAGTTCCATTCCTGCCAATTGAATCACTTAGACTACATATTCCTGCATTTTTCTACTATCTAGCTTTTTCTTTGCTATTTTATGCTATAAAGGTCAATAAGTTTCATGATAAACCTTTTTTACTTGGATTTTTATGTGTTTTAATTGATATAACCTCTAATATTCTTGAACTTCTCATAAGATATTTTTATTTAAATAACCAATTGACTTTAGGTAATATTGGACAAATTATAATCATAGCTACTATAAGATGTTTCTTTGTTTTGAGCTTCTTTAATATAATAAAACTCAGGGAAGCTACATTATATTTTCATCAGCAGCAACAACAGAATAGACATATGCTGTTATTGATTTCTAACCTTTATGCTGAATCTATCCATTTAAAAAAATCCTTAAAGGATGCAGAGACAATCACAAGGGATTGTTATGAATTATATAGAGATATTCAAGCAAATGGATATGAACTTAAAACTGATGAGTTGTCTCAAAAGCTCTTGACAATTGCTGGTCAGGTTCATGAAATTAAAAAGGATAATCAAAGAATATATGCAGGTCTTTCTAAAATGATTACACAGGAAAGCTCTCAGGATTATATGGATATATCTGAAATATGTAATATTATTATTAAAACAAACACTAGATATGCCCTTTCTCTTAACAAAAGTATAGAGTTTATTTTAAATATAGATAATGGATTACCTCATTTTCATGTTTATACAATTTTATCTCTAATCAACAACTTAGTATCTAATTCTGTTGAATCAATAAAAGAATGTGGTTTTATTGATTTATCAGTTAAAAAAATTGATGACTTTGTTGAATTTAAAATTCGGGATAATGGACCTGGCATTGTTCAAAAGAAATTAGAGTTAATTTTTAAGCCAGGATATACCACTAAATATGATATTGATGGTAAGCCTTCAACTGGTATGGGACTTCCCTATGTAAAGTCTGTTGTTGAAAGTCTCAATGGCAATTTAATAGTTAACAGTAACCCAGATGAAAATGAAACAAATTTTATTATACAACTGCCAATTAATCGAATAGCCGAGAAAGGATGATAAGATGAAATTTTTTCTAGTTGATGACGATGATGCTATCCGCTCAATGCTCACAGAGATTATTGAAGACTGCGGCCTTGGTGAAGTGGTAGGTGAAGCCCAAAATGGAGCTGAAATTAACAGTAAACTCCTAAATATTAAAAAGGTTGATATTTTAATTATTGATTTATTAATGCCCATAAGGGATGGACTTGAAACAGTCAGAGAAGTTGCTCCCACCTTTGATGGTAAAATCATAATGCTTTCACAAATTGAAGATAAGAAAATGGTTGGCGAAGCATATTCACTAGGTGTTGAATATTATATAACTAAACCCATCAATAGACTGGAAGTAATAGGTGTAGTTCAAAAAGTTATTGAACATATGCGGCTTCAAAAATCCATTAATGACATTCAAAATACATTAAACTTTTTAACAACTGGAAAAACTGAAAACAGGGAGGTAATTACATCTAAAGATAAAGATATAATCAGTGCAGGTCAAACAATTTTAACAGACTTAGGTATAATTGGGGAGAGCGGCAGTAAAGATTTGCTGGAAATTTTAAAATTTTTATCCGAGATGGAGGGTGAAAAACTTAAAGAACATGAATTTCCCTCTCTAAAAGATATATTTTTAAGTGTTGCTGAAAAAAGACTTGGGACCTTCGCATCTGATGACGATATAAAAAAAGAAATTAAAGCATCAGAGCAAAGGGTACGCAGGGCTATTTATCAAGCCTGAGCCATTTAGCTTCATTGGGACTGACTGATTATTCTAATCCTAAATTTGAGGAATATGCCTCAAAGTTTTTTGACTTTACGGAAGTTAGAAAAAAGATGATAGAAATACAGTCAGAAATAAGCCCGTCTATGTCTAACGTTCGACTGAATACAAAAAAATTTATTAAAATACTCTATCTGGAATCCAAGAAAAAAATCTCTAAATAATTTTATTACTAAGGACTTTTACAGAACACTGCTGCTAAAAGTCCTTTTATTTAAGTTATAGATGCTTTATTTCAACACCATATTTTTTTAAACTCATTCTTAATCACAAGAAAATTTTCCACATCATTTAGAAATTGAAAAAGCATGGCCCTGCTTTCGAATTCTTCACGAGTTACCGGCAGTGGCATTTTTCTGAAATTATCTCTTAAAATATTTAACTCTTTTATAAGTATTTCTGCTGTATTCTCTTCATAAATAGATTCAGCTACCCTTTCAGTAAACTCAGCAATCATAACACTTTGTTCATATTTCATGAAAAACCTTTGAAAATGCTGTCTCATTCCTTTAATTGTTTCAAATTGCTGCATTCTCATTTCAATATATTGAACATAATAACTTGCATCTGTTAGAAAATAATTATTTAAATTAACATATGCCAGTTTTCTTGTTTTTTTGAGTTTACTTTCTAAAAAGCTAAAGATTTCTTTGTCATCCAGTTCTACTTCTTCTCTTTTTAAGGCATCAGCATTTTAAGTAAAACCTGCTTCATTTTTTCTTCTATGATTTTTTGTTCTTCCTTTATATTTGCCTCTATACTTGGTATATAAAGATTAAGTATAAGAGCTACAGCTATTCCTATTATAACCAGAGCCAATTCATTTTTTAACCAGAATATCTCAACGGATTCTTCCAAAAGAAGGTGAGATACCAATACGGAACTTATAACAATGCCCTCCTGAAGATTTAGACTTACTGTCAGAGGAATAAACAAAAATAGAAAAATACCAAATGTAACTATATGGTATCCAAACAAATTAAATATTGTAACTGAAAGAAGCAATGCTATTATACTTGCTATAAATCTTTGAAATGCTATTTTCACCGATTTTCTTTTTGTATTCTGTATACTCAATATTGTAATTATCCCAGCTGATACTGCATATTCTAAATTAAAGCTTTGTGAAATAAGTATTGCAATTACGGCACCTACAGCAGTTTTAATTGTTCTATATCCAATTAATTGCATATTTACCCCCTTTATTTAATGTATCTATCATTTAATAAACTATATTATATCTTTATTTTTTTCTTATACAATTAAAAAGATGTTAACTATTTCTAAAATTTCTATGATATTATTTATACATAAATTTTTTGCCAAAAAATTGATTTAAGGTTGGTGATTCTAGTGAAACCTATTCTTATCTTTATACTAAAAAATTGCCCCTATTGCAGGCAGGCACTTTCCTGGATTGATGAACTTAAAAAAAGTGATGCAAAATTTAACTCTATTCCAATAACAATTATAGATGAAAAACAGCACCCTGAGATAGCTGACAAGTACGATTATTACTATGTTCCCACATTTTATGTTGACGGCAAAAAAATTCATGAAGGTGCTGCCACAAAGGAAATTATAAAAAAAATATTTGAAATGGCTTTAGATTAAACCCTCTTTTAAACCTCTCCCTTCTTTAACTTAAAAGAAGGGTTTTTTATTATTGCTATGTTTATACAAATTATAGAATAAATATAATTTTAACTATCAAAACTACTTCTTTTTATTTTTCCCCAGCTATGTTTCATCTTTCTAAATTTTATTATCCCTTCTATCCTGTAAATTGTTGTTAATTGTCTGTATCCGAAATTCTCTATCACCCCATATAAACTTAACTTTATAAGTTGTTTTAAGCTGGGATATTTATTGAATGTGTATTCCTCAAGGAGTATTGCACCAAGGGATAATAAAATTCCATATAAAATTGATGATGATAAAAACAACAAGAAATACTTTGTATTCAATATTTTAAGGAAAAATGCAGTTGGTATTAAAATATATCCTATTATCTCTATAACAGGACCAATCATTTCAAATATCCAAAAATAAGGCACTGCAATCAGGCCTATCTGTTTATATCTTGGATTAAAAAACATCCTTTTATGTTTAAATAAACTGTCCATCAATCCTATCTGCCATCTTCTTCTTTGTCCCCTTAAGTCCTTTAATCTCTCAGGAGCCTGTGTCCAACAAACAGGATCTGGTATAAATTTAATTTTATATGGTCTTTTAATTCTAAGAAAATATTCATGTAGCTTTACTATAAGCTCCATATCCTCTCCTATTGTGTTTTTAGCATATCCACCAACCTCTATTGCTGCATCCTTTCTAAAGGCACCAAATGCTCCTGATACTATTAATAATGCATTTATTGAATCCCAGCCTACTCTTCCTGTTAAAAAGGCCCTTAGATATTCCACTATTTGAAACATGGCTAGTTTACTCTTTGGAAGATCAATATCTACAACCCTCCCCCTTTGAACTTTAGAACCATTGGCTATCCTGACTATCCCTCCAACTGCTATTGTATTTTTATCCTCAATAAATGGCATTATAACTCTAACTAAGGAATCACTTTCAAGTATTGAGTCTGCATCTATGGATGTTACAACCGGAAAATTAGAAACATTTATACCAGCATTTAAGGCATCTGCCTTTCCCCCATTTTCTTTATCAACCAGTATTAAATTTGGTATGTCAATATTCCGATATATACCTGCTATTTTATTTGTCTTGATTCTATATCTTACAGGCTGATTCACCTCAACTAAATCAAAGGCCTTAATGACCTTATTTAATGTTCCATCCTTTGAGCCATCATTTATAACTATTACCTCAAACTTTGGGTAGTTTAAGGCAAGGAGAGATTTTATATTTTCAACTATTGTTTCTTCTTCATTGTAAGCAGGAACCAAAATTGATATAGGTATCATATTATCAGAAACTATATATTTTTTATAATCTGAATATCTTATTTTTCTTATATATTTATTTAGATTAAATGTGGCAAATATAAGTTGTAGAAAATAAATAAAATTAATAATGAAAACGTAATATATAATCACATAATTAAATTTTAAAACAATCTCCCTTAAAAGTGATATATCCATATCAATCACCTATCTTTTTCTTCAGTATACTTTTTAACTATTTCACTAAGTTTAGGATTTCTATCTGTTGTTTTGTCATACTCTATAACCCTATCCCAACCATAGCTTGTCTCAAGAATAGATACTATAATGTCCTTTGCAAATCTATCCTCTCCTTCTAGTATGTCGTAAACCATATCAATCCCACCTTCAATGCTGACTAAAGAGTTAGCTGCATTATATCTTACATACCATTCTCTGTCAGATAACGCTGTAGTTAAAGGTATAATGGCATTGTCACTCTGCAGCTGTCCTAAGACCTTTGCAGCAATTGCCCTAACCTCCCAAGTTTCATCTGACAATAAAGAAATTATTGGTTCAACATATCTATTATCTCCCATATTACCTAATGCCTTCATTGCAGCTATCTTTTTTTCTTTGTTTTCAATCGCTAAAAAAAATGCTATTTCATCTGCTAAAGTTGTGTCTTTATAATTGCCGGCAGATTTTATAAATATAGAGGATATAAACTCATCTTCAATATAGATTAGATTTCTATAAACATATATCTTATCTCCCTCAAAACTATCTGCTATTTCAACAAGACTTCTTTCACTTAATGGAATAGATTTTGTTAATTTTTTAAATGCCTCTATAAAAGCCTCATTATCACCTATCTTTGCAAGTGCCATTAATACATTGTATTTTATCTCAACATGCTCTATATCAATTAGCTCAAGTAAAGGGTTGATTACTTTTTTGCTTCTTATATCTCCTAAGTGTTTGCAGGCAAGAGCAATTTTGTGAAAATCTTTTTTACTCAATTTTTCTAATTCATACTCTACAAGACCAATCTCCTCAGCAAGTTTAGTTAATTTGCCAGAAATGCTGCCTTTAAAATTTTCAAAATAAAACAACATCCTCTCTTCTACTACTTCTCTTTTAATTTTATGTCTGATATACTCTGACAATATATTAATTTGTATTTCTGTTATATCTTTCTCATCAAGCTGAGATACAATGTTATCAAGATAAGATGCTATACTATCCTGATACCTTCTCTTCTTTTTATTTTTGTACTTATCGTATAGTTTTTCAATTACAAGATACAAAAACAATGCCAATATTAATATTGAAAAAATTATAATGGAATATAAAACTATTAACTCCATAAAATCACCACTAATCTATTAACTTTTTAATTCTGCTGTCTAGTTCCACAGGTGAAAATGGTTTTAAAATATAATCATCTGCTCCTAAATCAAGTGTTCTTTTTATATATTCTTCATTCTTTTGCGATGACAAAACAATTATTGAAATGTTATTATCCCTTTCTCTGATATTTTTAATCAGTTCATCTCCGTTCATCAGTTTTAGATAATAATCTGTAACCACCAAGTCTATTCTGTTATTGTTTATAATTTCAATGGCTTCTGTTCCATCTTGAGCAGTGAAAACATTAAAACCTTTATTTTTATATCTGGACTTTAATATTGAGAGTATGATTTTGTCATCGTCTACAAACAAAATATTTTTAATTTTACTTTGCTTTAATGATTGACTATCTAAGATGACTCTGCTTTTTCCCTCTATCTTTGCCTTTGATAATGCCTCCTTGCCCCTTATATAAACTTCTTTAAAATCCTTCAGTTGGTTGATTTTTGTGGCAATTCCTGCTGAAAAACTTATATTAATGCCATAGTTTTTACCTAAATCAATTGAATATTTTAAAACATCCTCAGCTGCATTTTTCACCCATTTTATATCCCTTTCATAGAATAATATGGCAAATTCATCACCTGATATCCTATATGCAATATCAACCTTTGTTGTATATTTTTTAAACTCTGATACAACATTTTTAATTATATTATTTCCAAATGATAGTCCCATATTTTTATTTATCTCTGACATGTTGTCAAAATCTATTAAAAGCAAAGTAACCTCTTTTTCTTCATTTATGGCTTTAGAATATAAAGAATCTGCTAAAATCTCTCCCTGTCTTTTCACATAAAGCCCTGTAGCTATGTCATATACGGTATTCTTTAGACATTTAGAGCTCATGTTTATGAAATTTAATATCTTTAAATATAGTTCCTCTACATCAAAATCATATTCAACGCATTCAATTACACCTAGTTTTAAAAATTCTAATTTTGCATTATAATCTCTATCTGAGATTACTATAATAGGAAGTTGTTCTAGTATTTTTTCCTCTCTAACAGATTTTAATATGGTAAGAGCATTTAAATATTTGTTGTTTTGAATAATTACCAAAGATGGATTGTATGAAAAAATTACATCTACCACATCACCCTTTGATATAATTACATCTATTCCCTTGTCTTCTAACTTTTTAACTATTCCAACCAGTTTATCATCTCCATCAGGAAATACTAAAACTCTACTTTTATCAAGTGATTTATTATTTAAAATGTCCCTTACCTTTAAAAATTTTTCCATTAGTATTTTTTCTTTGCTTTCATCTGTTATATCTTGAAGTTCAAAATAAATATCCTCTATCTCGTTCTCTTTAGAGACTTCCTTCATCTTGTTTAATAAGCCCCTTACAACGTTATAAAAACTATTATCCTTATTTTTAATTTCTACTAATTCATTCATTGTATTTAATATATCCTTTAATACTCCTTCTAAATAGTCCATCTTATTCACCACCTATAATTTTAAAGTCATCCTTAGTATATATTTTATTATTGCCTTTTTTCAAAGCTATTCCAATATAAAATCCATCACATTTAATGGTTTTAATCCCTTTATTTGTATTAAAATCCTCCTTTACATGCCTTTATAATGTTAATTTTACAATATTATCAATCCAAACTCCATTATATTGTTTGAATGCTATTTTCTTTATTGTTTAATAAATGTAACTAAAGATTATTAGGGGAAATGTTTATTTGGCGAAAAATCAAGGTAGGTACAGAGTTGTGGCTTAAAACGCCTCTATACAATGTTTGTTTATAGTTTGAAATTATTTAAATTTATGATAATATATAGAAAAATGCTGGAGGTGAAAAAAATGAAATCATTAAAAGGAACAAAAACAGCTGAAAACTTGATGAGAGCCTTTGCAGGTGAATCACAGGCAAGAAACAGATATACATATTATGCTTCAGTTGCTAAAAAGGAAGGTTACATTCAAATTTCAAACTTGTTTTTGGAAACAGCAGAAAACGAAAAGGAACATGCTAAATTATTTTTTAAATTTCTAAATGAAAGTCTAAAAGGAGAATCAGTTGAAATTACTGGCGGCTATCCAGTAGGACTTGGAGATACTAAAACAAATCTTGGATATGCAGCAAGCGGTGAAAAGGAAGAATGGACAGAAGTATATCCTTCCTTTGCAAGAATTGCAGATGAAGAAGGTTTTTCAAATATTGCTGATGTATTTAGAAAGATAGCTGAAGTTGAGAAACATCATGAAGCTAGATACAGAAAACTTCTTGAAAACATGGAAAATGGAGAAGTTTTCAAGAAAACCCAGCCAGTTAAATGGAAATGTGGTAACTGTGGCTATATACACGAAGGTACCGAAGCTCCTGATGTATGCCCAGCATGTGCACATCCACAGGGCTATTTTGAAATAAATGCTGAAAATTATTAATTAAATGATGTGCTCCCCCTTAAAATAAACAGCTGAATAATGAAGCTGTTAACTTTCAAGGGGGAGTAAATTTTGGTAAAATTTCGGGACACATACTTACTGTAATTATTTGGGTAAAATATTCTTTATTTATTCTGATTAATCCTTATATGTCCTCTATCTTACTTTAAATATTTCATATCAACTACAAAGTAATTTACATGTCCATCTTCATCTTCCATTAAACATCTTCCTATAATGTATTTACCATCTCTTGCAAACCAATAACATAAATATAAAAGCCTGAATTTTCTTTGAGAAGAAAAGCTAAAGTGCCCCCGAAGGAAATTGGTGGCACTTTGAAAATTATTTTACGGTTACCTTACAATAAACTTTATACTTATAGCCTGGCATATAGGCATATATAATTGCTGTTCCCTTTGAGATAGCTGTTACACATCCTGTTGAGTCAACTTTTGCAACTTTGCTGTTGCTTGTTGACCATATTATCTGTTTGTTTATTATGTTAACTGGCAAAGTTGATGCTTTTAGGTTTATTTTTTGACCTTTCCTTAAAGTAGTGTTTGATATATTAAGCTTGAGACCTGTAAGTTTAATATTGCTAATGCTATCTCCATATTTAGTAAGTACAGCATCTCCAAAGCCAATGCTTATTCCGCTCATATCCTTGTCTCTGCTTGTTGAAAATCCAACAGCAGTATACTCGCCATTGTAAAAATAACCATGATTAAAACAATTTCCATCTGATCCGCCAAAGGATTTTTTCCATATTAAATTTCCTTCATCATCGTATTTTAACATTATTGCAGTAGATTTACCCTTTGATAATGAATACATATCCTTATCATTAGAATAAGATCTTCCAAAGACAATGTACCCGTCATTATCAGTATTAAGACCGTTAAAGCAGTCATAATTGCTTCCACCAAAGGTTTTATTCCAAATCAGGTTACCGTTATTATCAAATTTTGCAATAAATCCATCAGTATCTCCCTTTGAAAGTCCCTCAAAGTCTTCGTTTGATGATTTTGTTTCACCAATTGCAACATAACCATCCTTTGTTGAAATAACATATTTAAACGTTTCATTATTATTTCCAGCCAATAATTTTTTCCACTCAATATTTCCGTCTTTATCATATTTAACGATTATTGCATCATAGCTTTGATTATAATAACAGTCTTTAATTCCTGACATATCATATGTATCAGAATTAGAACTTCCAACGGCTATAAACCCTCCATCTGAAGTTGGACAAACCGAATAAAATATCTCGTATATATCTCCGCAGAAAGTTTTTTTCCAAAGTATATCCCCGTTTTGAGATAATTTAACTATCAAAGCGTCACTACGCTGTATGTTTAAATTTGATAAATCCTTATCTGTAGATGAGGTTTGACCAACAGCAATGTAGTTTCCATCCTGTAAAACTGCAACGGATGTAAAAAAATCATAATTTGAACCACCTATAATCTTTTTCCAAATAATATTTCCGCTGTTTGAATATTTTACTAACACGGCGTCCTCCATTCCTTTGTTTAAGCCTTTTAAATCTCCATCGGAAGAATATGAGGATCCAGCAACAATGTAATTGTTATAATTATCTTTTGTAATAGAGTAAAAGAAATCTTCCTTATTGCCTCCAAATAAACTTTTCCATTTTATAGAGCCGTATTTATCTATTTTCATTATAAAAGCATCTGTATAATAACCTTTTCTTAATCCCTTAAAATCTCCTGTGTTTGAGCCTGTATGACCTAATATAACACATCCTCCATCTTCTGTTTGAATTAAGGATTCAAAATCATCTCCCTCTTCTCCCCCGTAAGCTTTTGTCCAAAGAAGGATAGGGGAAGATGATGCCTTTGCAGTTTTTCCTAAATAATTGAAGGGTATTTGTAACAACATACAAAATGTTAATAATAGGATTGTTTTGATACAAAATTTTTTCTTCATAGCAACTACCTCCAGTCAAATACTTTGTTTTTTATCAATATTATAACAAATTTGGCAAATGGGACATATACTAATTGTTGTAAAATGATACTATATGTTGTTTTAGTATTTTCAGCCCGAATTTTAATCAAAACTTGAAAATTTCCTAGTTTAATATAATTTCATTTTATGATTTTATTAGATTTTTGTTATACCTATACAAATTCTACTATATAATTGGTATTTATTTTCAATAAAGTTAATACTATGTTTTTAAATTATTACTTATCTGTCCTTATGCCTCATAAATTTGATACAATATACTTAAATATTAAGGGAAAAGGAGTATAGTTATGAAAAACAGGATTGTGGCTGGAAAAACTATAGCACAGTGGACAAAAGAATTTCCAATCATAGAAGATTTAATGTCTACTAAGGAGGTATTCTGGACAAACCCAAAATACAGCTCCTTTGAAGAAGCAATTAAGAAGGTAGCTTTGAATGAATGCCATGTAAAAGATGCTGAAGAAAGATTATTGCGTTTTGCTCCATTTATAGCGAAACTTTTTCCTGAAACCGTAAAACTAAATGGACTAATTGAATCCCCTATTGTTAAAATTTCAAATATGAAAAATGAGTTATCCAAAATGTTTAATCAAAAATTGCCTGGACAAATGCTATTAAAATGCGACAGTCACCTTGCAATAGCTGGTTCAATTAAAGCCAGAGGAGGAATATACGAAGTTTTAAAGCATACCGAGGACTTAGCACTTGAACATGGATTAATAACTGTTAATGATGATTACTCAAAGCTGACAGATGAGAAATATAGAAAGTTCTTTAACCAATTTACTATACAAGTTGGTTCAACTGGAAATCTTGGTTTGAGTATAGGTATTATGAGTGCTAAGATAGGCTATAAGGTAGTTGTTCATATGTCAAGTGATGCTAAACAGTGGAAAAAAAATCTATTAAGAAGTAAAGGTGTAACAGTGATTGAATATGCTTTTGACTACAGTAAAGCAGTTGAAGAAGGTAGAAAGATTTCAGATGCTGATCCAATGAGCTATTTTGTTGATGATGAAAACTCAACAAACCTTTTTCTTGGATATGCAGTTGCAGCTTCAAGGCTTAAGAAACAACTTGATGAAATGAATATAGTTGTAGATAAAGAGCATCCTCTATTTGTTTATCTACCTTGTGGTGTTGGTGGAGGTCCTGGTGGAGTTACCTTTGGTTTAAAGCTGATATTTAAGGATGATGTACACTGCTTTTTTGCTGAACCAACACATTCTCCATGTATGCTGCTTGGAATGCTGACAAATAAACATGATGAAGTATCTGTACAGGATTTTGGAATTGATAATATCACAGCAGCAGATGGACTTGCCGTTGGTAAGCCTTCAGGATTTGTTGGTAAAACACTAGAAAACCTATTAAGCGGTGTTTACACAGTTCAAGATGATAAGCTATATATGCTTTTAAGCACTATGGCAGATTCTGAAAATATATATCTTGAGCCTTCAGCTCTTGCAGGAGTTCCTGGAATAGTTAATTTGTTTAAGAATGAACCCGCTACTGAATATTTAAAGAAACATAATTTAAGTGACAAGATGAATAATGCAACACATATAGCATGGGCTACTGGTGGAAGTCTTGTTCCTAAGGATGTTATGGATGAGTATTATAATAAAGGTGTTTATCTAAGAAATTGCTAATAAAATATAAAAACAAAACTCCCCTCAAAGTTTATTTGTAATTGGTGTTTCCTTTGAAGGGAGTTTTATTCATTGGTTCTAAATAATTCTTATATGTTCCTGTTCCTTTTAATAGTCATATTTTTTCAAAAGATCATCTAATGCTTCCCTTAAAAGCACAGCCTCTCCTACGCCTTCCCTTTTAGCTAATTCAGACAGTCTTTTTAGCTGCTCATAGGTATAATGACTTGTTTTTGTAACCATTTTTTCTTCTCGTGACAGGCAAACCCTGTTTCTCTCACCAGCCTTAGCCCTATAAAGTGCTCCCTCAGCTTTTCTTATTACCTCAGTAATTCTGTTACCATCATGTGGAAAACAAGAAATTCCTGCACTTATAGTTACATTTACTTTGCCATTCAAGGTTTCTTTATTGAAGGAATATGTTTCCCTTATCTTTTCCATAATAAGAAATGCTTTCTCCTTTTCAGTTGACGGCATAAGGATCGCAAACTGATCACCAGCATATCTATATATACTAGCTTTTGCATCCACATTATTTTTCAAATGCTCAGCAATAGATATAATAACTTCATCCCCTACATCATAACCATATTCCTCATTAACACGCATAAAATTATCAATGTCAACCATTGAAAGAGATAAATCCTCACATTTGTCCAATGATTCCCCTATCATCGATTCAAAGTCCTTAACAAAACACTCATACTTCTTAAGTCCAGTCATCTTATCAACCAAACCTTCATAGCTATTTTTGCTCATACTCATCAACCCCTTAATATTATTTTGATATATGTATGCATGTATATTTATCCTATATTTACAATAATATACTTTAATACATATGTCAATATATTATTGTGAGCAGATGGGACATATACTTCTTGTTATTGTATAGCAATATATGTTGTATTGAGTCTCTCCATGCCCTACTTTAATTTAAACTTTATAATGCCCTAACTTGAAATAACTTTCTATTTTGTTTTTTTCATAAATTGACTATGCTTGTCCAA
>NZ_AZQP01000020.1 GCF_000601455.1 Fervidicella metallireducens AeB
CCTTATTTACTATCTAAATAGATTTTAATAAAAAAGATGAAATTTGTCCAACTAATTAATTATGCTAAACAAATAATATTTATACAATTTTTTATAAAAATAGTTGCATAAATATAAATATATTTGTATAATATACACATCAAATAAAAAGGGGAGAGATGATAATGAAAAAAATATTTGTAACTTTTTTAGTAACAGTAATAGTTTTAGGTTTTATAGGGTGTAGCAGCCCAAAGGAATCAAATCAATTAAATTCACTAGAGAAAATTAAAAAATCTGGAATTTTAACAATGGGATTGGATGATTCTTTTCCACCTATGGAGTTTAGAGATGATAACAATAATTTACAAGGTTTTGATATTGATCTTGGTAATGAAATTGCTAAAAAATTAGGTGTAAAAGCTGAATTTATTACAACAGATTTTAATGGGATAATATTAGCACTTACAACAGGTAAGTTTGATATGGTTTTGTCGACATTAAGCATTACAGATGAAAGAAAACAAACCATTGATTTTTCTGAACCGTATATTATGGAAGGTATTATTGTAGCAATAAAGGGAGGTAATTCAACTATTAATAATCTTGAAGATCTAAAGGGAAAAATAATTGCTTGCCAGATGGGGTCAACTAGTGAAAGTGCAGGTCAAAAAATCTCGGGTATAAAAGAATTAAAAAAATATGACAAAATAACTGAAGCTTTTCATGATTTATCTATTGGAAGAATTGATGCAGTTGTTGTTGATGAGCTTGTAGGCAGATATTATATGTCAAAGAAAAGCGGAGAATATGAAGTACTTAAAGATAAATTAAATGATGAGCCAGTGGGAATTGGTTTTAAAAAAGAAGATGTTGAATTAAAGGAAGCAGTTCAAAAGGCAATTGAAGAACTTAAAAAAGATGGGACCCTATCTAAGTTATCAATTAAATGGTTTGGAGTAGATATATATAAATAACAAAATGTATATATATGCAATGAATATACAATAAATTAAGGGGCTTTATACAGGAGGGAATAAATTGGATTTTTCAATAATTAACAGAACTTTGCCTATATTGTTAAAAGGAAGTCTTATGACTATTGAACTTACGGTTTTTACAATTGTTTTAGGCAGTATTTTAGGAATAAGTGTTGGGCTTTTGAAATTATCAAAGAATAAGGTTATTTACTTTATTTCATCTTTATATACATGGATGTTTAGAGGCACACCTTTATTATTACAGCTGTTTTTTTTCTATTATGGATTACCTAATTTAGGATTAAATTTAAGCCCCATGAATGCAGCGATTTTAGGACTTAGTTTAAATTGTGGAGCATATATGGCGGAAATTGTAAGGGGAGGAATTTTATCCATAGATAAAGGGCAATTTGAGGCAGCAAAGGCTTTAGGATTCAACTATATTCAAACTATGCTGAAAATTATCTTGCCACAAACCTATAGAAGATTAATTCCGCCAATTGGAAATCAATTTATTTCCATGCTTAAGGATACTTCATTGGTTTCATCAATTGCAATGGTTGAATTAATGCGCTCTGCTCAACAAATGTATGCAACAACCTTTAAACCAATCGAAATCTTTTTTGTAACTGGTTGTATTTATTTACTTATGACAACAGTATTTACTGCCTTTTTTTCAGTACTAGAGAAAAGATTATCAATATATGAATAGGAGGACAGCATGAATCTTATAGAAGTTAAAAATGCAAATAAGAAATATAATAATTCGGTTGTATTAAATGACATCAATATTGATGTTAAGAAGGGTGAAGTGTTAGTAATAATTGGACCATCTGGTTCGGGAAAAAGTACTTTTCTCCGATGCATAAACAACCTGGAGAGTTTAGATTGTGGCGATGTCTATATAAATGGTGAAAAGGTTAATTTTAAAAACAATAATAGTAAATCTGTAACAAATGTAGGGATGGTATTTCAAAATTTTAACCTGTTTCCCCATATGACTGCTTTACAAAATGTTATGGCTGCACCTGTAATTGTTAAAAAGGAAAAGAAAGAAGAAGTTAAAGAAAGAGCAATTAATCTTTTAGAGAAAGTTGGATTGAAAGATAAAATTAATTGCTATCCTTCAAAATTATCTGGTGGACAAAAGCAAAGAGTAGCCATAGCAAGAGCTTTAGCTATGAATCCAGATATTATACTTTTTGATGAGCCGACATCAGCTCTTGATCCAGAGCTAGTTGGAGAAGTTTTAAATGTAATAAAGGAACTTGCAAAAGAAGGGATGACAATGATTGTTGTAACTCATGAAATGGGGTTTGCACGTGAGATTGCAGATAGAGTCATTTTTATGGAAGATGGAAAAATTTTAGAGGAAGATATACCAGAAATTATTTTTTCAAGACCAAAACACCTAAGAATAAAGCAATTTTTACAAAAGGTGATATAAGGAGAGGAGTAATATTATGAATAATAAAGATAAAGTAGTTTTAGCATATTCAGGTGGATTAGACACTTCGATAATTATACCATGGCTGAAGGAAAATTATGATTTTGAAGTAATTGCCGTATGTGTTGATGTTGGACAAGGGGAAGATATGGCAGAAATAAAAGAAAAGGCTATTAAGACAGGTGCGTCAAAAGTATATATTGAAGATGTTAAAAAAGAATTTGTTGAAGAGTATTTATTTAAGGCGGTAAAAAGTGGAGCAATATATGAAAATAAATACTTGTTAGGAACTTCTTTTGCTAGACCGTTAATTGCTAAAAAATTGGTTGAAGTTGCTCATAAAGAAGGAGCTAAGCATATTTGTCATGGATGTACAGGAAAAGGAAATGATCAGGTACGATTTGAAGTTTCCATAGCGGCCCTTGACCCTGATATTAAAGTTATTGCACCATGGAGAATTTGGAGCATCAAATCAAGGGAGGAAGCAATAGATTATGCACAATTAAAGGGAGTAGATATACCAGTTACAAAAGAAAAGATATATTCAAGAGACCGAAACATATGGCACATAAGTCATGAAGGTGGTGAATTAGAGGATCCACAAAACGAGCATAATTCTGATATGTATTTAATGACTATACCTCCAGAAAAAGCAAAGGATGAGGTATGTTATGTAGATATTTATTTTGACAAGGGTATACCTAAAAAAGTTAATGGAATGGAAATGGAATCAGTTGAAATGATAAATTATCTAAATAAATTAGGTGGAGAAAATGGTATTGGGATTGTTGATTTAATAGAAAACAGACTTGTTGGCATGAAATCAAGAGGAATCTATGAAACACCAGGTGGAACAATTTTATATGCTGCTCACAGTGAATTAGAACATCTGACATTAGATAGAGCAACTATGCATTATAAGAAATTAATTTCATTAAAATATTCAGAATTAGTTTATGATGGTTTATGGTACACAACCCTAAAGGATGCCTTGGATGCTTTTATTGATAAAACTCAGGAAACGGTTACAGGAAATGTAAAATTAAAGCTATACAAAGGAAATATAATGGTTGCAGGAATAAATTCTCCATTTGCATTATATAATCAAAGTATTTCATCCTTTGGAGAAAGTGATCTATATAATCATAAGGATGCAGAAGGATTTATAAACTTATTTGGTCTCCCTGTGAAAATAAAATCCTTAATGAATAATAAATAGAGGAAGGACAGATAATATGAAACTTTGGGGTGGAAGATTTTTAGGAAAAGAAAGTAGGTTAATGGAGGAATTTAATAGTTCTTTGCATGTTGATAAGGTTCTATACAAACAAGATATTCGTGGAAGTATAGCTCATCTAAAGATGTTGGTAAGACAGAATTTATTAACAAATGAAGAGGGAGAAAGGTTAATAAATGGGTTAGTTTCTTTATTAAAGGATATTGAAGAGGGAAAGTTAAAAATTGAGGGAATTTATGAAGATATCCATAGTTTTATAGAAATTAATCTGGTTGACAGGGTTGGAGAAGTAGGAAAAAAACTGCATACTGCCAGAAGTAGAAATGATCAGGTTGCCGTTGATACAAAATTATATGCAAAAGAAAAAGCTTTTGAGATAATAAATGATATAAAGGATTTAATGGATACAATAAAAACTGTTGCAGATGCAAATGAAGCATTAATGCCAGGATATACTCACCTTCAGGCTGCTCAGGTAATTACATTTAAGCATCATATTATGGCATATTATTATATGCTTGAGAGGGATATAAAGCGTATTTTAAATGCCATTGAAATTATGAACGAAAGTCCACTGGGTTGTTGTGCACTTGCAGGTACTACATTTGAAATCGATAGAGAATATACAGCATTGGAGCTAGGGTTTAAAAAGCCTGTAGAGAATTTTTTAGATGGTGTCAGCGACAGGGATTATATTATAGAATTGATATCAGCTTTTTCAATAATCATGATGCATCTGAGCCGATTAAGCGAAGAATTAATCATATGGAGTAGTCAAGAATTTAAATTTGTTGAGATGGATGATGCTTATACAACTGGTAGCAGTATAATGCCTCAAAAAAAGAATCCAGATGCAGCTGAACTAATCAGGGGTAAGACTGGAAGAGTATATGGAGCTTTGATATCAATTTTAACTTTGATGAAGGGGCTTCCTTTAGCATATAATAAGGATATGCAGGAAGATAAAGAGCAGTTTTTTGATGCAATAGTAACAGTTCAAAAAAGCATAATAATGATGAAAGAAGTTATAGCAACACTAAAAATAAATAAAGGAAATATGTTAGAATCTATAAAAAAAGGATTTTTAAATGCTACTGAAATAGCGGATTATTTGGTTAACAAGGGGCTGGAATTTAGAAATGCTCATAAGATTTCAGGTCAGATAGTTGTTTATTGTGAGAAAAATAATAAATTAATAGAAGATTTAAATATTACTGAGTTTAAAATGTTTAGTGATTTGTTCGAAATGGATATTTATGATTTTATTGCTTATGATAACATCATAAGCAAAGGTATAAAAATTAAAATGAAATAATCCTCAAGATTGAGGGTTATTTCATTTTTTATTTATTTAAGTAATGTAACCATATGCTTATTTTAATAAATTAATCGTCTTGTGAATTGAATCAACTGTGTAAATAATTTCATCCAATGTATTAAAATATCCAATACTGAATCGTACGGTACCTTTAGGATAGGTGTTTAGTGTTTTGTGAGCTAATGGTGCACAGTGTAACCCAACTCTTGTCATAATCCCAAAATCTCTCTCAAGAATAAATGCTACTTCTGAATTGTCAAGATTTTTAAAGTCTAAAGAAACAACCGATGTCCGTCCTTCTATACTTTTTAAACCTATTATGTTAAGCTCACTGATATTCTGCAGCTCACCAATGAATCTGCTGGTTAAGTACATCTCCTTATCTTTTATTGCTTTAATACCTATTTTTTGTATGAATTCCACTGAAGCATTTAGACCAAAAATTCCAGGAATATTTAATGTTCCAGATTCGAACTTATCTGGTAGAAAATCAGGTTGAAATTCAGACTCTGATATACTTCCAGTACACCTTCTATAAGGGGATTAAGTTGTTGGGAAAAATCATCTCTGATAATAAAACCTCCTATTCCCTGGGGACCTAGCAGTCCCTTATGGCCTGTGAAGGTTAATGCGCTCAAATTAAAGCTTTTAAAATCTATATCAATACTACCTGCACTTTGGGCAGAATCAAGAACAAAGTATATATTATGATGTTTGCATATTTCGCCAATTTGTTTGACTGGTAATATAGTACCACAAACATTAGAAGCATGTGTCATAATAACCATCTTAGTATTAGGTTTAATATAAGTTTCAAAATGTGTTGGTTCTAAAGTTCCATCTGTGTTACATAAAACAATATCATATTCTACACCTGATTTTGATAAGTTGTTTAAGGGCCTTACAACAGAGTTATGCTCCATTGATGAAATTATTACATGATCGTTTGGCTTTAGGAAGCCTTTAAGTATTGTATTGATACTTTGGGTTATATTAGCAGTAAAAACAACGTTTAAAGGGTTATCAAAATTAAATAACTCACAGAGTTTTGAACGGGTTTCATAGACAATTTGGCCTGCAGAAAAAGACGTTTTATATGTTCCACGACCAACATTTACACCGATATTGTTTATATAATTATTTATTGCAGATGAAACACCTGGAGCTTTGGGAAAGGAAGTAGCGCTGTTATCTAAGTATATGTTTTTCATAATTAATACCTCCAGTTCAGATAATGTTGAAAATAAACTATATAAACATAATATTACTTTTTGGATTAAAATTGAATTATTAAATACATATATTTAAAAATATAAGTTTTCATATAAAATTTGAAAAATTCAGAAAAATGATATAAAATATTTGTAAGGAGGGATAACTATGGCAAAACCATTAATAGGAATCACATGTAATTATCTTTTATCTGAAAAAGAGAACCTATTAGGTCAAGAAGGAAACTATATATCCCAAGCATTTATTGATGCTGTTTTAAAATCTGGAGGAGTACCAATATTAATTCCAATAATAAATTCAGAGGAAGATATTCTGCAAATAATGGATAAGCTTGATGGAATAATACTGTCCAGTGGGTACGACGTTAACCCAATTTATTATGGTGAGGAACCCTCTGTTCATGTTGGATTTACTTATAGTCCAAGGGACATTTTTGAGTTATTTATCGTTAAGGCTGCTATTGAGAGGGATATGCCAATTTTAGGAACGGCAAGAGGACAACAAATAATGACTGTTGCCTTTGGTGGAAAACTATATCAAGATATTAGTGAAAATAAAAATGCATATATTAATCATATTCAAAGGGCCAATATAAATGATATAGGACATTATATTGACATAGTACCTGGAACAAAGTTACATAAAATATTTGATACGGATAGGATGTTGGTTAATAGTTTTCACCATCAGGCAGCTAAAACAGTTCCAGCGAATTTTATAATTTCAGCAACCTCATCGGATGGAATAATTGAGGCAATTGAGCACCAGAGTAAACCAATTATGGCTGTTCAATGGAGACCTGATATTATGATAAAGAAACATCCAGTAATGTTAAAGATATTTAAGGAGTTTATAAGTTGGTGTGAATAGAATATGATTTTAAAAGCCTTGTGGGCTTTTTATTTTTTATTAATATTTCTAGTAACAGTTACATATCTATAAAGGGAGGATGAGAAATAAGAATAACCAGGGAGTGATAAAATGAGATACACCAGATTGGAAATCAAAGGGAAACCATATGATTTATGGATGAAAAACATTATATACTTTTTCTTTATAATACCATTAGTTGCTATGCCCACAGGAAAATTAGTGGCCAAGCATGTTATTATTCCGAACTTCATAAAAATGTATACATCTCAGTCGGATAAAGGAAAAGATGTAATAAGTTTCAAAAGTAGTCATGATATTTATTTGGTTCAAGCAGGAGTTTTTTTAAAAAAGGATAATGCAGAGTCATTTCAGAAATTTTTAAAAACCAAAGATATAAACGCTATTATTTTTAAGGATAAGGAATTTTACAGGGTAATAGCAAAAATTTCTGATTCAAAAATGGAGATAGATAAATTAAATGAAAAAATGCAAACTTTGGGTTATAGTTGTATAATAACTCAGTTTAAATTTGATAACCTTGTAGGTTACGACGAAGATGAAAAAGTAAGTAATTACATGAATATAATATTACAAAATATTTTATTGCAGATAGATTTAATTAATAATGAAAATATAGATAAAAACAAATATGAGTCTCAATACAAGAGAAACATTAGTATTTTAAACAGCGAAGTTGAATATATAAAAAATAGCAATAAAATCGATGAGAAAATAAAAAGATTATTGCAAACTTTAAGTAAAGATTTGCAGGTGTTTATAGACAACAATTCTGACAAAAATATTGATATTATAATTAAAGAGATATATGATTTGAAAAATATTGAGGATTATATAAGGGAAAATAGTTTTAAATAATAATATAATGATATAATATATTTAAAGCCTTATGGTAATAGTTTAAACAAAGGGAGATTAGTTATGAGGGAATTATCGTTACATATAATGGATATTGCTGAGAATTCAGTAACAGCAGGAGCGGATTTAATTGAAATAACAATAGAAGAAAATAGAAATGAAGATTATTTATTGATTCTTGTTAAAGATAATGGCAGCGGTATAGATGAAGAAATGTTAAAGGATATTACCGATCCTTTTGTTACAACAAGGAAGACGAGAAGGGTTGGATTGGGATTATCTTTATTTGAAGCTGCTTGTGTAAGATGTGATGGATATCTAAAGGTTGAATCTAAAAAGCATTACGGTACTAAAATTACTGCTTTTATGAAATATAATCATATAGATAGAGCCCCGTTAGGTAAAGTGGAAGAAACTATTTTGTCTTTATTATTGTACGATAGGATAGATTTAATATATAGACATATTATAAATGAAAAGGAATTTATATTTGAAACAAAGGAGATAAAAAAAATAGTTGGTGAAGATATAAACTCCCCTGAAATATTGCAGTGGATAAAAGAGTATATATCCCAAAATATAAATGCGTTAGAGACATAATATTGGAAAGTTTAGAGAGCCAAATGGCTCTTTTTTTATGAAATGATATTTTGTATAATAAAAAATTGCAATGATAAATCAGTTTTTTAAGTAAAAAGTAGTTGTTTGTAAAGAATTATAATAAATGAAAAATAACATTATTTAAATGACTTGTCTACAATGGTCTAAAATGTTAAACTTATATAAGTGGAATTTTAAAGATTATGTTTAAAATTTTAATTAATAATCAATAATTATAAAAGGGGGATACCCTATGGGAAATCATCCTAACAAAAAAATTGGTTATTTGATTTTACTTCTACTTGTATGTGGTTTATTGGGTACTATAATAGGGGATTGGCTAGGGGATAATTTTAATTCTTTAACCATATTTAAAAATTATATTTTCATTGGAATGCAGAAACCTTTGATTTTAAACTTAAAAATGATTTCAGTTACATTTGCTATTGGATTTAATGTTAATGTACTTTCATTAGTCGGCATGATTTTCGCTTTTATATTATATAAAAAAATGTAGGTGGTATGATGAAAAATATTATATTGGCTTCTTCATCCCCAAGAAGGAAAGAAATATTAGATAATCTTGGAATAAATTTTGAAGTTGTCCCATCAAATTACTGCGAGGAAATGTTAAAGGGGACAGCAGAAGAAATTGTTTGTGAACTAGCCAAAAATAAGGCAATTGAAGTAGCAAAACGCATAAAAAAGGATGCCATTATAATTGCTGCTGACACCCTTGTATACAAGGATTTTATTTTAGGTAAACCTAAAACAGAAAATGAGGCCTTTCAAATGCTTAAGCTATTAAGCGGTGATATGCACAAGGTGGTTACAGGGCTTTTTGTAATTGATACTAAAGACTCATCCTTCTATCAGGAGGTAGAAACAACTAATGTGTTTTTCAAAGAATTGACTGACGAAGAAATATGGGACTATGTATATACAGGTGAACCAATGGATAAGGCGGGTGGATACGGTATACAGGGAAAGGGCAGTTTCTTTGTAAAAAAAATTGATGGTTGCTACTTTAATGTTGTTGGGTTACCAATACATAAATTATACAATATCATGAAAAGGATGGGGGTAAATCTAATAGTAAAGGAAGTGTAAAATGAGGGATAATAACCTTACTATTAAAGATATACCAGTTGAAGATAGGCCTAGAGAAAGATTGATAAAATATGGAGCTGAGGTATTATCTAATGCAGAATTACTTGCTATAATTTTAAGAACTGGAACAAAATCAGAAAGTGCAATAAATATAGCTAACAGGATTTTATCAAGTAAAGATGGATTAGAATTTTTAGTAAATTCCTCAGTCCAGGAACTAAGTAGCATAAAAGGCATTGGTGATGCAAAGGCAGCACAAATAAAAGCAGCTATTGAAATAGGAAAAAGAATGCGCAATTATCGTTCTGATAAAAAATTCAAGATAACCAGTCCTGCAGATGCAGCAGAACTAGTTTTAGAGGATTTAAGATATTTAAAAAAAGAATATTTAAGGGTGATCTTTCTTAATACAAAAAATATTGTTATTGATGTCAAGGACCTATCAATTGGAAGTTTAAGTTCATCAATAGTTCATCCTAGGGAGGTCTTTTGTGAAGCTATAAAGAAAAGTACTTCATCAATAATTATAACGCATAATCATCCTTCTGGAGACCCAACACCCAGTCAGGAAGATATTAATATTACAAAAAGACTTTGCGAGGCTGGGAAAATTATTGGAATTGAAATATTGGATCATTTGATTATTGGAGATGGATGTTATATTAGCCTTAAAGAAAAAGGGATAATATAAAAAATATATTGTAAATATTAATATCATGAAAGGAGTAATGTACATGTCAATATTTGGATTTTCAAAGGATATGGGAATAGATTTAGGTACAGCTAATACGTTAATATATGTTAAAGGAAAGGGTATAGTATTAAGGGAGCCTTCAGTTGTTGCAATTAAGAATGATAACACAAAGCAGACTCTTGCAGTTGGGGATGAAGCTAAAGAAATGATAGGTAGAACTCCAGGAAATATTATGGCGATTAGACCATTAAAGGATGGGGTAATAGCAGATTTCGATGTAACACAAAACATGCTAAAAATGTTCATTAAGAAAGTAACAAACAATAGTGCTTTTGTTAGACCAAGAATAGTTGTTTGTTTTCCTTCAGGTGTAACAGAAGTTGAGAGAAGAGCTATTGAAGAGGCAACAAAACAAGCTGGAGCGAGAGAGGTTTATCTTATGGAAGAGCCAATGGCAGCAGCAGTTGGAGCAGGGTTGCCGGTAAATGAACCAACAGGAAGTATGGTTGTAGATATTGGTGGAGGTACTACCGAAGTTGCAATTATATCTCTAGGTGGTATAGTAACAAGTAAGTCATTAAGAATTGCAGGGGATGAATTAGATCATTCAATAGTTACTTACATTAAGAAAGAATATAGTCTTATGATAGGTGAAAGAACAGCAGAACAAATAAAAATGGAAATAGGCTCAGCTTTTCCAGAAGAAGAAGAAAGAACTATGGACATAAAGGGAAGAGATTTAATATCAGGTTTACCAAAGGTTATAACTATATCTTCTTCTGAAATAAGGGAAGCTCTTAAAGAACCTATAACAGCTATTATAGATGCAATTAAATCTACTTTAGAAAAAACTCCACCAGAATTGGCTGCAGATATTATGGATAAGGGAATAATGCTAACTGGTGGTGGAGCAATGCTTCATGGTTTAGATAAATTGATAAATAAGGAGACACATATGCCTGTTCATATTGCTGAAAATCCACTTGATTGTGTTGCTATAGGAGCAGGAAAATCTTTAGACAATATTGATAGATTAAGCTCAGGAAGAGGATTAGGTTTATCACCAAAGTCTAGATAGAAAGAGGGAGCTAGATGGATTTCTTAAAGAACAAGTTACTAACAATAGTACTTGTTCTTTGTCTTGCATTTACGATATTTGTTGGTGTTACTGCTAATAGAAATGGGAATACCGGTCTTTTTCAAAATATGATTACAACCATAGTAACTCCTGCACAAAAATATGCTTATATCGCCGGACAAAGAATAAGTAATATATATTATTTCATTGCATCCATAACAAATACAAGGAAAGAGAATATAGAGCTAAAAAAAGAAATTGAAATGCTCAATGAAAAAATAGTTGATTATGATAAACTAAAAAGAGAAAATTCAGAGCTGTCCGAATTAATAAGGTTCAAAAACAGCAACATAAACTTGAAAAGTATTGGTGCCAACGTAATTGGGCGTGTTGGTGAAAATTGGTTCCAAATAATTCTTATAGACGTAGGAAGTGTTGATGGAGTAAAAAAAGGTCAATATGTTGTGACAGGACAAGGATTAGTTGGTAGAATTCTTGAGGTTAATAAGACATCATCAAAGGTTTTAACAATCTTTGATGATAAAATTAATTTGCCAGCAAGGATTTCATCAACTGGAGAAGATGGACTAATTAATGGCTTCAGTAGTAGTAATGGAACAGAAAAACTGTGCAAAATGAATTTTCTACCTGAGGATACTAAGGCAAAATTAGATGATGTGGTTGTCACTTCAGATATTATAGTAGATGAGAGTGATTTTACAGTCCCCAATATTTTGATTGGTAAGGTGCAGAAAATTGAAGAAGGGAAATCAAATTTAGAAAAAGTAGCGATTATTAAACCATATGTAGATTTATCAAAAGTTCAAAAGGTTATGGTAATTTTAAAATAAAGGAGAAATTCTTTTGAAAAAATTAAGTTTAATTTTTATCATTTCGTTTTTAGTAATTATTATACAGCAGGCTTTTTTTTCAAGCTTAACTTTTTTAAGTGTAAGTGCTGATGTTATCTATGTTTATATTATTTGCAATTCTTTAATAAGGGATGATATTGAAAGTTTATTTGTTGCACTTTTTTGTGGTTTGATAAAGGATTGCTTTTTTCCTTATTTATTTGGAGTAAATACAATAATTTATATAATAACTGCTTTTTTAGTTGGTAAAATAGAGAAAAAAATATATAAAGATGCTATTGTAATTCCTATGCTCTTTACATTTATAGCAACAATCTTTAAAGGACTATTGTATTATTCATTTTTCTATATAGCTGCATACAATTTTTCTTTTAAAGTTCAAATGTATGGGATTCAACCAATAGAAGCCTTATATAATTCTGTCATAAGTATATTTGTGTATAAATTTATAAAAAAAATCAGTACATTAAATGTTATGCAGCAAGATTGGAATTTTAAAAAAAGGAGAGAGTACAAATAAATGAAAAAAAGAGACGTTAGGATTGTAGCCTTTACATCGGCAGTTATTTTCATATTTGTGCTTCTTGTTTCTCGACTTTTTTATATCCAGATAGTTAATGGAGATGAAATGAGGAGCATTGCCGAAGATAAGGGTGAAAAACCGATTGTTGAACTTGCTCCAAGGGGAGACATATTAGATAGAAATGGCAAAAAAATCGCAACTAGTACACAGACTTTTAATATTGTCATATCGAACCTTGATTCTAAAATAAAAAATGATGAAATTAACCCTGTTTTGCTGGAGACAATAAGAATAATTAACAAGAACAATGATGGGAAAAAAATTAATACTCAATCATTGCCAATCGCTGTGGAAAATAACCAGTTCATTTTTTATTTTAAAATAAAGAGTGAAAGAATTAAAAAGATATGGGAAAAAAGTTTTAAAGAAAGAAATAAAATTGAAGAATCATTTACTGCAAAGGATTCTTTCTACTATTTAGCTGAAAAATATGAACTTTTATCCAAAGACAGTTCTGGAAAAAAGACTTTAAGGTATAATATGAATATTGATGAGGCTTTAAAAGTTATAGCTTTAAGGTTATCTATCAAGGAACAGGCATATTCACAATATAAAACTATTTATATTGCTAAGAATGTAAATCGAAAAACTGCTTTTGCAGTACAGTCAAAAATTCTTGAATTACCAGGTATTCAATGTGAGGTTGCGCCAATGAGGGTTTATCCCTATGGCAATGTAGGTTCAGCTTTTATTGGTCATTTAGGAAGAATATCAGATGAAGAATCACAAACATATAACAGTTTGGGGTATGATATTAATAGAGAGTTAATTGGGAAACTTGGTTTGGAGAAAGTTCTTGAAAACAATAAAGAGTTAAATATAAGTCTGAGAGGTGAACCAGGAGTCAGGTATGTAAGGGTTAATAAATTTGGCAAAGTTATCGGTGAAAATGCAACACTTGATCCTATTCCTGGAGACACTGTAATTACTACAATCAATATGGATGTTCAATTGGCAGCTGAAAAGGCAATGGCTGAAACTTTAGCTAAAATCAGAAGTGGAGAGATAGGAGGAAAACCTTTAAAAAATGCTAATGCTGGTGCTGCAATAGCTATTGACGTAAACACAGGTGAAGTCATAGCCATGGTAAGTTACCCAGGTTTTGATCCAAACATATTTGCTGAAACAGGTTCAATAACCCCTGAAATGTCAAATATTATCTATCCAGATGTAAGCCAGGATAAAGCCAACTTAATACCTTTACCTACTTTGAATTACGCAACAATGGGGCAAGGACCTCCAGGTTCAACCTTTAAACCATTAACAGCTATAGCAGGATTGGAAGAAGGCGTAATAACACCTTCAACAATAATTTATGATTATGGTGTTTATAGAGGTGTTAATGGGTTCAATGGTGCATGTTGGGTATGGAATGAAAGACATCAAACCCATGGACCAACAGATGTAGCAAAGGCCTTACAGGTATCTTGTAATTATTTTTTCTTTGAAGTTGGGAAAAGACTAGGTAGTGAAAAATTTCAAAAATGGGCAGTTAAATTTGGTTTAGCAAGAGATCCAATTACAGGTGAATCTCCTAAATCTGGTATAGAAATTGAGGAGAGGGCAGGCTCTGCAAGTACTGCTACAAAATATAAACGAACAAGAATTAACAGCGTAATGAGAGAAAGAATTTTAAACGTTATAATTGGAAATGTAAAATATGGCGGATATACCTTTACAGAAGGATCAGAAGAATATATTGCCATAAAAAATATGATGTTGGAAGGTCGTTTTGATAAACAAAAATTAAATGAACTTAATATAACCAACGAGAGAACTCAGAAAAAGATTGAATTAGAAATTAACAGGTTTAACAGTGAGGCAAAGAGCATAGGAGAAGTATTGAATGCATCAATAGGACAGGGAGCAACTGAGCTTACACCTTTACAATTAGCAAATTATATTGCCACATTAGTAAATGGTGGTAACAGGTATAAGGTGCATTTAATTAAGCAAGTATTAAATCCTGATGGAACAGTAAAGAAGGATATACAACCAGAAATTTTGGATAAGTTAGCACTAAAAGAACAAAATGTAAAAGCTGTTATAGAAGGGATGGCTAAGGTTACATCTGAGGGAGGAACAGCTGCATGGGTATTTAGGAATTATGAAATTTTAACAGGTGGCAAAACAGGAAGTGCTGAAGTAAGTAAGTTTCAAGAATCCTATGGAAGAAGTGCCTATGGATGGTATGTTGGTTTTGCTCCATTAGATAAACCACAAATAGCCGTAGCTGTTGTAGGATATAATGCTGGCCATGGTAACTCTGTAGCACCAGTAGCAAAAGCAATTTATGATGCATATTTTAAAGTTGGCGCTTATAAAGAGCAAAAAGTCCAAGATGATAGTTTAAACCAACAGAATCAAGTTAACAAAATTCAGAATAATAACCGATGAAAAATGGCTGTCAAATTAGCGTTTTAGTTGCTAATGGGACAGCCATTTTTTTAAAAGTAAATGAGAATTATGTCTGTTCTATAATATTTATTGTATGTTAAAATATAAATGAACTTAAAAAATTATTAAAAATACAGAAGGAAAAAATGAATATTTGAAGAATAAATAGATTATAAGGTACATCTGGAGGTTCACGATGAATACAATTACAATTAAGGGTAATAAAGATGGATTAACGGTTTTTGTAAATTCTGGAACATATGAAGAGATAAAGCGTGAGCTTTCGTCAAGAATCGATAGGGCAAGGGATTTTTTCTCTGGTAGCAAGTTGACTATTGTTGATAATCAAAGCAGGTTAACTAATGAGAATTATGCTGATCTGCAAATGACACTAAGAAAAGAATACAATATAGATTTGCTATATGGTAATCACGAAATAAAAGTTGAAAAAAATGAAAAAATATTTACAGGAATTTATGAAGGAAGAACAAAGTTCATAAAAAATACTGTAAGATCTGGTCAAAAGATTTGCTTCAATGGCAATGTAGTGATAATTGGAGATGTCAATTCAGGTGCTGAGGTAATAGCAACAGGAAATATTATCGTAATGGGAGTTTTAAGAGGTGTGGCACATGCAGGAAGCAATGGAAATAAAAGAGCTATCGTTTGTTCCTATATGCTTCAACCATCACAACTTAGGATAGCAGATATTATTTCTAGATCACCAGATGATTATAAAGGTAAACCAAAGACACCGGAAATTGCAAAAATAAAGGATAATTTAATAGTAATTGAGCCTTATCTGCCAAATAAATATTTTTAAATTGGAGGTAAAATTGTATGGGTATTTCAATTGTTATAACGTCAGGTAAAGGTGGAGTAGGAAAAACAACAACAACAGCCAATATAGGTACTGCTCTAGCCATGCAAAATAAAAAAGTAGTGGTTGTTGATGCTGATACAGGTTTGAGAAATTTAGATCTTCATTTAGGTCTTGAAAATAGAATTGTTTATAACCTAGTTGATGTTGTTGAGGGAACCTGCAGATTAAAACAAGCATTGATAAAAGACAAACGTTTTGATAATTTATTTTTACTGCCAACAGCTCAGACTAAGGATAAGACTGCTGTAACTCCAGAGCAAATGTTAGAGTTAATCGAAAATTTAAAGAAGGATTTTGATTTTATAATAATAGATTGCCCAGCTGGTATAGAACATGGTTTTGAGAATGCTGTTGCTGGTGCAGATAAAGCTATAGTTGTTACGACACCTGAGGTTTCAGCTGTAAGGGATGCAGATAGAATAATAGGAAAACTAGAAGCTAAAGGCCTTGAGGATCATCAATTAATTATAAATAGAATTAAATATGACATGACAAAAAAAGGAGAAATGCTAAACATAGATGATATGACAGATATATTAGCTATAAAATTGTTAGGGATTGTTCCAGATGATGAGAAAATAGTTATATCGACTAACAGAGGTGAACCAGCAGTTACTTATGATTCATCAAAGGCAGGACAAGCATATAGAAATATTGCTAAGCGAATTTTAGGAGAAGAAGTTCCATTTATAAACTTAGATGATGAAGAACAAGGTTTTTTTGCATCGTTGAAGAAAATTTTTTTCAAAAAATAGGAGGTAGATTATAATGGATTTGTTCAAGATATTTTCAAAGGAACCTCCCTCAAAGGATTTAGCAAAGGAACGACTTAAATTGATTTTAATACACGACAGGGCAAATGTATCACCTCAGTTTCTTGAGATGGTCAAGGGAGATATCATTAAAATAATATCCGATTATGCTGAAATTGATGAAAAAGGACTTGAAATAAAATTAACCCGTTCAGGGAAACAGGGAGAGGATGTTCCTGCTTTGGTTGCAAATATTCCAATTAAAAAAATGAAGGAGATTGGAAGATAAGGATTTAATTCTTATCTTTCGTTATTTTAAAACAGACTAATTTATGCTATAATCAACATGATTAAAAATTATGAGGTGTAAGCATAATGATTTTGGATAAGAAAATTTTTAAGAATCTAGATTATAGCATAATAATTAGTATTTTTCTATTAGTTTTTATAGGACTTTTGACTATAAGTAGTGCAACAAGAGTATATTTAGGAGGAACACCCAGGTATGTTATTTCACAAGCTGTATGGTTTTTAGTATCTATTTGTGTTGGAGTTGTTATTCTGAATATAGATTACAACTCCATCGGTGGATATTATAAAATCCTTTATATAAGTTCTATAATACTATTGATTTTAGTTTTATTAATTGGTTCAGAAAGAAATGGTGCCAAAGCCTGGTTAGGTATTGGTCCATTTGGAGGTCAGCCATCAGAACTGGCAAAAATAGCAACTATTATAACAATTTCAAAACTGCTTGAAGATATGGAGAATATAAATAATTTAAAAAATCTTGGAAAGTTAGCCTTTGTTGCCATTTTACCTATGGCTTTAATACAACTCCAACCTGATTTAGGAACAAATCTAATATTTGCAGTTACTATATTTGGTATGTTGTTCACAGCAGGGTTAGACAAACGTATAATATATGGTGGAATTGTTTCCCTGGCTACATCGGTTATTGCTGTATGGGAATTGGGTATTTTAAAAAGCTATCAAAAGGATAGAATATTAGTGTTTTTTAGACCGGAATTAGATAGATTAGGTTCAGGATATAATGCCTATGTAGCAAAAACAGCTATTGGTTCAGGAAAATTCTTTGGTATGGGCTTATTTAACGGCATACAGTCGTCAGGAAATTTTATTCCAGAGTCACATACTGACTTTATTTTCTGTGTTTTTGCTGAAGAGTGGGGTTTTTTAGGTGCCGTGGTATTACTAGTTCTTTTTCTGAATATCATTTTGAAAAGTATAAATATTGCCAGCACATCTAAGGATAAATTTGGTAAATATTTAACTATAGGTATAATAACAATGATAACATTCCAGGTTCTTCAAAATATTGGAATGGACATTGGGCTGATGCCTATTACAGGAATACCACTTCCATTTATAAGTTATGGAGGAAGTTCACTTTTAACAACAGTTGTATCGATTTCATTAATATTGAATGTAGGAGCAAGGAGAAAGAAAATTAATTTTTAAGGAGACATAATTATGAGAATTGCATTAATAGCCCACGATAAGAAAAAAGATGATATGGTTCGATTTGTATTAAAACACAGGGATAAGCTTAGCAAACATGAGTTATTTGCCACAGGTACCACAGGAATGAGAATATCGGAAGCCTCAGGCCTTGAAGTATTTAGATTTTTATCAGGTCCTTTAGGTGGGGACCAACAAATTGGATCAAAGATAGCATGCGGAAAAATGGATATGGTTATTTTTTTAAGGGATCCATTAACTGCGCAGCCTCATGAACCAGATATAACTGCATTATTGAGATTATGTGATGTTCATGATGTACCTTTAGCAACAAATATAGGAACAGCAGATTTATTAATGGAGGTATTAGATTAAAAAGCAGCTTCGGCTGCTTTTTTTATTTTATAACGAATTATGAATAATTTTATTTAATATAATAGTATATAAATTTAATATGGGGGTGGGTAAATGTATTATCAGGCAAAAAATAAAAATAACATACATAGGAATAAATTCCTAGAAAAAACATCTATAAGATTACTCAGCGTTTTATTGATACTCTTATTATTGTTGTTAATAAAATACACAAAAAATAGTGTAGGTGAGAAAATTAGTGGATATGTACAAAAAGTTTTTTATTCAGATTATACTGAAGAAACCAAGGATGTATTCAATAATTTGATACCTAAAATAAAGGATGTTGTAAATAACGAAATTAATAAGGATGAAGATTCTGTAGAATTTCATTTCAATTTTATGCCCATAGAAGGTACAATTCAAGATAATCAAAAAACAGGTATTTCAGATACACAAGTCAATGAAAATTATGTTGATTGGCTTGAAATTCAAAGTAATATAGATTCGAAGGTAAAGTGTATCTCAAGTGGAACTGTTGAGTATAAGTATCAGGATAAAGATTTAAACTGGGTTGTTGTTGTGAAGCATAATGACACTTACAAGTCAGTTTACGCAAATTTAACTAAGACTAATGTAAATATTGGTGATTCTTTAGATGAGGGTTTGATAATAGGTGAATTAGGTTCTGTTGATATTAATAATAAAAAAGTGTATGTCCTGAAATTTAAGCTTCTAGAGGGTGAAAAAATAGTCAATCCTCTTGATTATAAATATAGTAATATTTAGCAGAGGAAATAATGTTAGAAAAGTTAAAAATACTTCTATATTTTTTGATGATTATCTTAACTTATTTATTTTTTCATAACTATGAATTATTGATATATATGATATCAATTTCTTTACATGAAATCTCACATTGTTTGGTAGGAGTTTGCTTAGGATATTCTATCAGAAGTATTAAGATATACCCTTTTGGGTTATCTGTAAGATTCAAACAAAAATATATTAAACCTTTAGATGATTTTATAATTACTTTGTCTGGCCCATTAATTAATTTATTAATTTATTGCATATTTTTATGTATTTCAAAAAATGTTCCTTATTTTAAGTTTATATGGAGGGCTAATTTAGTTTTATTTATTTTCAACATGTTGCCAGCCAATTTTTTGGATGGAGGTCGTATACTTAAAATTATTTTAAAGTTTTATTTCAATTATTTTTGGGGATATACTATAACAAATTTGATTGGATTTATTTTTGGATGTATAATACTTTTTGAAGCATTTCATATTCAGCAGCATTATAAATCAATGCTATTTGTTTTATTAGGTTTCTATTTCATTTATAAAGGATATTGTAATCAGAGGGACATTAAGTTGTATATAATAGATGACTTGCTTTTCAAGTCTGTACTTTTAAAGAAAAAAGATATTTTTAAAGAAAAAAACAAATTCTATGAAAAAAATTCAAAAATTCTTGATATAATAAGGTTTTTTTGTTTTAATAAATATCATGTAATTTATTTTAGGGATGAGGATAGAATAATAAATAAAATCAGTGAAAAGCAGTTAATTTCAATATATTTTAAATATGGAAACCTGACTTTATCAGAATGTCTTCAAAAGATTGAGATACGGGAGGAATAGAGATGGTTCGAGTTACAAATGAACTGTTAAGTAAAGTTACAAAACCTGCAAGATATACTGGAGGAGAGTTTAATGAGGTGAAAAAGAATCCAAATGATGTTTCAATAAGATTTGCCATGTGCTTTCCAGATGTCTACGAAGTAGGTATGTCACATCTTGGAATTAAAATATTGTATCATATTATAAACCAAAGGGAAGATTCCTATTGTGAGAGAGTTTTTGCACCATGGATTGATATGGAAGACCTTATGAGAAAAAACAATATTCCTTTATTTACCCTTGAAACAAAGAGTGAAGTGAAAAAATTTGATTTGGTTGGGTTTACTTTGCAATATGAGATGAGCTATACAAATATTTTGAATATGTTAAATCTAGCAGGTATACCTTTATTATCATGTGAAAGAGAAGGGTATCCTTTTGTTATGTTCGGGGGGCCATGTGCATATAATCCTGAACCTTTGGCAGAAATTGCAGACTTTTTTGTTTTAGGAGAAGCTGAAGAAGTTATTCAGGAAATTTTAGATACATACAAAGAATGGAAAGATAATAATGGCAAGAGAAATGAGTTTTTAGAAAAAGTATCACAAATTGAAGGAGTTTACGTACCTGCTTTTTATGAAGTCACATATAACAATGATGGTACAATAAAAGAAAGAATACCCCAAAAAAATCATTATCCAAAAAAAATAACGAAACGCATTGTAAAGAATTTAGACGAAAGTGTGTATCCAGATAAATTAATAGTACCCCTTACAGAAATAGTACATGACAGAGTAGTATTAGAAACCTTCAGAGGATGTACTAGGGGATGTCGATTCTGTCAGGCAGGAATGATATATAGACCAGTAAGAGAAAGAAAAACAGAGACCTTGTTAAAACTTGCTGAAAATTTACTCAAAAACACTGGTTATGATGAGATATCCCTTACCTCTTTAAGTATTTGTGATTACTCAGATATTAACAATCTAGTAAGGAAATTAATGGAGAAATATGAGGACAAAAAGGTAGGAGTATCACTTCCATCTTTGAGAATAGATTCTTTTTCTGTTGATTTAATCAATGAGATACAGAAGGTTAGAAAAACTGGTTTAACATTTGCACCTGAGGCAGGATCCCAAAGGATGAGGGATGTTATAAATAAAGGTGTTACTGAAGAGGATTTGATTAATTCTGTAACAAGTGCATTTATGTCAGGTTGGAGCAAAATAAAACTATATTTTATGATTGGATTACCATTTGAGACAATGGAAGATGTGGAAGGAATAGCAGAGTTGTCTGAGAAAGTAGTTGATGCATATTATTCAGTGCCAAAAGAAAAGAGAAAAAAAGGACTAAATATAACAGTAAGTACATCCTCCTTTGTACCAAAGCCTTTTACTCCATTTCAATGGGAAGAACAAAATAGGATTGACTTATTAGTAGAAAAACAAAAACATCTAAAGTCATTGATAAAAAACAGAAACATTTCATATAGCTGGCATGAGTCACCTGTGAGTTTTTTAGAAGGTGTATTTTCTCGAGGAGACAGAAAACTGGGAAAAGTTTTGATAAGGGCATGGGAAAAAGGTTGCAGGTTTGATGGATGGCAGGAGATGTTTAAGTTTCAGGAATGGATGGAGGCATTTAAAGAATGTAACATAAATCCTGAATTTTATGTTTACAGAAAACGAGAACTAGATGAAATACTTCCATGGGACTTTATTGATATTGGTGTTTCAAAAGAGTACTTAATCAGGGAATATGAAAAGGCAAAAATGGAAGCTTTAACGAGAGATTGTAGATTAGGATGTACGGGTTGTGGAATAACATCATACTTACAAGGAGGGGAATGTTTCAATGGAGCGAATATTGATAAAGTTCACTAAACTTAAAGCAGCAAGATTTATATCACACCTTGATACAATGAGAACCTTACACAGAGCATTTAGAAGGGCAGATATTCCAATTTCTTATTCAAAAGGTTTTAACCCTCATGCAAGCATTTCTATAGCTGCTCCATTGTCATTAGGAGTAGGTAGCAAAGCTGAATATGCAGATATAGAAATCAATGATTATCAAAACACAAAAAACATAAAGGAAGGTTTAAATTCTTCTCTTCCTGAGGGAATTGAAATAACAGATGTTGTTATTATAAATGAAAGAATGCCAGCTTCAATGGCAGTTGTTGAAGCAGCATCATATAACGTCATATTAAATCATTGTGCAAAGCCAAATGAAGTTTTAGCATTAATAAATAAAATCTTATCAATGGAGGTTATAGAGAGAACTAAAAAAACAAAATCAGGGGAAAAATTAGTGAATATAAGACCGTTAATCGATGATATCAAGGTTGTTAATATATCAAAGGATTACGTGGAATTCAAATTTTTACTAAAAACAGGTAGCAGAGCTAATGTTGGAGCTGAAGTGATATCAGATTTGGTAAAGGAGTTATCAGAGGGGAAGATTTTTGGCTATGCTGATATAGTACGTGAAGAGCTTTATGGAATAAAAAATAATAATTATATTGATTTAATTTCCTTATTTTCAAGGAAGTGATATGATGAAAGAAGTATACATAGATGCAGGAATTACCCAAAACAGAGCATTGGTAATTAATGATGGTAGAGTAACTGACTTGATTATAGAAAACAATGACAACTATAATATAACAGGAAATATTTATTTTGGAAGGGTAGAAAATATTGTTCCAGCTTTAAATGCAGCTTTTATAAATATTGGCACTTCTAAGAATGCAATATTAGATTTAAATGAATGCCTTGATAACAAAAACATAAAAAGAGGACAGGGGATTTTGGTTCAGGTTGTAAGAGAGGGAGTTAAAGAGAAGGGGCCAAAAGTCACAACCAATATCAGCATACCTGGAAAGACTGTTGTATTACTTCCTTTTGAAAAGGGAATATTTATATCAAATAAAATTGAAAAGACTTCAAAAACAGAAGAATTAAAAAAAGAAGTCAAAATAATGTTACGAAATGAATTCGGTGTGATATTAAGAACAGAAGCCTTCCATGAAAGTACAGAAATGATTGAAAATGAAATTGAAGAATTAAGAAATTTTTGGAATAAGATAAAAAACAATATACAATTTATTAAACCTCCTTTGATGATATTTAACTCTAAGGATTTTTATAGTTACGTTTTAAGGGAAATAATAAAATCTGATGTGGAGCGAATATATGTTAACAGGCATGATGTATGTGAATACATTAAACAAGAAATTTCAGGAAAAAAAACAGAAAAGGTTGACAAGACAAAATCTGTTATTTATGACATCAATATTTTTGATAAAATTGAAAAAACCATTATGAATTCATTAAATGATAAAATAACACTTACGTCTGGTGGATTTTTAGTTATTGATGAAACAGAGGCTTGTGTTGTAATAGATGTTAACAGTGGGAATTATATTTGTGGCTCTAATATCGATGAAACTATTTTAAAAACAAATATTGAGGCAATAGATGAAATATATAATGCTGTAACACTTAGAAATTATTCAGGGATTATAATTATCGATTTTATCAATATGATGGATGAAAAACACAAAGAAAAAGTTTTAGAAGAAATTAAAATGAGATTTAAAGAGGATAAAATTAAAAATGATATCTATGGCTTCACAAGTCTTGGACTTTTAGAAATGTCCAGAGCTAAAAAAGGACAAAGTCTTGCTGGTTTCATATATAAAAAAACTGATAGACAGAGATTAACTACGGCATATATTTTAAAATTAATTGAGAATGAATGTGTTAAAAGAAGTAAATTTTATAATATAAGGGAATTTAATATAGAAATTTCTCCTGAGACCTATGAAGAATTTCTAAGCAAATATCAATTTTTTATACAAGGTATGAAAGATAACTATGATATTAATGTCATAGTTAAAAAATCAAACGTTGTACGTAATTATCGCATTGCAAGTTTAGATACTAAGAAAGATTTTGTTAAAGTTGAATTTGAAGATAAAAGGATTTTTGGAGAAATTATAGATTTTTCTTTTAATTCTGATGCTGATGAAATTATTTTTAAAATTAAGAGTAATAATAAGTTGACAAAAACTTTGGATTTATGATATTATGTCTTTTGTAGACCGCTCGGGGCGGGCTGAAAACACTTTTGGTGTGCCTGGTCCTACGGCGAGACTGGTATGAGGAGGTGTTTGCATGTACGCAATCATAGCAACAGGAGGAAAACAATACAAAGTTCAAGAAGGTGACATCCTATTTGTTGAAAAGTTAGCAGCAGAAGTTGATTCAGAAGTTGAACTTAACGATGTGCTTGCTGTTTCAAAGGATGGCAAATTAACGATTGGTTCACCAGTAGTTGAGGGAGCTAAAGTTGTTGCAAGAGTTGTGAAACACGGAAAGGCAAAGAAGATTATAGTTTTCAAGTTTAAGAAAAAGAAAGACTATAGAAGAAAACAAGGCCACCGTCAACCATATACTCAAATAAAGATCGAAAAGATCGAAGCTTAATTGATAAATACCCTTTAAGAGGAGGTGTAATTAATGGCTCATAAGAAAGGTGTCGGTAGTTCCAAGAACGGTAGAGATAGTGAATCCAAAAGACTTGGTGCCAAGAGAGCTGATGGGCAATTTGTTCTTGCAGGAAATATACTTGTAAGACAAAGAGGTACAAAGATTCACCCAGGTGAAAATGTTGGAATAGGTAAAGATGATACTTTATTTGCTACTATAGATGGTATAGTTAGATTTGAAAGATTAGGAAGAGATAAAAAGAAGGTTAGTGTTTATCCACAAGATATAGCACAATAATGAAAAAACGCCCTTATGGGTGTTTTTTATTGATAAAATTGTCTTTTATCTATATTTATACTTAAGAGGGAGAGGTGTGAATGTTTGGAATTTAAAGAGGAGTATTTGAGTTATGTTGTTGAGCAGTTAAGAATGCAGAGACATGATTTTATGAATTTTCTCCAAGTTATATATGGTTATTTGCAATTAAACAAACCTCAAGAAGCAATGGAGTATTTAAGGGAAATCAATAAGAAACTTATGGTGTTAAGTGCGTTACATAATTTAGAGTATCCAGCTTTAGCTTTAGCGTTGCAAGATTTTATAATAAGAAATGAGAAAAAAAATATCAATGTCAATTTCTACAGTGAATTAGAAGAAATACCTAAAAAATATATATCCACAGGTATGGATAAATTGAAAGAAATTATCAATGTAATTGAAAAGTACACAGATAAAGAGATTGGAAAGTTGAAAAATAAAGAATTAAACATAGAAATTTATGAGGAAAATGAAAAATTAATTATAAAATTTGCAAGTACAGATTCATTATTAAATTTAATTTCCTTAAATAAATTTAAAGGAACTGTAGAAAATATTCTTGAAGATAATATTTATGGAAACAGTGTCAATTTGTATAACAATGGAGATGATATGCTTATTATTTGGCAAATAAATTAAACTTGTAAAAGTGGGTGATATAATGTTTATTGATGTGGCTAAGATTTATATTAAAGCGGGAGACGGAGGACATGGTGCTGTGTCCTTCAGGAGAGAGAAATATGTACCTACTGGAGGGCCTGATGGTGGAGATGCAGGAAAAGGTGGGGATGTAATATTTGTTGTAGATTCAAACATGAGTACGTTGTTAGATTTTAAATATAAGAAGAAGCATATTGCAGAGAATGGACAAAATGGTGGTTCTCAAAATATGTATGGTAAAGATGGTCAGGATCTGATAATAAAGGTTCCAGCTGGAACTTTAGTTAAAGATGCCGAAACAGATAAAGTTATCGCTGATTTAACTCATCCAGGACAAAGGGTAGTTGTTGCAAAAGGAGGAAAAGGTGGAAAGGGTAATGCTAGGTTTGCAACACCCACAAGACAAGTTCCAGATTTTGCACAACCAGGTATACCAGGAGAAGAAAGGTGGGTTACCTTAGAACTGAAATTGATTGCAGATGTGGGTTTAATAGGATTTCCCAATGTAGGAAAATCAACCATTTTATCTATGGTAACTGGAGCTAAGCCTAAAATAGCAAATTATCATTTTACAACTTTAACACCTAATTTAGGTGTGGTGGAAAATAAAGGCGGAAGAAGTTTTGTTTTAGCGGATATTCCTGGTTTAATTGAAGGAGCGCATGAGGGAGTTGGATTAGGCATTGATTTTTTAAGGCATGTTGAAAGAACAAGACTATTAATTCATGTGATTGATGTATCAGGTATAGAGGGAAGAAACCCAATAGATGACTTTGAAATGATTAATAATGAATTGGTAAAGTACAGTAAGAAATTAGCTGATAAACCACAAATTGTTGCAGCAAACAAACTAGATATTCCAGGAGCAGAGGAAAACTTCTTGTTACTGAAAGAATATTTGGATAAAAAAGGAATTAAAGTATTTAGAATTTCTGCTGCAACAAATCAAGGTTTAAGAGAATTAATGCTATATGCAGGCGGTATTTTAGATACGATACCAGTTGAAGAAGAGGAATATGAAATGTTTATTCCAGAAGAAAGAAAATTTGAATATGAAATTTACAGGGAAGACAGTGGTGTTTATGTAGTTAGTGGTTCATTCGTAGATCGATTACTGCTTAAGGTGGATATTTATAATAGCGAATCCCTAAAGTATTTCCATAAAGTACTTACTAATAAAGGTATTATTGATGAATTAAAGAAACATGGAATTAAAGATGGGGATATTGTAAGAATGAATGACTTTGAATTTGAATTCGTAGAATAGAGGTGTACTATGTTATCAGGTAAGCAAAGAGCATATTTAAGGAGTATAGGAACTAATTTGGATGCAATTTTTCAATTAGGAAAGAATGGGATAGAGGAAGGTTTTTTGAATCAGATAGAAGAAGCATTAGAAGCAAAAGAAATAATTAAGGTTAATGTATTAAGAAATTCTGAATACGATGCAAGGGAAGCCTGTGATGAAATTTGTAGCAGGATTGATGCTGAGCCAATTCAAGTTATAGGTAATAAATTCGTAATATATAAAAAATCAAAGAAGAATCCAAGAATTCAATTGCCAAGATAAAAATTTGGTCCTATTATTTAATAAATAATAGGGCTTATTTTTATCTATATATTTTGCTATAATATTAAAGAAAATAAAAGTAAAGGATGATTTGATGGATAATATAGCAATTTTTGGAGGGACTTTTAATCCTATTCATTTAGGACACTTAATTCTTGCCCAGGAAGTTCAACAATCTTTAAATTTAAGGAAAATAATTTTTATGCCATCAGGAAATCCACCACACAAAGATTTTAATGATATGGTAACATCAGAACATAGATTTAATATGGTTAAATTAGCTATCGATGGAAATAAATATTTTGAAATCAGTGACATTGAAGTCAATAGATTCGGAAAAAGTTATACATATGATACTCTAATACAATTAAAAAATATATATGACTTTAAAAATATTAAATTTATTGTGGGCTTTGATGCTCTAAAAGATATGGTAACATGGAAGAACATTAAGGAAGTTTTTAAGTTAGCTGATTTTGTAGTTGTAAATAGAGGCGGACTCGAAAATCATTTTGAAGAGATAATACAAGAAAACAGTATTTTATCTTTGGGAAATTTTGAAATGATAAAAATTCCTAGCATTGAAATATCATCAACAATGATAAGGCGAAGGATTGCAGAGAAAAAGAGTATAAAATATTTAGTTCCTGATAATGTAATTGATTATATTTATGATCATGGATTGTACAGAGGTGAATTTAGTGAAGGAATATGAATATATAAGAGAAAGTATAAAAAAATTATTAAAACCATCAAGATTTCAACATTCATTGAATGTTGAGGAAGCTGCTGTTGAATTAGCAAAGATATATGGAGCTGATGTAAGCAAATGTAGAATTGCGGCTATAGCACATGACTGCGTTAAGAATTTGACGGACCCAGAACTAATTGATATGGCTATGGAATATGGACTTGAAGTTGACGAAATACAATTGAATTTTCCGCAACTTCTGCATGGAAGTGTTGGTGCAAAATATTGTGAACAAGTTTTCAAAATAAAAGATGAGGAAATATTAAATGCAATTTGCTTCCATACTACTGGAAGAAGAAACATGACAACATTAGAAAAAATTGTTTATCTTGCAGATGTTATAGAAAAAGGCAGGGATTTTCCAGGGATTGAAAAAATTCGTGAATTATCAAAAATAAACTTAAATAAAGCACTGATTTTAGCGTGTAATACAACAATTGAATATATTTTAAAAAAGGATTTTTTATTACATCCATTGACTATTGAGTTCAGGAACAGTCTTTTAATGGAAGGTGAAATATAAATGAAAAAAAAAGGTTGGAAAGTCTTTAAAATTATAATGGTTATCATACTTTTAGTTTCAGCATGTACTTTTGGTTATGCATTTACAATATTAAAAAGGGTAAATGAAGGAGTAGATAAATCAAAACAAGTTGATATAAGTAAACCTATAAATGTTTTATTATTAGGTGTTGATGCAGGCAACTATGAAGATACAACTGGCAAAAGTCCTAAAAGATCTGACACTATTATGTTAATTCGATACAATCCAAGTAAAGAAAAAATATACATGCTATCAATTCCACGAGATACCAGAGTCAGTATATTGGGAAAAATGGAGAAAATTAATGCTGCAAATCTTAGAGGAGGAACTCAGCTTGCTATAGAAACTATTGAAAAAATGTTAGGTGTTAACATTGACTATTACGCAAAAATTGATTACGCAGCTTTTAGAAAATGTATAGACGCGGTAGGAGGTGTAGATGTAACTATTCAACGTGATATGAATTATGATGCAAGGGATATCAGTATTCATTTTAAAAAGGGACAAATAGTACATTTAGATGGTAAAAAAGCTGAGGAATATGTGAGATGGAGAAAGAATAATAACGGCGGCGGCTATGCCATGGGGGATTTAGGGAGAATAGCCACACAACAAGAATTTCTTTTAAAGGTTTTTGAAAAAGCAAAATCACCTGCTGGTATATTAAGACTGCCAAAGTTAATAAGCACAGTATCTAATTATGTAAAAACTGATATGGACTCAAAAACTATGTTTAAATTGGCACTAAAATTAAAAAATATTGGTGCTTCTAATATTGAAAAAAGGATATTAGATGGAGAGCCTAGGTATATTAACGGAGTTTCATATTACATATGGGATAAGGAAAAAAACAGTGAATATGTTAATAAGTTCATTGAAGATGAAACCGTACAAGTATCACAAAATTTTAATAGAAATGATGTAAGAGTGATAATATTAAATTCAACGAATGTTAATGGACTTGCTAAAAGGTATAAAGATTTATTAACCAAGAAAGGTTATAATGTTATAAAAATTGGCAACTATAAAAAAACTCTTGAAACTACAACTATTAACGATTATTCACATAATGGTATAGGTAAACATATTTATGAGGATATAACTTTGGCAATGTAGTAAAAGAAGAAAAAAATAATGATAATAATGCCAATGTAGTTGTAATCCTTGGAAAAGATAGTGTAAAATAAATCTTATTACTGTATAACAAAGATTTCATTGTAAGTTAGGAGGTATTTATTTGAAAAACTCTTCAAAAATGGCTTATTGCATATCATCAGCTGCCTCTAGCAAAAAAGCCAGTGATATAAAAATATTAAATATTAAAGAATTATCACCTATAGCTGATTATTTTGTTGTTTGTAGTGGTAATTCAACTACGCAGGTAAAGGCTATAGCTGATGAAATTGAAGATAAAATGAAGGATGAGGGTTATAGCCTTTTACATAAGGAAGGCTATAGTACAGGTAGATGGATATTAATAGATTTTGGAACAGTGGTTGTCCATGTATTTCTAAATGAAGATAGGGAATTTTATGAAATAGAAAGACTATGGGCAGACGCAGAGATTATTACTATTTAATTATGGATGAGTAAATTTAATAGATTAATTGCAATAATAATAAATAATGGATATAATAAAGATGTGCGATTTATATTGCACAATTACATAAACATAAGGAGGCATACATACATATGGAAAAAATCGTTGTAAGTACAAAAAATGCACCTGCTGCAATAGGACCATACTCACAAGCAATAAAGGTAGGTAACATGGTATATACTTCAGGTCAAATTCCTTTAAATCCAGCAACAGGTGAATTAGTAAATGACAATGCAAAAGCAGCTGCAAGACAGTCATTGGAAAATTTAAAGGCAATACTTGAAGAAGCTGGAACAAGCATGGATAATGTAGTAAAAACTATAGTATTATTAAAAGATATAAACGATTTTGCTGATGTTAATGAAGTTTATGGAGAATATTTTAAAGAAAAAATGCCAGCAAGATCATGCTTCCAAGCTGGTAAACTTCCAAGAGATGCTTATGTTGAAATCGAAGCAATAGCTATCATTCCAGATGCAAAATAAGAGTAAAGATAAAAAGAAAAGTATTTGCTAAAAATAAAAAGCAGGATTGCCTGCTTTTTATTTTTAGCAAAATTGTGTAACCTATCTATCTAAGATTTTATAATAACGTTTAAATTTTATGAGTAGGCCACGTATTAAAAAAAGGAAAAGAATAACGAAAACAATAAATTTCCATTTATAGCGAATAAGCATATTCTTTGTTACCGATGAGGATTTAGTAAATAAGCTTTCAGGATAATTTGCATCCGTTGAAGCTATTAATGGTACTTTAAAATCTTTTTCGTTGTTTACTGTAATGTGAACATATCCTACAATTGAACCTTTTTTTATACTATTAAGATTATTGTTAAGTGTTAATTGTTTATTTATAACTGGCTTTTTTCCTGTTGGAAATGTTACAAACAGATCTTCAGATGAAATTACAGGGACATTTTCATTAGAAATTGATAAATTTGTTAGAACCTCATCTTTAGAAATTAGTTTAATATTTTCATAATTTTTAAAGCCATAATCCATAAGTTTTTTTACATCTGACCAGACTTTCTCTTTACTATATAATATTACAACAACAATTCTTCTATCTCCTTGGGTTGCAGATCCAACAAAGGTATGTTTAGATTTAGTAGTATAACCAGTTTTCACACCATCTGCACCAGAATATTTATAACGAGGATTAAAAATTAATCTGTTTTGGTTGTGAAGATATCTTTTTTCAGATTGTTTATTAGTTGGTTGTATAACATAGGACTGTGTTTTAATTATTTCATTAAAAATTTTGTTTTTTAAAGCTTCTTTAGTAATCAATGATAAATCATATGCTGTTGTATAATGGTTTTCTTCATATAAGCCATTAGGATTTACAAAATTGGTATTTTTGCACCCTAAATCTTTAGCACGCTGATTCATCAATAATGCAAAAGCCTCCTTTGAACCACTGATATGCTCAGCAAGGGCCAAAGCTGCATCATTAGCAGAATTCAAAAGTAATGCATATAATAAATCCTTTACGGTAATCTCTTCACCTTCAAACAAGTAAATTTTACTGCCATCCTCAAAGGGAGGCTTTTTACCAACAATAACTTTATCATTAAGATTACATTTTTCCAGGGTTAACAATGCAGTCATTATTTTTGTTGTACTTGCTGGTGCATAAGGAGTATTCATATTTTTCTGATATAAAATTTCTGATGAGTTCAAATCCATTACTATCGCACCTTCACCGGATATGACTGGTATTTCATCTGCATAGGATTTATGTGGATATAAAGAAATAAATATTATTATCATGAATATAATTAAATATTTTTTCATAAATGCCTCCTTGTTTTATGCTTTTTTAATTATAGCAAATCATAAAAATCTTTTCAATTGAGGAAGTTTAAAAATGGTACAAAATGTAAATAATTTTTCAGAGGTGATTTGATGGATTTGTCAAAAAGAGAGAAAATTGGATTATGTGTTTTTTCAGTGATAATAGTTTTTATAATTTCTTTTAATTTTTATAAAAACAAAAGAAATTCATTAGAAGCTGTAGTAATTGAAAAAAATGAGGTTAACAGAAAAGACGTTAATTCTATCGATGAAAGTGAAACAATAACAGTTTATATTTGTGGAGAAATTAAAAAACCAGGTGTTTATACATTGAAAAAAGGAGAACGTTTGGCAAAATTAGTTCAATTATCAGATGGGTTTACTCAAAATGCAGATACAACATTAATTAATTTAGCTGCAAGACTCAAAGACGAAGATTTTATTAGAATACCTTCAAAAAATAATACAAACGTAAGTAATATATCACAGGGCATACAGATAAAGCCTTTGTCAGAAGAAAAAATAAATATTAATACGGCAAACAAAGAACAGCTAAAATCTCTCCCAAGAATAGGAGAGGCCTTAGCACAAAGGATAATAGACTTTAGGGAGAAAAATGGTTTATTTAGTAAAATTGAAGATATTAAGAAAGTCAGTGGTATTGGGGATAAGATGTTTGAAAATATTAAGGATAAAATTACAGTGAATTAGCATTGAATAAAAGCTATAGTATAATATACAATGTTATTTAGGAAGGGGGCAATAGTAATGGAGATTAAACTTACAAATTTGACTAATGCAGCTGGTTGAGCAGCTAAAGTTAGCCCAAAGGCACTGGCACAAGTTTTGTGTCAATTACCAAAATTTCATGATAAAAATTTAATAGTGGGAATAGATACCTCTGATGATGCAGCTGTATATAAAATAAACAACGACCTAGCAATCATACAAACATTGGATTTTTTTACTCCGATAGTTGACGATCCTTATTTGTTTGGGCAAATTGCAGCAACTAATTCATTAAGTGATATCTATGCAATGGGGGGTAGTCCAATATTAGCATTGAATATTGTATGCTTTCCAACTTGTTTAGATTTTAAAATTCTTGGTGATATTTTGAAAGGTGGAGCTGATAAGGTCAGGGAAGCAGGAGCAACAATTGTTGGGGGGCACACTATAGATGATAAAGAGCCTAAATATGGATTATCTGTAACGGGACTTGTACATCCTGATAAAGTATTAAAAAATTCAAATGCTAAACCAGGGGATATATTAATACTAACTAAACCCCTTGGGACTGGAATTATAAATACGGCAATCAAAGGTGAAATTGCAGAGAAAAGTCAAATTGAAATGGCTGTTAGGAGTATGACTACACTGAATAAGTATGCATATGAAGTAGCGTTAGATTTTAATATAAACGCATGTACAGACATAACAGGTTTTGGATTAATGGGCCATGCATTAGAAATGGCAGAAGGAAGTAAAGTTTCAATTGTAATTGAAAGGGATAAAATAAAGTATTTTGATGGTGTGGACGATTTAGCTAAAATGGGTATTATTCCAGCTGGAACTTATAAGAATAAAGAATATCTTGAAGGGAAGTATGATTTTAATAACTTAGAGGATTATATGTTGGATATTTTGATGGATCCACAGACATCAGGGGGACTTTTATATTCTATCAGTGAAAAGGAAGGGAATAAATTTATATATAAGTTAAAAGAAAATGGTATTGAAGCTAATATTATTGGCTATGTTCAAGAAAAAGGAGAAAAATATCTTTATATTAAATAAAAAATGGGAAATGAGATGAAGGATATGAATGATAAAAAGGAATTGTTATTATATCTTCCTAAAGTAGATGTAGTATTGAATGATAGTAGAATATTAGAAATTAAAGATATTAGTAGAAAATCTGTAGTTGATTCAATCAGAGAGGTATTAGATTCTTTTAGAAAAGGCATATTAGAGGGAACAATTGATTACATTGATTATGATGAAATCGTATATAGAATTATAAGTAAAATAAAATATAAAAACTCAATGAACTTAAAAAGGGTTATTAATGCAACAGGGACAGTTCTTCATACTAATTTAGGAAGAGCTGTTTTATCTAAAAAAGTGATGGATGAAGTAATAAAAACTTCTACTAGATACAGTAATTTAGAATTTGATTTGGAAAGTGGTAATAGAGGTTCAAGATATAGTCATGTAGAGGATTTAATATGCAAAATTACCGGGGCAGAAGCAGCATTGGTTGTAAATAACAATGCGGCTGCAGTTCTACTTGTTTTATCAACCCTAAGTAAAGATAGAGAAGCAATTGTTTCAAGAGGTCAGCTTGTTGAAATTGGTGGCTCATTCAGGGTACCAGCTGTAATGGAACAAAGTGGTGCAAAATTAAGAGAAGTTGGAACGACTAACAGAACAAATTTTAGTGATTATGAAAGTGCTATAAACGAAAATACTGGGGTAATTTTAAAGGTTCATCAAAGCAACTATAAAATCCTTGGTTTTACAGAAGAAGTTGCTATTGATAAACTTGTGGAATTAGGAAAAAAGTACTCATTACCGGTAGTAGAGGATATAGGAAGTGGTGTATTAATTGATTTGTCAAAGTATGGGTTATCATATGAACCTACTGTTCAGGAAAGTATAAAAAGAGGTATAGATGTAGTTACATTTAGTGGCGATAAATTACTAGGTGGACCACAAGCTGGAATAATCATAGGTAAGAAGAAATATGTTGAAATGATGAAAAAAAATCAATTGAATAGGGCTTTGAGAATTGATAAGATGACCTTAGCTGCTCTTGAGGCAACTTTTAAACTTTACATTGATGAAGAAAAAGCATTAAAAGAAATTCCTGTGCTTAACATGTTGAATACAAAAGCTGATGAAATAAAGAAAAGAGCAAATAAGTTAGCACGGCTTTTAAAAAATTCGCTACAGTCTTATGTTTTGGTTGAAGTTAAAGAAGATTTTTCACAGGTTGGTGGGGGTGCAATGCCACTTGAAAATTTAGAGACATATACAGTACAATTGAAACCGTTAGAGAACAAGGTTCAGGATGTTGAAAAATCCCTCAGGATGATGGAAATACCTATAATAACTAGAATTAATAAAGATAAATTGGTATTTGATTTAAGAACAATATTTGATGATGAGCTTTCTATTATCAGGGATTCATTGGTTAAAATATTTGGGAGTGATAAATAATGCAGCACATAATAATAGGAACAGCTGGACATATAGATCATGGTAAAACAACATTAATAAAATCTTTAACAGGAAGAGAAACAGACACATTAAAGGAAGAGAAGGAAAGGGGAATAACAATAAATCTTGGATTCACATACTTTGATTTGCCATCGGGTAGGAGAGCTGGAATAGTAGATGTTCCAGGGCATGAGAAATTTATAAAAAACATGTTAGCAGGTGTAAGTGGTATAGATATAGTACTTTTGGTTATAGCTGCAGACGAAGGGATAATGCCTCAGACCAGAGAGCATCTTAATATATTAGAATTACTTGATATTGATAAGGGAATTGTTGTAGTTACAAAAACTGATTTGGTAGATGAAGAATGGTTAACAATTATAAATAACGAAATAAAAAATGCTTTGAAGAACAGCTTTTTAAAGGATGCGCCTATAGTAAATGTCTCCTCAAGAACTGGAAATGGGATAAATGAATTGATTTCAATCCTTGATGAGCAAACTAGAAAAGTAAGAAAAAGAAATATAAGTTCAAAATTTAGAGTACCAATTGATAGGGTGTTTGGTGTAAATGGATTTGGAACTGTAATTACAGGAACTCTAATAGAAGGAAGACTGAATTTAGGAGAGCAATGTGAGATATTTACAAGCAGAATAAAAACCAGAATCAGGAATATTCAAGTTCATGGTGAAAATGTTAAATCGGCTGAAGCAGGGCAAAGAGTTGCAATTAATTTGTTAAATGTTAAGGTTTCAGATGTAAAAAGAGGAGATGTGTTATCTAGCATTGATAATATTAGTAACAGTCTTATGATTGATTGTAGATTAAAGTATTTAGAGGATGCACCAAAAGCTTTAAAAAATAGAGATAGGGTAAGGTTATATCATGGTACAAGTGAAGTTTTAGCAAGAGTAGTAATTTTGGATAAGGAGTTTGTAGATGCAGGTGAATCAGCATTAGTACAACTACGATTAGAATATCCTATTGCAGCAAAGTATGGCGATAAATTTATAATTAGAAGTTATTCGCCCATTGTTACCATTGGCGGAGGAAGGATTTTAGATGCAAATCCGTTGAAACATAAATCATTTGACAGAAAGGTAATAGAGGAATTACATTTAAAAGAAACAGGTAGTGGTGAAGACATCATAGAGAGATTAATTCTAAATAACAGTTCTGAGTTTTTAAGCAGAGAAGATATTAAAAAACATATAGATGGTATTGATAGTTTTGATGAAATAATTGACAAATTGGTAGACTCAGAAAAAATAGTTAAAATTAACTCAAAAGAAAGTGAATTATTTATACATAGAGATTATTTTAATAGTATAAGTAAAAAAGCTTATGAAACCTTAGATAAGTTCCATAAGCAAAATCCCTTAAGTTTAGGGATGCCAAAGGAAGATTTTAAAATTAAAGTTTTTGATAAAAACATTAAACAAAAAATTTTGGATGAAATTATTTGTAAGTTAAATGAGAATATCCTTAACGTAAAAGGTAATTATATTTTTTTAAAAGATTTTTATATATCTTTAAATGAAAAACAAACTGAGATAAAGAATAAGATATTATGTGAATTAGATAAATTTAGATTTCAACCTCCTAAAGTGGGGGATTATTTAATGAATTTAAAAATAGAAGGAAAAGAAGCTAATCAGATATTGAACTATTTGGTTGATATTGGAGAAGTTATAGAAATAAGTGATGATATATATATTAAAACAAGTTATTTAAATGAAGCAGAAACCAGAGTGATAGATTATATACAAAAAAATGGGAATATAAGTGTAGCTCAATTCAGAGATGATTTAAGTATAAGCAGAAAATATGCTGTAATGCTTTTAGAGTTTTTTGATACCAAAAGGATAACGAAAAGAGTTGGAGACGTAAGAATATTGAATGAATATAATGGTTAGATAAAGATTGCAAAGTTATTATTTTTATGTTATTATAACTTTGTTATGGGGGTAGATAGGTGCTGGTGTGCCTGACAGTCTTCAAAACTGCTCTGCCGTGCTAATAACACGACGGGTGGGTTCGATTCCCACATACTCCCGCCACTAAGTTTAAAATAACCTTTAAACTTACAATTACATTAAAATGTATTGTAATGTTTAGAGGTTTTTTGTTTAAAATTAAAAAATGTAAATTATCATAATTAAATATATTGTAAAATATGTAAAAATATGTTAATATCATAGGGAGTGGTTGCATGAAAAAGAAAATATGTATATTAGTATTATTAGTGTTTAGTTTTATCAACACAAATATAGTTTATGCAGATTCGAAGACTGTAAATTACAAAGAAGATTTAAATCTAAATTGTAAAGCTGCAATTTTAATAGAGGCTAATACTGGTAGAGTTCTCTATGAAAAAAATTCAGATGCAAAGCTGCCATTGGCATCTATTACAAAGTTAATGACTTATTTAGTTTTTAAAGAATATCTTGAAAAACTAAATATAAGCGATAGCAATGCGATTTTTATTAAAGACAACAATATAAAAGTACCTGAATCTGCATCAAAATTAGGTTTAAAGAAAAATGACACAATAACAGTTAAGGAATTAATTGACTCGTTATTGATTATCTCAGCAAATGATAGTGCAGAGGAAATTAGAATCATTGTTGAGAAGGATGGGACTGATTTTATATACAACATGAATTTAAAGGCAAAAGAATTAGGACTTACAAAAACTCAGTTTTATAATGTTACCGGCTTGACAGAGGGTAAAGAAAACAATATTTATAACACATCTTCAGCAAGGGATATTTCAGAACTTGCAAAAAATATAATAAAAAAATATCCAGAAATATTGAATACAACTTCAAAAAAAAGTGTAGTGATAAAAAATAAAGTCCTCTACAATACAAATGGAGCTTTGGGAAAAAAGACAGGTGTTGATGGTTTAAAAACAGGACATACATCATTAGCTGGTTATTGTCTTGTTGCAACAGAAGATTTGTTAAGTAAAAATGGAAATGGTTATCCTTTCAGGCTTATATCAGTTGTTTTAGGCTCAAGTTCTGATTACTTCAGGGTAAAAGATAGCTTAGATTTATTAAATTTTGGAGAACAAAACTTTTTTAATAACATAATAGTTAAGAAAGACAAAAAGTTTGATTTTGAAAATAAGTATTATAAGGAAAAGAATATACAAGGAATCTGTAAAAAAGATTTGTATGTGTTAGCTAAAAAAAATGAAATATTTAAAATAAATGCTGTAATGAATGAAAATTTGAATTATAATATTAAAAAAGGTGATATTATAGGTAAGGTTATAATAACCAATAGTAAAGATGAAGTAGTAAAAGAAAACCAGTTATATGCAATTAAAGATTATAAGTCAGTTTTTTTATTAAAGAGATGGTACTTTAAGATAATGGATTATTTTAAAATTAATTTATAAATCTATTAGATGGGTGGGGATTCCATGATTTATAATGATGAAATTGTAAGTCTAGTGGAAAAATTTTTAGCTATTGCTGAGGAATTGTTAGCCAATGGGAAAATAGATAAGGAGACTTTCACCGAAATAACAAAAAATAAAATAATTTTCCTGAATCAAATTAAAAAAATATAATCTGGTGAAAAATAATGATAAATAAGGGATATAATACTAAAAAATTTATTTCCATAATTGGTTTTATAGTATTTGTAATTATTATTGTATTTTATTTTAGACTTTACGATTTAAAAAATGTTAAAAGGTTAGTTTCTTCTTATGGGAAAGCAGCACCATTTATCTTTTTAATATTGTGTACAATAAGGCCTATACTGTTGTTACCTATAGGTTTATTCTCTGTGTTGGGGGGAATCTTATTTGGTACAATTTTAGGTACAGTTTATACAGTTGTAGGTGGAACAATTGGTTCAATCATTGCATATTACATGGCTAGATATTGGGGAAGGGATTGGATTGAAGGATTACTAAATGGAAAAATTAAAAAAATTGATAAAAAGTGTGAAGAAAAAGGGTTTATTGTAACTTTTTTAATGAGGGTTATTCCGATTTTACCCTGTGATGTTGTAAGTTATATCTGCGGTTTATCAAATATAAAAATATGGGAATATATAGTTGGTACTTTTTTAGGAATAATACCGGGTACTTTTGTTTACAGTTACTTTGGTAGTTCCCTTGACAATATCTATTCTAAACAGTTTATACTATCAGTATTGTTTTTAATCCTTTTGTCCATTTTACCTTTTATTATAAAAAAGTTTAATGTATCAACGAAGAATTTTGGAATTGAGGTTAATGAGTTAGAAGAAAATATTGACTTGTCAAAAAAAGATGATAAAATTATAAATAATGAAGGGGAGTAGCTCTACTTTATGTATTAATCAATCGTCAATACGGCCTTTGCCCGGTTGATTAGCAAGGAAACCTTGTGAGTAAGACCTTTATCTATGTGGTACATGGATAAAGGTCTTTTTTATGTGAAATAATAATATGGGGAGTGATTTAAATGAATAATTACCATTCACTATCAAAAAAAGAGATCTTTGATAAGCTTAAGACACAGGAAACTGGAATTAGCAAATCGGAGGCAGAAAAAAGAATCAATGAATTTGGTTTTAATGAATTTAAAGAAGAAAAAGGAAAAAGTACATTGCAAAAATTTATAGAACAATTTAAAGATGTACTGGTTATAATTTTAATCGCAGCAGCTGTTATATCTGGAATACTTGGTGAAGTTGCTGATTCGGCTATCATTTTAATGGTAATATTATTAAATGCAGTTCTTGGGGTAGTACAGGAAAATAAAGCAGAAGAGTCTTTAAAGGCTTTAAAAAAGATGGCTGCTCCTTTGGCAAAGGTAATCAGAGATGGAAATGTTTTAGAGATTCCTTCTAGAGAACTCGTTCCTGGAGATATCGTTATTCTTGAAGCTGGGAAGTATGTTCCTGCGGATTTAAGATTAATTGAAACATCTAATCTTAAAATAGAGGAATCTTCCTTGACTGGAGAATCAGTTCCAGTTGACAAAAAGGATGTAATTATCGAAGATACAAATATTCCTTTAGGGGATAGGGTGAATTTAGCATTTATGTCATCTATGGTTACATATGGAAGAGGCAAAGGTGTAGTTGTTGCAACAGGTATGAACACTGAAATTGGAAAAATTGCAGATATGATATCAAAGGTTGAAGAAGAAAGTACACCACTACAGAAAAAGTTAGAGGAAGTCGGAAAATGGCTAGGAATAGCAGCACTGGCTATTTGTGCATTGATGTTTGGGATAGGTATTTTTGAAGGAAGACCTGTATTTGAAATGTTTATGACTTCTGTATCACTTGCTGTAGCTGCAATACCTGAAGGTCTGCCTGCTGTTGTTACAATAGTTTTAGCAGTGGGTGTTCAAAAGATGATAAAAAGAAATGCAATCATAAGAAAATTGCCAGCTGTAGAAACTTTAGGTTGTGCAACTGTTATTTGCTCTGATAAAACAGGTACACTTACACAAAATAAAATGACTGTCAAAAAAATTTACACAATTAACGGTTTTAGTGATGATTTAAAGGATATTGACAAAGTTCTTCATGTATCTAATCTATGTAACGATACAGAAATTGTGGAAGAGAACAATAGTTACAAAACAATAGGAGATCCAACTGAAACTGCATTAGTTGATGTTGCATTATTACATGGGGTTGATAAAAGAAAACTTGATAAAGAATTTATAAGAGTTGATGAAATACCTTTTGACTCAGATAGAAAACTGATGACAACATTCAATAAACAAGTAAATGGATTTTCAGTTAACACCAAGGGAGCGCCTGACATATTATTGTCATGTTGTAAATATATACAAGATAAAGATATGGTAAGAGAAATCACTGATTCAGACGTTGAAAAAATAAAACAAGTAAACGAAGAAATGGCTTCAAGTGCATTAAGAGTTTTAGCTTTAGGATATAAGAATATAGAAAAGATTGAAAGGGAAAGTGCTGAAAAGGATTTAATTTTTGTTGGACTTATGGGAATGATTGATCCACCGAGGGAAGAAGCAAAGGAAGCTGTAGAAATATGTAAAACGGCTGGAATTAAACCTGTTATGATTACTGGTGATCATAAAACTACAGCTGTGGCAATAGCTAAAGAACTAGGAATCTTAAATAGTGAAGAAGAAGCTATCACAGGGAATGAAGTAGAAAAAATGACACAGGAAGAATTAGTTCAAAATGTTAAAAATTACTCAGTTTATGCAAGGGTTTCGCCTGAACATAAAGTTAGAATTGTTGAAGCATGGAAAGAAAATAATCAAATTGTGGCTATGACTGGTGATGGTGTAAATGATGCACCTGCTTTAAAAACTTCAAATATAGGATGTGCAATGGGAATAACAGGTACTGATGTTGCTAAAGGTGCTGCTGATATAATATTGACAGATGATAATTTTGCAACAATAGTATCAGCAGTTGAAGAAGGAAGAACGATATTTTCAAATATAAAGAAGTCTATACACTATTTATTGTCATGTAATATTGGTGAGATTGTAGCATTGTTTATTGCTATTGTGTTTAATTTACCTCAACCACTATTGCCTATACACATACTTTGGGTTAATCTTGTAACAGATAGTCTTCCAGCTTTGGCCTTAGGAATGGAACCTGCTGAGAAGGGTGTAATGAAAAGAAAGCCAAGAAAACCTGATGAGAGTCTTTTTGCAGATGGGTTAGGATTAAAAATATTACTTCAAGGTATTTTAGTAGGTGGAGTTACGTTAGTTGCTTATTGGTATGGTTTAAAGATGGGAATAGAAGATGCTAGGTCCATGGCATTTTTTACACTGAGTTTATCCCAATTAGTCCATGCATACAATGTAAGACTTGAAAAGGCATCGGTTGTTAAAAATGGGTTATTTACAAACAAATATTTGAATAAGGCTGTATTAATATCCTTGCTGATACAATTTATAGTTATTGCGACACCTTTTACAAGACAAATTTTTAAGGTGAGAATACTGAATTTAAATGAAATATTGATTGTAGCTTTATGCTCATTAATACCTTTGTTAATAGTTGAAATAGTAAAGTCAATAAAAAAATAAATAAAAAATAAATAAAAAACACACCTTAATAAGGGTGTGTTTTTATGATTAAATATATTAAATGTGGCAAGAATATATATGAGGTGATTTTATGTTTAACAACATAAGAGAAAATAGAATTCAGCAAGACGGATTGTACAAGGTTACAATTCAAATGCCGGAATCAGATTATTTTTCAGCATATGAAAGTATAACATCTGATGCAGCCTACGAAATTCTGGGAAATTATTTAGCCTACCGTCAAGATGATGGCAGGGTAAGTGACGTAGACATAAAACATAATTCTAATGGTCATGTAGTAAATATTACAGCAAATTTGCATTACATGGGCAATACACACAGTGATATTAGAAAGACTCCTGATTATCTCAATATAACAAGGGAAAATGAAAAAAGAATATGAAAAATATTCTGATTAAGATAACCGTATTTTTTATATTTGGAATTTTATTGTTCAATAAAATAAACATATACTTATTAGGTGCAGCTATAACTGCACTATTTTTGATTATGTTCCTGAGAAAACAGTGGGTATTTATAATATTCTGTTGCTTATTTTTTTCACTGGGATTTCTAACTGCAAATTTTCATACAAAGAGTTTTGAAGAACGATACAGGGTTTTGTTGTCTAGCAATGTGTATCAAGGTTATGTTATAGAAAAATATGATAATACCTTTATTTTAAAGAATTTTTCTAATGGCTATCGTATAATAGCATCTTATTATAAAGAACTTGATGTTACCCCAGGTGATTATGTAAAATTCAAGGGAAATGTAAATGAAAAAAATAATTATAATAAAAAAATGATGAATTCAAAAAATATTGATGCATATATTACAATTTCTTCATCTGAGATTGAAAAGTTAGAAAGATTCAACATAATTGTAATACCAATAAGGATTAAATACAAAATAATTAATTCATTACTATCTATTGATAAAATTGGAGGCTCATTCCTTTGTGGATTATTAACCGGTTATATAAAAGATATATCCTTAGAGGATTTAAATAACTTTCAAAATCTTGGAATATCACATATACTTGCGATTTCAGGATTTAATATTGGCATAGTATATATGTTTGTAAATATTATTACTAGAAAACTTAGTGCAAGATTAAGATATTTTGTAGTTATAATTACATGCTTTTTTTATACAGTCATTGGAGGGTTTGAAGCATCAATATTTAGAGCATTTCTAATTATTAGTATTGTGACCTTTGCTAAAATGATAAGGAGACCATATGATGTTGTGAATGGCATTACTTTAGCAGGTTTAATAATGCTAATATTAAATTCATTCTATTTATACAATCTAGGATTTTTATTGTCCTTTACGGCGACATATGGAATAATACTATTGAAGGATGATATTAACGATGTTGTGTCAAAAAAAATAAAGTATTTCAGCAGCGAAATCAGTGTAAGTCTAGGGGCTTTTTTAATGACTCTACCTATAATAATATGGAATAAAGGTTTTTTTAACCCTCTTTCAATATTAATAAATATACTAATTGGACCTTTAGTGGCATTATTAACTGTTGCTGGATTTATTTCATCAATTATATATTTATTACTGGGACTAAACTATGTATTTTTCCCTACATGTTTTTTGGGATTTATTTTTATGAATTTCATTAAGTTTATAGCTAAATTTGATTTCAATGTTTACATAGGGCAGACTAATAAGATATTTATCATTTTGTATTATTTATTTCTATTTATTAATTTTAATTATATAAACTTTAGTAGAATGAAGATAAAAAAGTTATATTTGAATTTTATTTTTGTTTTTTTTATAATTGCTTCAGTTATTCCTATCCAGAATAAATTGTTAATTCATTTTATCAACGTAGGTCAGGGAGATAGTATTTTTATTGAAACTCCTGATCATAAAAGTATTTTAATAGATACTGGACCGGAATATAAGGAATATAGTGCTGCCAGAGAAAAGGTTATACCATATATAAAAAGAAGAGGATATAAAACAATAGACTTACTTATTATAACGCATTTCCACAAGGATCATTGTGGGGGATTGAAGGATGTATTTACACAAATGAATGTAAAAAATAGTATTTCATTTAATAACGATTACCCAGGTGATTATTTATTTACTGAAGTATCTAAAGGTGATAGGATTAAAATTGGAGATATAGTTTTAAAAATATTGTATCCAAATAAGAATGAAAAAATAGATAATGATAAAAATGAAACATGTTTGATTATTGAATTAATTTATAAAGATTTTAACATGTTGCTGACAGGAGATGCAGAAAAGGATGATCTGGAAGGTTTAGAAGGTAATTATGATTTATACAAAGTGCCTCATCATGGCTCAGTTGGTTCACTAAATGAAAAAATGATTGAACAGTCACATATAGAAACTGCTATAATAAGCGTAGGTAAAAATAATTTTGGACATCCATCAGATAAGGTTATTAATACACTAAAAATGAATAATATTGACGTTTTCAGGACTGATATTAATGGTAATATAATGGTAATAACAGATGGTATAAATAAGAAGTTGATTTTTCAAAAATAAAAACTTACAGGTGATAAAATGGAGATTAGAAATTTTAAAGAGTTTGTTAAAATTGTAAAGGAAGAAGAATTTGAAGGTGTGTGTGTTATTGGTGGACAGGAAAAGCACCTAGTAAAGAAAGCAGTAGATATTATTTTGAATAAGATAAAAAATTTTCCGGAATTAAACGTATCATATTTTGAAGGAGCTAATGTCAATTTTAATGAAATTATTAATTCATGTGAGACTCTACCGTTCTTGTCTGATAAAAAAATTATATATATACAAAATATTTCAAACAATGCTTTAATGGCTATTGGTGAAAATCTAATAGAATACTGTAAAAATATACCTAAAGGAATAATATTATTGATTACACTTGAAGATGATGTTGATATCAAGAATAAATATCTGAACGTTATAAAAAATATAGGTTATATAATTGAATTCAATCAGCTAAGAGGGGACGAATTAAATAAATTTGTTATTGATATGTTAGGTAGATATGGAAAGTTAATCAATAAATCTGAGTTAATTTATTTACTTTCAGAAACTGGCAGTTCATTGGAGAGTCTGGAAATGGAAATCCAAAAGCTAGTGTGTTATGCTATGGATGAAGATGTTATTACAAAAGAACATATTGATTCTATAGTGACTAGAACCTTGGAAAGCAACGTTTTTAAGATGGTAGATTGTATTGCAAAAAAAGACGCTGACAATGCCTTAACAATACTTAACAATTTATTATTTCAAAAGGAAGAACATTTAAAAATTCTAGCAATGATTATCAGACAGTATAGGCTATTATTACAAACGAAATTGGCACTGGTGGAAAAATTAAATATTAACGAAATAAAAAGCGGATTAAAGCTGAAGGATTTTATGATTCAAAATTTAATCAGACAATGTAACATTTACAGTATTCAAGATATTAAGAATGCACTTAGAATGTGCCTTGATGTTGATTATAGTATTAAGACAAACAGAATATCTAATGATTTAGCGTTGGAACTTCTGATAGTGAATTTGTGCAAATAAAAACACCCATATTGGGTGTTTTTTACTACTTAACAGCTATGCTATTTAGTTTCTTTGCAATTGTTGACTTTCTTCTTGATGCAGCATTTTTATGTATAATACCCTTTGCTGCAGCCTTATCAATGATATGTGATGTCTCAGCAAGTAAAACCTTTGCTTCTTCATAATTGCCACTATTTACAGCAGCTTCAAACTTCTTTATTGCTGTTTTAACAGCTGACTTTACCATCTTATTTCTAAGAGTTCTTCTTTCAGTTGTCTTGATTCTTTTTATAGCTGATTTAATGTTTGCCATTACTTTCTCTCCTTTTCGTTTATATTATGAAAATTACAGATTGTGGGGAATCTGCGAATGAGTTCAACTTCAACACAGGTTATTATAACATTTAAAATACATAAATTCAAGTAAAATATGGCTTAAAAAAGTATAAATTTAAGTATATGTTAATTAATTTTGGTAAACATACATTATAGGTAATCTTAACAAAAAAGGGGGATGAAACAGCTAAATAAATTTTATAAAAATTTATAAATCTCTACATACAATTTATAGAATTTATAGCATTATTGTATATAGAGAGGTGATTTAAATGAAATATTATAGTATTGGTGAATTTGCTAAATTAATAGGCAAAACTGAACAAACTTTAAGGAATTGGGATAAATAGAATATTTTAAAACCTGCTTATGTAGCACTATCAGGTTTTAGATACTATTCAGATGAGCAACTCGATCAAATTCTTGGCATAAATAAAGTTATTAAACCTAAAAAAGTTATTGGTTATTGTAGAATTTCAAGCCAAA
>NZ_AZQP01000021.1 GCF_000601455.1 Fervidicella metallireducens AeB
ATAGGAAAGACCCACTTAGTTTGAATCTATATACTTACTGTCACAATGAACCGATTAAACAATATGGGACAGATAAGTGTTGTTCAGAACCAATGAATAACATCTCCCTTCAAAGGAAATACTATTTTCAGAGTAAACTTTGAAGGGAGATGTTATTTATGCCAAGAATCGCACGTCAGAAAAAAGAAGATGCCATTTTCCATGTAATGGCAAGGAGTATAAGTGAAGTTGATTTGTTTTAGGTTTATTTGTTTATGATAAAAGTTGGACAAGCATATGAAGAATTAAGAAAACAATAAAAAAGGATAGTTATATTAAATAAAAAACAAATTTCATTTTATTTAGAAAAGACATTTATGTACAAATCAGATTCGGTTAAATATAAAAAATGAATAGGACAGTAAGTATATGTCCCTTAAAGCATGTCCCTTTTACTTTAAAAAACAGGAGGATATAACTTATCCTCCTGTTAATTTTACATTAAACATTAAATCTAAAGAAAACAACATCTCCATCTTGCATTATATAATCTTTACCTTCAAGTCTATATAATCCCTTTTCTTTAGCAGCAGCTTCTGAACCACACTTAACTAGAACATCGAAGGATATTACTTCAGCACGAATGAAGCCTCTTTCAATATCAGAATGAATTTTTCCCCCAGCTTGAGGAGCTTTAGTACCTATTTTAATCGTCCAAGCTCTAACTTCCTTTGGTCCTGCAGTCAAGAAACTCATAAGACCAAGAAGTTTATAACTTGCCTTAATAAGTCTGTTAAGTCCTGATTCTTCAAGACCGTAATCTTCAAGAAATGCTTGTTTTTCATCATCCTCTAAGGCTGATATTTCTTCTTCAATCTTGGCGCAGATTGGAATAACCTGAGATTCTTCTGAGGAAGCAAATTCAATTACTTTATTTAAATAAATATTGTTTTCATATCCGTTTACTATATCATCTTCAGATAAATTTGCAGCATATATTACTGGTTTTGAAGTTAGTAAGAACAATTGTTTTAAAATGTCCCTTTCATCATCAGTCATTTCAAGAGTTCTGGCAGGTTTACTATTTTCAAGATGAGCCTTTAATTTTTCCATAAAAACCATTTCCTGATTAGCATTCTTATCACCAGAACGTGCAGCTTTTTTTGTTCGTTCCATTCTTCTCTCTAGGGTTTCTATATCTGAGAAAATCAGTTCTAAATTTATAGTTTCAATATCTCTTATTGGGTCAACTGATCCATCAACATGTACTATATTAGAATCTTCGAAACATCTAACTACATGAACAATAGCTTCTACTTCTCTTATATGTGACAAAAATTTATTTCCAAGTCCTTCACCTTTGCTGGCACCTCTGACAAGACCTGCAATATCATAAAATTCAATAACTGCAGGTATTATTTTTTCTGAGTTATATATTTCTTTTAATTTTTCTAATCTATGATCTGGTACCGCTACAACACCAACATTTGGTTCTATAGTACAGAACGGATAGTTTGCAGATTCTGCACCGGCTTGAGTTATTGCATTAAACAATGTGCTTTTACCCACATTTGGTAATCCTACTATACCTAATTTCATGTGCTATCTTCCTTTCCTGTAAATATCAAATCAATTATAAACTATTGTTGGATTGGCTGCAAGTTTCGATATAATTTAGTTTAATGTAAAGAAAATCTAGTCATACATGATGAAAATAGGGGAAAAATATATTTGGAGGTGTTTTTATGCATAACAAAACGATGGTTGGAGAAATCATTAATTACGTGGACAACAATAGATTTACAAATGAGAGTGCCTTGATATGTAATAAAATATTGGGAAATACAGATAGAATAGATGATGAAGTAGTAAATGAGTTGCATGCTAGATTAGGAAGAGCTAAGATTGATGTTATTCAATCCTGTTATAAACTAATAAAATAAAAACTCAAGTTCGTTATATAAATAATATTTTATGTGTTTTTCAAGTTATTCAGGCTATAAGGACAATGTAGAATTAAAACAAAGAATAATTAAAAATGTAGTCGAAATTTGATAATTAAAGAATAAAAAATATATATAATGTAAATATTGACATATATTAACAATGGATGTAAAATAAAGATACTCCACTTTCCACCACAAATTTCTATTTGTAGGTGATATTATGTTACTAAAAGACGAAATAGATATGATAAGAGATAAATTATACGAAATTCTCCGAAACGGAAGTCGAGAGGAGATTATATCCATAAGTCAGGAGCTAGATGAATTGCTTGTAAAGTTTTATCGAGAGAGCATATAGAATTTTTAATTTTATTAAAAATCATATTAAAACAAAGTCAGAAATTTTAAAAAAATTTCTGACTTTTATTTTTTAGTAGCAGGAATTTTAAATTTCATATAGAATATTAGTTGTAGTGGTGGAAAGTGGAGTAAAGTGGAGTAAGGTTGTGGTGCAAGAAATGTTTATTGGAGAATATCAGCATGCTCTTGATTCAAAAAACAGAATAATAGTACCAGCTAAATTCAGAGAACAACTGAATTCTGTTTTTGTTATGACAAAAGGTTTAGATGGATGTCTATATGCTTTTCCAATGGATGAATGGAGAAGACTTGAGGAAAAGCTTAAAACACTTCCTTTAACAAACAAGGATGCCAGAGCTTTTGTCAGATTCTTTTTTTCTGGAGCTGCTGAAATTGAAATCGATAAACAAGGAAGGGCATTGTTACCACAAAACCTTATTGAATATGCACAAATACAAAAGGACATAGTAAGTATAGGAGTTTCAACAAGGATTGAAATCTGGAGTAAAGATAAATGGCAGGAATATAATGACCAGAATATTGATTATAATGAGATAGCTGAAAAAATGTCAGAGTTAGGTATATAGTAGTAGAGGGTGAAGATTATGGAATTTAAACATGTATCAGTTTTATTAGAAGAATGTATCAATGGACTTGAAATAAAGACGAATGGAATTTACGTTGATGGGACAATGGGAGGAGCAGGACACTCAATTGAAATAGCAAAAAGACTGGGTGAAGGTGGAAGACTGATCGGAATTGACCAGGATTTAAATGCAATCAATGCGTCTAAAGAAAGACTCCAGGAGTTCAATAATGTAACTTTTGTAAGGAATAATTTTTCCAATATCAAAGATATATTAAGTGAACTTAAAATTGATGGGGTAGATGGAATACTTCTAGATTTAGGAGTTTCATCTCATCAGCTGGATGTGCCAGAAAGAGGATTCAGTTACATGCACGATGCACCTTTAGATATGAGGATGAATAGGGATAGTTCTTTTTCAGCATGGGATGTAGTAAATGGATATAGCAAATTAGAGTTAGAACGCATTATAAGGGAATATGGAGAGGAAAAATGGGCATCTAGAATTGCGGAATTCATAGTTGCAGAAAGAAGTAAAAGTAATATAAATACAACCTATGAGCTGGTTAATATTATTAAGGCTGCTATTCCTGCTTCTGCAAGAAGAGAGGGACCACATCCGGCAAAAAGAACCTTTCAGGCTATAAGGATTGAAGTAAACAGGGAAATTGAACTTTTAGAAAAAGCGGTAAATGATTGTTTGGATAAACTGAATAAAGGAGGCAGATTGTGCATAATTACATTTCATTCTCTGGAAGATAGAATTGTAAAAAATGTATATAAACAAAGGGAAAACCCTTGTACTTGTCCTCCAAGTTTCCTGTGTGTGTGTGTAACAAAAAAGGTGATATTAAGATAATAACTAAAAAACCTATTGCTCCTTCAAAGGAAGAGCTGGATTATAATCCCCGTTCAAGAAGTGCAAAACTTAGAATAGCTGAAAAAATATAGTTCTAATATGGGGTGGAGGTGAATAAATTGGTAATGGCAAAAAATCAAAGAAGTAGAAATACATATATGTATGGTAATGTTGCTTATGATGTTAAACCAAGAGTTAAAAAACCTACTAAAAAAAGGGTTATAATAACTAAAAAGAAAAAAAATAGTCTAGCTAAAAAATTGAAATTAATGTCAGCTGTTGGGATACTTTTTATTGTAAGCTTTATAACGTTATGTAGATTTGCTACAATTGTTAATCTTTCCAATGAAATTAGAAAAGTTAGAGCGGAAGTAGTTTCTTTGCAGAAAGATAATGAAAACATAAGAGTTGAAATTGCAAAGAAAGATAATATAAAACAAATTGAAATGCTGGCAACTAAAAAATACGGTATGGTCGCAGTTGAAAGTGAAAATACTGTTTTTATGAAGGTTGAACCTTTAACAGCAGTTTCAAATACAAATCAAAAGGAAACAGCTTTTCATATGATCCAGCGTGTATTAGGACTAATTTATTAGGAGGGATATATTATTGAGCTCCAATCAGAAAACGAATATGCTTGTTAAAAAGAGAGTTGTCTATATGTTGTTAATCATACTAGCAGTACAGTTTGTTATAATGCTTAGATATGCATGGGTTCAGATAGTATGGTCTCCACAACTTCAAAAATGGGCTGTGGAACAATGGACAAACGATACAAAAATTGATGCAAAAAGGGGAAAAATTTTAGATAGAAATGGTTCTCCATTAGCAGTTAGTGGTAATGTTGAAAGAGTAGATGCCTTTATGAAGGATATTAATGAGGCAGTTAAAAATAAAAAAATAACAAAGGAAGAAATTGCAGAGAAACTTTCTCCTATAATTGGTATGACAAAGGAAGCTATTCTTAAAAAACTAAACAAAAGGCTTCCAAATGGACTTCCATTGTCCAGTGTAACGATAATAAGAAGAATAGAGAAGGAACAGGGGAATAAGATAAGAGAGCTTAAATTGCCAGGGATAGTAATAACAGAAGATACAAAGAGATACTATCCCAACGGCAATTTTTTGGCGCATGTTCTTGGAAATACAAACATAGATGGTGATGGAAGAGCTGGAATAGAATTGCAATATAATGAAGAGTTAAAGGGAACACCAGGAAGATTTATGGGTGAGACTGATGCGTACCATAGAGAAATGCCATATTCTATGGCAAACTATGTTGCTCCAAAGAATGGTAATGACATTGTACTGACAATTGACCAATCAATTCAATATTTTGTTGAGAAACAATTAGAAAGGGGATTGGTGGAATATAAAGCCAAGCAGATATCTGCAATAGTTATGGACCCTAAAACAGGCGAAATATTAGCAATGGCAAATAAACCTGATTATGATCCTAATAATCCAGTTACTGGTGATGTATCTGAATCAATAAAAAAATGGAGAAACAGAGCTGTTAATGATGTTTTTGAACCGGGATCAGTTTTGAAGGTAATAACTGCTGCGGCGGCAATAGAAGAAAATATTGTTAGCGATGAAGATAGATTTGTATGTCATGGTTCTAAAAAAGTCGCAGATAGAATAATACATTGTTGGAAAAGAACAGGACATGGAACACAAAATTTTGCCCAGATACTCCAAAATTCATGTAATGTTGGTTTTATGGAATTGGGTGAGAGATTAGGTAAGGAAAAGCTTTATAAATACTGGAATTTATTTGGTTTTGGTAAGAAAACAAATATAGATTTTCCAGGGGAAGAAAATGGTATTATAAGACCTATTGAAAGAGTAAATAAGGTTGAACTTGTAAATCAGGCCTTTGGACAGGGGATTTCGGTAACGATGATACAATATCTTACAGCACTGGCGGCTGTAGCAAATGATGGAAAAATGATGCAGCCACATTTGCTGAAGCAGGTATTATATACAGACGAAAATGGCAATACTTCAATAGTAAAGGAGTATAAACCCAAAGTATTAAAGCAGGTTATGTCTGCTGAGTCTGCAAGAAAGTTAAGAGCTATATTAGAAACCGTTGTTTCAGTAGGCGCCGGAAAAAAAGCATATTTAGAAGGATATCATGTTGGTGGTAAAACGGGGACAGCTCAAAAAGTTATAAATGGTGTATATGCTAATGGCAAGTATATTTCATCATTTGCATCAATGGCTCCATGTAGCAATCCAGAATTTGTGATAATATTGTCTATTGATGAGCCTGATCCATCAAACTATTATTCAGGAAGTACTGCAGCACCACTCACAAAACAAATAATAGAGGATATTTTCAGATATAGAAATATTCCTCCTGATGCTACAGCAAATAAAGAAGCTGTAAGAGAGGTTGTTATTCCTGAGATAAGAGGTTTAACTGTTGAAGAAGCAAACAAAATTCTTAGAAATAACAAACTTAATTTTGAAACTCAGGGAAACGGTAGTATAATATATGATGTGAGTCCAACACCTGGTGTTACAGTTAGAGAAAATACTAAGATTACACTTTATCTTGGTATGGATAAAAATAAAAATGAAAAGGTTGCAGTGCCTAATTTTACAGGTATGACAAAGAAGGAGATAAATGAACTTGCTAAGTCATTAGGAATAAAAGTGTCATACTTAGGAGATGGTATTGGGGTATCTCAGAGTTTGCAGCCAGGAACTGAAATTGACAAATCAACGGAAATTGAAATAATTTTAGAGCAACCAGAAGATTGATATTAGCACAATATGACCGCTTGATGGTCGTATTGTGCTATAAAATATTAAGGAGGGTTATTGTTGAAGATTTTAGATTTATTAAAAAATGTCAATTACAAAAAAATAGAAGGAAAAGATAGAGAAATAAAGAATTTGCATTATAATCATCAAGAGGTAACTAAAGATAGCATGTTTTTTTGTATACAAGGATCTAAAACTGATGGACATAGTTTTGCTCAGAGTGCAGTAGATAATGGTGCAACAGCTTTAATTGTAAGCAAAGAAGTTGAGGTTAAGGGAGATGTAACAAAAATATATGTTGATGATACAAGGGAAGCTATGGCGTTAATTTCTGCAAATTATTTTAATAATCCTACAAATAAATTAGATATTATTGGAATTACAGGTACAAACGGAAAGACTACTTCAACATTTATGATGAAATCAATTCTAGATAAAGCTAAGTTTAACACAGGTTTAATAGGAACAATCTACAATATTTATGGAGATACAATTGAAGAGTCAAAAAGAACAACCCCTGAATCCATGGATTTGCAGAAAATTTTTCAAAAATGAATGACAACAGTTTAAACTATTGTGTTATGGAAGTTTCATCCCATTCCCTTGAATTAAAAAGGACATTTGGGTTGAGCTTTAAGGTGGGCATTTTTACAAACCTTACTCAAGATCATTTGGATTTCCATAAGAACATGGAGAATTATTTTAAGGCTAAATTGAAGATTTTTGACAAGTGTGAATATGGAGTCATAAACGTAGATGATGAATACGGAAAAAAAGCTTTGAAATTGGTAAGCAATAAAATATTGACATTTGGAATAGAAAATGCAGCTGATGTTATGGCAAAAAACATTTCAATAAATGAAAGCGGGACGAATTTTATTTTATGCTATAATGGTATAGAGAAAGAAATAAATATTCATCTTCCAGGAAAATTCAATGTGTATAATGCTTTAGGATGTGCAGCCGCAGGTATAGCTTTGGGGCTTTCTTTTGATGTTATAAAAGACGGATTAGAGTCTTTAGCAAATGTTCCAGGAAGAAGTGAAAAAATACTTTCTAAGAGAGGGTATACAGTTGTAATAGATTATGCTCATACACCTGATGGCATCATAAATATACTGAAATCTGCAAGAGAATATACAAGAGGCAGGCTTGTAATTGTCTTTGGTTGCGGGGGAGACAGAGATAAAACAAAACGACCAATAATGGGTGAAGCCGCTGGTGAGCTTGCTGATTTTTGTGTTGTTACATCTGACAACCCAAGAAGTGAAGATCCACATGGAATAATTAAGGATATACTACCAGGAGTAGAAAAAACTAAGTGTCCATATATTGTAATAGAGGATAGAAAACAAGCAATAAAATATGCTATGGATAATGGAAATAAAGGAGATGTTATTGTAATAGCTGGAAAAGGACATGAAACATATCAGATTTTAAAAGATAAAACTATACATTTTGATGAAAGAGAAATTGTTAACGACTTTCTTAAGGAGGAACTACAATGATAGCAATGCATTTTCAAGAAATAGTCCAATGTCTTGAACACTGTACCTGTGATTTCAAGGAGGACTTTTTGATAAAGGGTATTTCTACTGACAGCAGAAATATTAAGGATGGAGATTTATTTATTGCGCTTATAGGGCAAAAATTTGATGGTCATGAATTTGTGCAATCATGTTACGAAAGAGGTGCAGCAGCTGTTTTAGTTTCAAAAAAAGTAGATGTAGATTGCCCACAAATAATAGTTAATGATACTTTAGCTGCATTAAGGGAAATAGCAAGATATTATAGAGATAAATTTAAAACACCTATAATAGCTGTGACAGGCAGCACAGGAAAGACCAGCACGAAAGAAATGATAGCTTCGGTGCTGAAAGAGAAATTTAATGTCCATAAAACAAAGCAAAATTTTAATAATGAAATTGGCTTGCCACTTACTTTGTTTGAGTTAGAAAAGGAGCATGAGATTTCTGTCCTTGAAATGGGTATGAATAATTTAGGTGAGATAGAAAGGTTAGCCTACATTGCCAGACCAACAATTGGTGTTATAACAAATATAGGTACTGCTCATATAGAAAATTTAGGAAGCAGAGAAAATATAATGAAAGCTAAAATGGAAATAACATCATTTTTCGATAATAAAAATACACTAATAGTAAATGGAGATGATGAGTATTTATCAACTTTAGAGAATCTTCCATTTAAATTAATAAAAGTTTCTACAAAGGGCAGAGGAGATTATAATGCAGTAGACATTGTGAATTTAGGTGAAAATGGAGTTGAATTTAAGTGTAACTATAAAGGAAAAATCCATGATTTTAGAATAATTGTTCCAGGAATTCATAATGTATATAATGCTCTTGTTGCAATTGCAATAGCTGATATTTATAATTTAACAGTGGATGAAGTTATAAATGGCATTATCAATTTTAAACCAGGAAAGCTAAGGATGGATATTATTAATTTAGAGAATGGAATAAAAATAATTAACGACTGCTACAATGCTAATCTGGATTCCATGAAAGCAGCTCTTGATGTTCTTGGAGACTACAAAAATAACAGAAGAATTGCTGTCCTTGGAGATATGTTTGAACTTGGAAGTTTTTCTGAAAAGGCACATAAAGAAGTTGGAAGTTACGCAAAGGATAAATGCGATTTACTTATTGCGGTTGGTAATGATGCAAGGTTTATATTTGAAGAATCAAATAAAAGTATAACAAGTATTTATTTTAAAACTAAAGAGGAAGCATGCCGATTTTTAAATACTGAGATTAAAGATAAAGATGTAATATTAATAAAGGCTTCAAGGGGCATGAAGATGGAATACATTACTAACTGCATTACTGAAGGTAGGAAGAGGGGTATTTAAATGCAAATAACAATATATTCAACAATTATATCATTTTTAATAGTGTTATTAATTGGGCCAGTAATTATACCTGCATTAAAAAGGTTTAAGTTCGGTCAAAGCATAAGGGAGGATGGACCACAGAGTCATCTTAAAAAAACAGGAACACCAACAATGGGTGGAGTAATGTTTATTATAAGCATAATTATCACAACTTTCATTATAACATCAAAAATAACATCATCATTGTGGATTGCTTTGATTACAACAGCCGGTTACGGACTTATAGGGCTTTTAGATGATAGCTTAAAAATCAAAAGAAAGAGGAATTTAGGGCTAAGAGCATATCAAAAGCTGATTGGCCAAATATCTTTTGCCCTAATTTTAGCTTATTTTGCCTATACCAACGATAAAATCGGCAGTATGGTCCACATACCATTTACCGATAAAATGTTAGATCTTGGTATTTGGTATATTCCCTTTATGGTATTTGTTATAGTTGGTGTTACAAATGCGGTCAATCTTACTGATGGACTTGATGGATTGGCTTCAGGGGTTACCTTGATTGTCTGTGTATTCTTTGCAGTAGTAGCCTATGGCTTAGGAGCAACGGATCTGTCATTATTTTGTGGAGCCTTAGTAGGAGGACTTTTAGGATTTTTAAAGTACAACTCCTACCCTGCACAGGTTTTTATGGGTGATACAGGCTCATTAGCACTTGGTGGTGCAATTTCAGCACTTGCAGTCTTATTGAAAATGCCATTTATATTGATTATTGTTGGCGCAATTTATGTAGCGGAAACTTTATCAGTTATTATCCAAGTAGTTTCATTTAAATTAACTGGTAAAAGAGTATTTAAAATGGCACCTTTGCATCATCATTTTGAGCAGGAAGGCTGGCATGAAACTAAGATTGTTGCGTGGTTTTCTATTTTTACAGCTATATTTTGTTTAATAGGTTTTTTAGCTATTAGTTTCTAGGGGGGCTATTATGTCAAAAAAAAGAGGTCCTATTGATTTCCCTTTGTTTATTACTATATTAATATTGCTCAGTATTGGAGTAGTAATGGTTTTCAGTGCAAGTATGGTTGAAGATTATAAAATATATAATGACACTTATTATCATTTAAAGAAACAAATACTATGGGCTTTTCTTGGAATTTTTGCTATGATGTTTATGGCAAATTTCGATTATCGAAAACTCAGAAATAAAAAGATTTTAGTGTTTGGAATGCTGATAACAATTGCGTTGTTGATAATAGTATTATTTATGCCAGCAAGAAAAGGTGCAACCAGATGGATAGGAATTGGTGGTGCCAGTATACAACCATCTGAATTAGCAAAAATGATGCTAATTATTTATCTATCTGACAATATTGTCAGAAAAGGTGAAAAAATCAAGAGTTTTACAAAGGGTGTTCTGCCAGTATTAATAATTGCTTCTTTTTTCGCCTTATTAATAATACTGGAACCTAATATGAGTACAACAGTTATAATTATGGCTGTTGCCTTTAGTCTTTTATTTGTTGGAGGAGCTAAAATTCAGCAGTTAGCAGGGATTGTGTTATTAGGAGTTGCGGTAGCTGCTGTAGGAATTATCATTGAACCTTATAGAATGAGAAGATTAACGGGTTTTATAGACCCTTTTAAGGATCCTTTAGATACAGGATATCAAGCGATACAATCTCTGTATGCTTTAGGGTCAGGTGGACTTTTTGGAATGGGATTAGGTCAGTCAAGACAGAAATGGCATTATATTCCTGAAGCGCAGAACGATTTTATTTTTTCAATTATTTGTGAAGAACTTGGCTATATAGGTGCATTATTTGTTATAATATTATTTGTAGTATTGGTATGGAGAGGACTAAAAATTGCAGTAACAAGCCGGGATAAGTTTGGAACATTAGTTGCTGCAGGAATAACGAGTCTGATGGCAGTTCAATCCAGTATAAATTTTTTAGTAGTGGCTTCTTTTATGCCTGTAACTGGAGTTCCTTTACCTTTAATAAGTTATGGAGGTTCCTCACTTGTTTTTACGATGGCTTTGCTTGGTATATTGCTGAATATATCACGCTATACGGTGAAGAATGGAGTTGAATAATATGAAAGTTATTATATCTGGAGGTGGAACTGGGGGACATATATACCCAGGAGTTGCGATTGCAAAAAAAATAAAAGAGAAAGAACCAAAAGCGGAAATACTTTTTATAGGGAGCCACAAGGGGCTTGAGAAAAAACTTGTGCCTAAAGAAGGATTTAACATTAAATTAATTACCGTTGAAGGATTGAATAAAAAATTCTCTATTGAAACTTTTTCTTCCATTGGGAAGGCATTTAAAGGATATTTTCAGGCCAGTAAAATAATAAAGGATTTTAAACCTGATGTAGTTATTGGTACTGGGGGTTATGTTTGTGGACCTGTGGTCTTAACGGCGGCTTTTAAAGGAATACCTACAATAATACATGAGCAGAATGCAATACCAGGTATGACAAATAAAATTTTATCTAGATTTGTCACAAAAATAGCTATAAGCTTTAAGGCATCAGAAAAGTATTTTCCTAAAAGCAAGACTGTTTTTACTGGTAATCCAGTAAGAAATAATATTTTAAAAGTAAATAAGGACAAAGCTAGAGAATTTTGGGGATTCGATAAAAACAAACCACTTCTTCTTGTGGTTGGCGGTAGTCGTGGAGCAAAAAATATAAACAATGCTGTTGTTGATATAATACCTACTTTAAATAATAGGGGAATACAGCTATTATTCATTACCGGTGAAAATCAATATGATGAAGTTATTGAAAAACTTAAAGATAAAAATATTGAATTAAAGTCTTTAAAGGGTATAAAGATTATGCCATATGTATTTAATATGCAGGACGCTTTAGGGGCATGTGACTTAATAGTCAGCAGAGCAGGGGCTACGATATTATCAGAAATAACTGCCATAGGTTTGCCTGCAATATTAATACCTTCACCATATGTTGCAAATAATCATCAGGAATTTAATGCACTGGCTCTGGAAGAGAACGGTGCAGCGATAATTATAAAGGAAACACAGCTTAAAGAGGATATTTTTAGTGAACAAATATTGAACATTATAAATAATCATGAAACATTATTAAAAATGTCTGTAAATTCAAAGAGACTAGCTGTATTAGACGCAGCTGACAAGATATTTGAAATGATTCAGAAGTAATTTAATCTGCATTTTGAATTTAAAATATTCCCCTTGAAATGTTTTATAATCAGGGGGATAAATTTATTAAAAGGGTAAGAGGTTATGCCAATGACAAAGGATAAATTGGAAACAAAAATAACTAGAAGAAAATCATCTTTTCGATTTAGTTTAATAATAATTTTTTTGGGAATATTAGCAGTAATATTTTTAAAGACAAGTTTTTTTGAAATTAAAAATGTAGAGGTAAAAAACAATTACATTGTATCTAAGGACGAAATTGTTACCTTAGCAAATGTCAGAGGAGAAAATATTTTTTTGATTAACAAAAAGAAGATTACGGAAAATATAGCCAATAACCCTTATGTTAAAGAAGTTAAAATACAAAGGAGTCTCCCTGATGAGGTAATAATAGATATTAAAGAGAAAGATATAAAAGGTCTTATAAAATTAAAAAACAGTTTTATAAACGTAGATGGGGAAGGAAACATGATTCAGATTGTTAATCAGTTTCCTAATTGTAAGCTACCTTTGATAGAAGGTGTAAAGCTGGAGGAATATGAACCTAATAAAAGTATCATAGGTCGGGATGAAAACAAACTTAAGGCGTTAAAAAGTGTATTAACATTAACTGATTATAAGGAATACAAGAAATTAATATACAGCATAAATATTTCAGATCCTTTTAATATAAAACTTACAACAATAAATAAAATGGAAATATATATCGGAGACTGGAACAATATGCAGTATAAATTAGAACTAGCATATTATGCTATGAAAAATCCTGCTTTAAATGGGAAAACAGGGGTACTTGAGGTTATGGCTGAGGATGGTACTGTCATTTTTAAAACCAAGGAGGTGAAAAATAAATGAAACGAAAATACTCTCAATTATCGTTAGGAATTGTTTGTGTAATTTTAGGATTAATGATTTCTATACAATTTAAATCAAATAGCAATAACCAGAATTTGTTAACCAATAAAAAAATCATGGATATTTCTCAGCAGCTTGATGATTTGAAAACACAAAAGGATAATTTAGAAAAAAAAGTTCAGGAATATCAAAAAATTGTTGATGACTATGAAAAGGCAGTTACAGCTGGAGATAATGTAGCAAAGCAGATGAAAGATGAATTAGATAGGGTACGAAAACTAGCGGGTTTAACTGATGTGGAAGGTAGAGGAATTCAAATTGAGATAACACCTGCGGTAGGGAAAATGGGAGAAGGATATCCATTGGATTATTGTTTGATAGAAATTGTAAATAGCCTGAATTCAGCGGGGGCTGAAGCTATATCGATAAATGATGAAAGATATGTAAGCAGAACACAAATTGTAACTGCTGGTGTGGCTATTAAAATAAATGATACAAAGTTTGACCCTACTGAAAAATTTGTTGTAAAGGCTATAGGAAACCCTTCAATTTTAGAGGGAGCTTTTAAAATCCCTGAAAGCATAGTTGAAATAATGGAACAACAGGGAGATGAAGTAAAATTTAAGCAGATGGAGAATGTTAAAATATTAAAATATAATAAAGTTCCCAGCTATGAATATGTAAAGGAAGGAAGGTGATATTATGATTCCATTTATAGGACTTTTAATTGGTATAATTTTAGGTATTTTTTTAAAAATAGATATCCCTGCTTCATATACAACATATTTTCCAGTTGCAATATTAGCTGCACTTGATTCAGTATTTGGTGGTGTTAGAGCTGGTATAGAAAATAAGTTTGACACTGAAATATTTATTTCTGGTTTTTTTAGTAACATAATTATTGCAGCTGGTTTAACATATCTTGGTGATAGACTGGGAGTACCAATGTATCTTGCAGCTGTTTTAGTCTTCGGCAGCAGATTATTTAATAACTTTGCAATTATAAGAAGACTTTTAATCGAAAAAGGCAGGAGAAAGGTTAAACAAAGGGAGGAATAAAAATGAAATTTGATGAAGGAAAGGTTCTCCTTTTGTTATCAGGAATATTAACCGGTGTAGTAATAACATCATTTATTTTTAGTACATCCTTTAAACAGACAAAATTCATAACTTATAATGAATACAAAAACATGAACAATGAAGTTAATTCTTTGAAATTAGAAATTAAGGGTCTTACAAATGATTATGAAATATTAACGAAAAAATTAAGGAAATATCAAAGGTCAGATAATAAGGATAAAAGTATCAACGATACGATAAAAAAAGAATTAGATGAGGTAAAGCTATTTTATGGACTAACACCTGTAAAAGGCCCTGGAATAATAGTAATTATTGATGATAGGCATTTTTCCTTAGGAGATAATGATGAGGATTTATTGATGAGAATAACCCATAATTATGATTTATTAAGTATGGTAAATGAGTTAAGGAATGCAGGAGCTGAAGCTATTGCAATTAATGGGGAGAGGATAACTGCAAATACAGCAATTACCTGTGAAGGACCAATTACAATGATTAATAATAGGTATGTTGTACCACCTTTTGAAATAACTGCAATTGGAAATCCAGATGCATTTGAGTATTCCCTGTCTGTAAATGAAAGTTATTATAACTATCTGAAAGATATGCGCAGGCTTAAAATAAGCTTTAAGAAGATGGATAAAGTTATAATACCAGAAGCTTATGTTGGCACCAGTTATAAAGATGAAAGGCTAAAGTAGTTTTGTTAGGTCATGTTTGAAATAAGTATGTAAGATATTTATTTTAAACAAGACCTTTTTCTTGCAAAAAGCATTACTTATAAAAATAGATAAAAATGGAAATAAAAATATTTTCAGTAGTTGTAAAGTTCTTTATATTAAAATACGACAAATTTATTAAATAAAGTTATTATTTTAAGAGGGAAAATGAAATTTACGTTGAATATAAATAGTGATGATGATTTTTAGGGAGGTTATTAAGTAAATGAGCAATATAGTTGTTTCATTAGATATCGGCTCTTCAAAAGTTTGCGTATTAATTGCTGAATTAAACAAAAAGCAGTTTAATATATTAGGTGTTGGAACCTCCGAATGTAAAGGTGTAAAAAAGGGTATTATTGTTGATATTGATTCGACTGTTGATGCAATTAAAAACGCTGTAAAGCAGGCAGAACAGATGTCAAACAGAGAGATAAAATCCGTATACGTTAACATTTGTGGAGGATATGCAAATCTTTATAGGAATAAGGGTGTAATTGCAGTAACAAGGGAAGATAGAGAAATTACTGCTGAGGATGTTAAGAGAGTTATGCAGGCAGCTAAAGTTGTGGCGGTTCCTGCGGATAAGGAGATTATAGATATTATACCTGAACAATTTATAGTTGATGGATACGAAGAGATAAGGGATCCTATTGGTATGGTTGGGGTAAGGTTAGAAGTGGATGCTAATCTAGTTGTTGCTTCTTGCACATCAGTTCAAAATATCAGAAGGAGCATTCAAAAAGCTGGTTTGACATTAGATGGAATAGTTCTTGAACCACTTGGTACGGCAGCTGCTATATTAAATGAAGATGAAATGGAACTTGGAGTTGCACTAGTAGATGTTGGAGCAGAAACTACAGATATTTCTGTATTTAAAAAAGGATCACTGGTTTTTACAAAGGTCATTCCTGTTGGAGGAAATCATATAACTAATGACATTTCAATTATAAGTAAGATATCATCTTCAGATGCAGAAAAAATTAAAAAACAATATGGAGTTGCATCTGTTAAACTAGTAAAGAATGATGATATAATAAAAATAAACAACATTGCTGGCAAAGGTGAGAAAGAAATTCACTTATCTGATGTTGCTCAGATAATGGATGCCAGAATTTCTGAGATATTATTTTTAATTAGAAAGCAGCTTGAAGAAAACAATATGTTAGCTTCATTATCGGCAGGAGTTGTAATAACTGGTGGGGGCTTGTTTAATATTAAGGGTATACAAGACGTAGCTCAATCCTATTTTGATGTTCCAGTTAGACTGGGTTATCCTAATTATATAGGTGTTGCTAATCCAACTTATGCTGCTGCTACTGGAATTGCAATATATTCTTTGAAACAGAAAAGGACAAGCTCTATTTCAAGTAAAAGTGTGAATGTTTCAGATGAGGCTGCGGTAGAAATTGATGATGAATATAGCCTTGAAGCAAAACCGGGCATAATAGAAAAAATTAAAGAATTTTTTGCAGACTTTTTTTAAAATGTGGAGGAGGTAGTACTGTGCTAGATTTTGAATTTGATATTGACCAAAATGCGCAAATAAAAGTTGTAGGTGTTGGCGGTGGAGGAAACAATGCCGTAAATAGAATGATAGATTCAGGCCTTAGGGGTGTTGAGTTTATTTCTGTTAATACTGATAAACAGGCACTTTATTTGTCAAAGGCGGGACAAAAAATTCAGTTAGGAGATAAGTTAACAAGAGGACTTGGCGCTGGTGCAAACCCTGAGATTGGTGAGAAAGCTGCTGAAGAGAGCAGGGAAGAAATAGTACAAGCCTAAAGGGAGCTGATCTGGTTTTTATAACAGCTGGAATGGGTGGTGGAACTGGAACAGGAGCTGCTCCAGTTGTTGCACAGGTTGCTAAGGAATTAGGAATTTTAACGGTAGGAGTAGTAACTAAACCATTCTTATTCGAAGGTAGAAAAAGAATGGTACATGCTGAGCAGGGAATAGCAAAGTTAAAGGAAAGGGTAGATACATTAGTAACTATACCAAATGATAGACTGCTTCAGGTTGTAGATAAAAAGACTCCAATTACTGAAGCTTTCAGGGTAGCTGATGATGTTTTAAGACAAGGGGTTCAGGGTATTTCAGACCTTATTACCATTCCAGGACTTATAAATCTTGATTTTGCTGACGTTAAAACTATTATGCTTGATACTGGACTTGCACATATGGGTATTGGAAGGGCTTCAGGTGAAAATAGAGCTATTGAAGCGGCTAAACAGGCAATATCAAGTCCACTTCTTGAAACCACAATAAATGGAGCAACTGGTGTGTTATTAAATATAACAGGTGGAATGAACTTGACTCTATTTGAGGTAAACGAAGCTGCTGATCAGGTTAAACAAGCAGCAGATCCAGATGCAAATATTATTTTTGGAGCAGTAATAAACGAAGACCTAGGGGATGACATTGTAATAACAGTTATTGCTACGGGGTTTGACAAAGCGGAGGAAAAGGTTGTTAAGAATGAGGCACCAGAGGAAGAACCTATTGTTGCAAAGCCAGCGGATATGGATGTTGATATGGGTAATTTAGATATTCCACCATTCTTTAGAAATCAAAGACCAAGAAGATAAATCTGTTTATGTTTATGAAAGAGGGTTTTAACCCTCTTTTTTGTATTCAAAATGAAATATTATGGAAAAATATGAAAAATAATTTTCAAAAAGATTGGTTATAAAATGACAAATTTTACATATAAATGGATTTATAATAGTAATAAAGAAGATGTCCACGGAGGTGGGCTCATGATAGATGTTATATATGTAGATGTTTTGTTATTGGAAAATTTCCTTATGAATTTTTTACTTTTGTATATTGTAGGGAGATATTCTAAGATTAAAATAAAAACCTTAAGAATTACAGCTGCAGCTCTTTTTGGAGGGATGTATGTAATAGTTCTTTTTCTACCAGAATTTACTGCAATGTACTCTGTTCCAATGAGAATAGCTATATCAATAATAATGGTAACTATTGCTTTTATGCCGTATAAAATAAAAGAGTTTATAAAACTTTGGATATTATTCTTTTTGACAAGTTTTATTGTAGGGGGCTGTATCTTTGCAGTATTATTTTTAACTCAAAAGGATGTAGTTTTAATTTCAGGGGCAATAGTAGTACCATCAAAATTTATTATCATCGGCATAATTATAGCAATTTTCTTCGTGAAAATAGGTTTTGATTATTTTGAAACTTATTATTTAACTGAGAAAAACAAAATTGAAATGGAAATACATCTCAGCAATAAATCATGTAAAATAACAGCTTTGATTGATACAGGGAATTCCCTGAGAGACCCAATTACTAATGAACCTGTTATAGTAGTTTATATGAAACCAATTTTTCAAATATTACCTGATGAACTCCTGGCAGAAATAATCAATGAACAGAATAACGATGTTATTATGAAAAAAATTATGGATTCATCTTTAAAAACAAGAATAAGATTAATTCCATATAAGGCTTTAGGGGTGGAAAACGGACTTCTTACAGGAATCAGAGTAGATAAGGTTGCCATAAGGTATAAATCTCATTATGCAGTACTAAAAGGGACGCTAATTGCTTTATATACACAGCCTATCTCAAGGGAAGGAAGTTATCAGGCTTTAGCTTATCCAGAATTATTAAAAGGGGGAGTTTGATTGTTTGGGTTGGGTAAAAATATTAAGAAGCTCGTTTCTAAAATTAAAAACCTGTTATCTTATATACAGTGGAGGATTTTTAAGACAAACGATATTTTTTATATTGGGGGCAGCGAAGCTTTACCACCACCTTTAAGCGTGGAAGAGGAGAAAAATTTAGTTGATCAGCTGAGAAACGGTAATGAAGAAGTTAGAACTATCCTAATTGAAAGAAATCTCAGACTTGTTGTGTATATTGCGAGAAAATTTGAAAACACTGGAATAAGCATTGAAGATTTGATTTCAATTGGAACAATAGGACTTATAAAGGCAGTTAATACCTTCGATCCTGAAAAGAAAATTAAATTAGCCACATATGCTTCACGTTGTATTGAAAATGAAATTTTAATGTATTTGAGAAGAAACAGTAAAGTGAGAGCAGAAATATCCTTTGATGAGCCTTTAAACGTTGATTGGGATGGAAACGAGCTGCTTCTTTCTGATATATTAGGAACTGATAACGATTTAATATATCATCATATAGAGGATGAGGTTGAAAGGGAATTATTAAGAAATGCAATGGGACATTTAAATAAGAGAGAGAAACAAATAATGGAGCTTAGATTTGGTTTGTGTGGTGATGGAGAGAAAACCCAGAAGGAGGTTGCAGATATATTAGGAATTTCTCAATCCTATATATCCAGGTTAGAAAAGAGAATAATTAAAAGATTAAGGCGTGATATAAACAGGATGATTTAAATAATTAAAAAATTTAATTTTTATCTTTTACTTTAAGGCACAAAGGTGGGCTTTTTAATCCAAGTATGTTATATTAATGTAAAACATATTTTGGTAACAAATGAATAAAAAAAACACCCCTCGGAAATAATTTTAATACAACTATTCTGAAGGGGATGAATTGACATGATATCAAATAAAGTAGAAATTTGTGGAGTAAATACAGCAAAACTTCCAGTTTTGAAAAACGAAGAAATGCGAGAACTTATTGTCCAGATGAGGAACGGAGATAATTCAGCACGGGAAAAGTTTATAAAGGGCAATTTAAGACTGGTTTTAAGTGTAATTCAAAGATTTAATAATAGAGGAGAGAATGTCGATGACTTATTTCAGGTAGGGTGTATTGGATTGATTAAAGCTATAGATAATTTTGATTTAAATCAGAATGTGAGATTTTCTACATATGCGGTTCCAATGGTAATTGGAGAGATAAGACGTTATCTAAGAGACAACAATTCAATAAGAGTAAGCAGATCCCTTAGGGATATAGCCTATAAAGCCCTTCAGGTTAGAGATAAATTGATCAGTAAAAACAATAAAGAACCTACAATTTCAGATATAGCAAAAGAATTGAAAATACCAAGAGAAGATGTTGTTTTTGCTCTGGATGCTATTCAGGATCCCATTTCACTCTTTGAACCAATATACCATGACGGCGGAGATGCTATATTTGTTATGGATCAAATTAGTGATAATAAAAATTTAGATGATAGTTGGATAGAAAATATTTCTATAAAACAGGCACTTCATAAGCTAAACAAAAGAGAAAAATTGATTTTAACCTTAAGGTTTTTTGAAGGCAAAACTCAGATGGAAGTTGCAGATGAGATAGGAATATCTCAGGCTCAGGTATCAAGACTTGAAAAAACTGCCCTCAGTCATATGAGAAAATATATATAGATATTATCAATACAGAATAACGGCATTGAGCCGTTATTTTTTTTATTTTTTGCATATATATATGTTGATGGGGAGGGAGAAAAATGAGAGAAAAAAAGCAAAATAACGATATTTTGACATTGGGGCAGATACGTCAGATGGAGGTTATAGATATTGCTGAAGGAAAAAGACTTGGATTTATATCAGATTTGGTATTTGATGAAGATATAACAAAAATTGAGGAGATAATAATTCCGCCAGAGAGTGGGTTTTTATCATTGTTTAAAAGAAAAGATGAAATACATATAAAATGGAATCAAATTAAGGTCATTGGTGTTGACATAATATTGGTTGATACTGGAAAGCAAAAATCAAATGAAGAACTAATAAATGATGAAGAGAATGAAGGAGAAATTTATTGATAATGGAACATGAAAATTATAAATGATTAATTGGAGAGATTTTTATAATGGACAAAACTATATATAGTCTATATAATAAAATGCGGTACTAAATATAGTGAGTTGAGGTGTTCTTTAATGAAATGTCCATTTTGTGGTTATATGGAAACTAAGGTGTTGGATTCAAGACCAACAGAAGATAATACTTCCATAAGAAGAAGGAGAGAATGTCTAAGCTGTCAGAAAAGATTTACAACATATGAAAATGTTGAAGATATACCTGTGTATGTAATAAAAAAAGATGGTACTAGAGAGCCGTTTAATAAAAGAAAAATTTTAAATGGAATTTTGAAGTCCTGTGAAAAAAGGGCAATATCTTTGGTTGAAATTGAAGCCTTAGTTGATAATATAGAAAAACATATATACAATACAATGGAACAAGAGATAGAAAGTAGTCTGATTGGAGAATTGGTAATGCAAAGGCTGAAGGAATTGGACGATGTGGCTTACGTTAGATTTGCCTCTGTATACAGGCAATTTAAAGATATAAATACTTTTATGAATGAGTTAACAAAGTTACTTAAGGAAAAATAAAGGAGTGTTTGATATGTTTACACAAATAAAAAAACGTGATGGCAGAGTTGTGAATTTCAGTAAGGATAAAATAGCAAGGGCCATATTTTTAGCTGCACAGGGTGTTGGAGGGTCAGATTTTAATACTGCTGAAATATTGGCTGATAAGGTTATAAATTACATGCTCACAAATATGCAGTCACAGGAAATACCTGATGTAGAGTTTGTTCAGGATTGTGTAGAAAAGGTATTAATTGAAGATGGACATGCTAAGACTGCAAAGGCATTTATTCTTTATAGAAACAAAAGAACAAGATATAGGGAAGCAAAGTCGGAATTAATGGATGTGGTAAGGGAAATATTAAAGGAAACTAGCAGAGAAAATGCTAATATTGGAAACTCACCATCGGCTAAAATGTTACAAATTGCATCAGCTGCAAGTAAAGAATATTATTTGAACAATGTAATTCCTAAAGAAATGTCAGATGCTCATAGAAACTATGACATACATATTCATGATTTAGATTTCTATGGTAAGACACTAAACTGTTTACAAATAGATTTAACAAATCTTTTTATTAATGGATTTAACACAGGTTATGGTTATATCAGACCTCCAAAAAGAATTGCGTCTGCCACTGCACTTGCTGCCATAATACTTCAAAGCAATCAAAATGATATGTTTGGGGGACAAAGTTTTCCTCATTTTGATAAGTCAATAGCAGAAGTTATAAGAAGATTAGATGTAAAACCAAATTACGATGAAATTTATCAAGCCATGGAAGGCTTAGTATATAATTTGAATAGTATGCATTCAAGGGCTGGAGCTCAAGTACCTTTCAGTAGCATAAATATAGGTACTGATACAACTGAAGAAGGAAGAATGGTAATAAGGCTATGTTGGAGGCCTTTGACAGAGGATTAGGAAAGGGAGAAAGTCCTATTTTTCCAAATTTAGTTTTCAGGTTGAAAAAGGGTGTTAATTTTGATGAAGGCGATCCTAATTACGATTTATTTAAACTTGCAATGAAAGTAGCTGCTCATAGAATGAACCCAACCTTCAGCTTTATGGATTCAAGTTTCAATGCAAAATATGGTGATGAAATTTCATATATGGGATGCCGAACAAGAACAATTGCAAATGTAAATGGAAGGGAGGTATCTGCAGGAAGAGGTAATATAGCACCTGTTACAATAAATCTTCCAAGGATTGCCTTAAAAGCAGGAAAAGGAAATATAGAAGGTTTTTATAAGGAATTTGACAAGGTTTTGGAATTATGTACAAAACAGCTTATTCATAGATTCGAAACTATTGCTAATTTAAAGGTTAAGGATTTACCATTTTTAATGGGACAGAAGCTTTATATGGGTTCTGAAAATCTAAAAGACGATGATTGTATAAGGGAAGCTATTAAAAATGGAACTCTTGGAATTGGATTTATTGGTTTGGCAGAAACTCTAAAAGCACTTATTGGAAAACATCATGGAGAGTCAAAGGAAGCTTTAGAATTAGGCTATGATATAGTTAAGCATCTTAGAGAACATTGTGATAATATGACAAAAAAATATATGCTAAACTTTGTTGCATATGCTACACCTGCTGAAGGAACTTCAGGAAGATTCGTGCCTCAGGATAGAAAAAAATATGGTTTAATTGAAGGTGTAACAGATAATGATTTTTATACAAATTCTTATCATGTACCTGTTAATTATGAAATAAGTATTTTTGATAAAATTGAAATAGAAGGAAGATTCCATAGCTTATGCAATGGGGGACATATTTCATATGTTGAATTACCTTCTTCATTGGAACATAATGTAGATGCTTTTGAAAAAATACTTAAATGGATGGCTAAATGTGACATTGGTTACGCTGGAATTAATTTCCCTATTGATGAATGTAAGACATGTGGGCACAATGGGATAATATCTGAAGATAACTGCCCTGAGTGTGGAAGTTATGATATAAGAAGAATAAGAAGGATAACGGGTTATCTTTCTACTGTTGACAGATTTAATGATGCTAAAAAATCAGAATTAGAACAAAGAGTTAAGCATTGCTAATTAAAAGGTGCTGCGTAATAGAAATTTTATTACGCAACACTTTTTGTTATTTTTATGTTAATTTTATAATTTAAACTTTACATGAAAATAATATTTAATATGTTATAATTGAAATAAAAGGTATTTTTTTAGTTTTTGATAGTGAGGTATATTATGGATGTAAGGATAGCTGGGATTGTAAAAGAAAGTGTGGTTGATGGTCCTGGAATAAGATATGTAATTTTTGCCCAGGGCTGCAAACATGGATGTGAGGGATGTCATAATCCACAAACCCATGATTTTAACGGTGGATATGTAATTGATGCAGATGAGATATTAATGGATATTTATAGTAAACAATATATAGATGGAGTTACTTTAAGTGGTGGAGATCCCTTTTTTCAAATAGATGCTTTTCAGTATATTGCCAAAGAATTGAAAAAAAGAGGGATAAATATTTTAGTTTATTCTGGATTTACCTTTGAAGAAATAGTAAGTGACATTAAAAAGAAAAAGCTTTTAGAACTAACAGATATTTTAATTGATGGTCCCTTTATTTTAAAAAAGAAAACATTGAAATTACCATTCAGGGGTTCTGAAAACCAAAGAATCATTGACGTAAAGAGAAGTTTAAATAAAGGAGAGGTTGTATTATTTAATCTTTAGTAGGTGGTGAAACCTTTGAATAATAATTTATTTAAAATAGAGAAAGATAAACTTATATATTTTGTTTCTGAAGGATTATCGGATTTAGGATTTGTTAAACATTTTTTTAGCACTAGAGTTGGTGGAGTCAGTACAGGAAATTACTCAAGCTTAAATCTTGGATTATATACAGAGGATGATAATGAAAAAATAAAGCTAAACTTTAAAAAAATTTTTGAAACTGCTGATATGAATATGGATAAACTGGTTTTTCTCAAACAAGTACATGGAGATCAGTTTTATGTTGTAAGTAATGGAAATTATAGCAGTGTTGTTGAATCTTCTGGGGATGCAATAATAACAGGAGAAAAGGGAATTCCAATTGGTATATTTACAGCAGACTGTGCTCCCATACTTTTAGTAGATAAAGAGAACAAACTAATTGCAGCAGTTCACGCAGGATGGAAGGGGACTTATTTAAAAATTGCTGAAAGAGTTTTAAATCATATGTTTGCTAATATGGGTACAAATCCTGTAAATGTTTTAGCAGTTATAGGGCCCTCAATAGGTCCTTGCTGCTTTGAAGTTAAAGAAGATGTAGCTGACAAATTTGAATTTACTGTAAAAAGAAATAATAAAATTTATGTTGATTTATGGAAGGAAAACAGAAAACAACTTTTAAATATGGGATTATTAGAAAAAAATATAGCTATAGCAAATTTGTGTACCTACTGCAACAATGACTTATTTTACTCTTATCGTAGGGATAATGGAAATACCGGTAGATTAGCTGCTTTTATAGAAATTGTATAGGAGGGTATTATATGGCGGGTGAAAAGATTTTAATTATAGATGATGAATTGCATATAGTAGAATTATTAAAATATAACCTTGAAGCCAACGGATATAAAGTTATATATGAGCTAAACGGAAAAAATGGTTTTGAAGCAGCTGTTGAAAAAAGACCAGATTTAATTCTGTTAGATATAATGCTTCCAGAGATGGATGGTTTTGACGTCTGCAAAGCATTAAAAAGAGAAAAGGAGCTTGAAAATATACCTATAATCATGCTTACAGCAAAGAGTGAGGAGTTTGATAAAATTCTGGGCTTAGAAATTGGTGCGGAAGATTATATAACAAAACCTTTTTCTGTAAGGGAGCTTCTTGCTAGAATTAAGGTAGTGCTAAGGAGGAATGTCAAGGAGGATTCATCAAAAATTATTAAATTAGGAAATCTAGAAATTGATATGGATAGGCATGAAGTTACAAAAAGCGGAAGAAAAATAGATTTAACTCTAAAGGAATTTGAACTTTTAAAGCTTCTCGTTTTCAATAAAGGAAAAGTATTAACCAGGGATTTTTTATTAGATAAAGTCTGGGGATATGAATATTATGGCGAAACAAGAACTGTTGATGTTCATGTTAGACATCTTAGACAAAAAATAGAAGACGATGATAAAAATCCAAGATATATTGAGACAGTAAGAGGAATCGGATATAAATGTAAAGAATAGGGTGGTTAAATGAGGAAAAGGCTCTTTAGCTTTTTTATTATTATATTGTTTTTAGGTGTAGTTATTACAGGAACACTATCTTATAATTCAACAAGAAAAATAGTTTTAAAAAATCTTAAAAAATCATTGAGGGAAGAGTGCAATCTTTCAGCTGATTACATTATATTTAAAGGGAACACATCAGATTTTGATAGTATTGCCAATGATATATCAAAAAAGTTAAATAAAAGGGTTACTATAATAAGAGATGATGGGAAGGTTATGGGTGAGTCTTTATATGCTCATCAATACCTTGATAATCATCTTGGAAGACCAGAAATTAGGGATGCATTAAAGTTTGGTGAAGGTGTATCAACGAGATATAGTAATACAGAAAAGACATTAAAGTTTTATTATGCAAAGAAATTTGAAGCAAGTGGGCAGATTTTTATAGTAAGACTTGCAATGGAACTTAATGACATAAAGGATATGCAGGGAAGTTATTTAAGGCTGATTTTAATAGCTATGTTTGTTGGAGTTGTGGTGTGTTCATTACTTGCTTTTGTTTACCTTAATAAGATAACTAAACCAATTAGACAGCTTACAAGTGTTGCAACTACAATTTCACTTGGGGATTATGAAAGGAGAATAAATATAACATCTAATGATGAGATAGGTCAATTAGGTCACGCCTTTAATATAATGGCAGGAAGATTAGAAGAAACAATAGTGGATCTATCGGATAAAAGAACTAAATTAATTTCAATATTAAAGAGTATGGATGATGGGGTAATTGTTGTTGATAATAATGAAAAAGTGTTATTGATAAACCCAGCTGCACAGAAACTGTTTAACATAGGCGAAAATGTTGCCGGAAAGCACTTCATTGAGGTTATAAGGAGTTATGATATAGAAGACATAATAAGAAATATACCTGACGAAGATACTGAAATTACAATTACATATCCTGTGACTAAGTATCTTAGAATAAAAGCAACAAAGGTAACTAATTACGATTCTAACAAAGAAAGCATAGGAGTGATGCTTTTTATTCAGGATATAACGAAAATAAAGTCATTAGAGAAAATGAGATCTGATTTTGTTGCCAATGTATCTCATGAGTTAAAGACACCATTGACATCTATAAAAGGTTTTTCCGAAACATTAAAATATGTTGAGGATAAGGAAACTAGAGATAAATTTTTGGATATAATATATGTTGAATCTGAAAGATTGACAAGATTAATTAACGATATATTATCTTTATCAGAACTTGAAAATAAAAATATTTCTTTAAATTTAGAGAAAATAGATGTTTTTGATACACTTGATGAAGTCTTTCACATAATGGAATATGCGGCAAAGGAGAAAAATATCGACTTAGAAATGAATTGCCAAGAAGATTCCCTTTTTATAAATGGCGATAGAGATAAGTTTAAACAGATGATAATTAATTTGGTAGATAATGCAATAAAATATACTAATCCACATGGAAAAGTTTTAATTAAAGGAGAAGGGGAAAATGGAAAAGTAAAAATATCTATTTCTGATAATGGTATTGGAATTCCAGAGGTACATATTCCACGACTATTTGAAAGATTTTACAGGGTGGATAAGGCAAGATCAAGAGATGCTGGGGGAACAGGTCTAGGCTTAGCTATTGTAAAACATATAGTTATGTTATTAAATGGTGATATTCAGGTAAAAAGCAAAGTTGGTGAAGGTACAACTTTTACTATATATTTACCTGTAATTAACTCAGAATTAACATAATTGAATTATAATATACATGTTGCCTATTTGTATAGCCTAAGGAGGTTTTTACCTTGAAAGATATTATAACTGTGAAAAAATTAAATTTATATTATGGAAAGAATCATGCACTTAAAAATGTGGATCTTAACATAGAGAAAAATAAAGTTACGGCGTTAATTGGTCCTTCTGGATGTGGAAAATCCACTTTTTTAAGAACCTTAAACAGGATGAATGACATGATAGAAGACGTAAAAATAGATGGAGAAATTATATATAATGGTAAAAACATATATAATGATGTAGACATTTATGTATTACGAAAAAAGATAGGAATGGTTTTTCAAAAACCTAATCCATTTGTTATGTCGATATATGATAATGTTGCCTACGGGCCTCGAATCCATGGAATTAATAATAAATCTGCTTTAGATGAGATTGTGGAAAAAAGCTTAAAAGAAGCAGCTTTATGGGATGAAGTTAAAGACAGATTAGGTGAATCTGGTTTCAGTTTATCGGGGGGGCAACAGCAAAGATTATGCATTGCCAGGGTTATTGCTACTGAACCAGATGTTTTACTAATGGATGAACCTACATCAGCCCTTGATCCTATTTCTACCTTAAAAATAGAGGAACTAATAGAAAATATGAAAAATAATTATACTGTTGTTATTGTAACACACAACATGCAACAAGCTGGACGAATATCTGACAAGACAGCCTTTTTCCTTAATGGAGAGGTTATAGAATTTGATGATACTAGCAAAATATTTAGTGCACCAAGGGATAAAAGGACAGAAGATTATATTACAGGCAGGTTTGGTTAAACCTGCTTTTTTTATTATATACAACAAATAGCCATATCAAAAAAAGTTATATGTGATATAGCTGACATTTTTTAAATTCATCAAACTTGATATTTATATTTGAAAATGTTATCATTACTAAATGAAATCTATAATGGAGTGAGAATATGAATAGAAATGAGATAGTAATTAAAAACCTTTTACCTGGCAGCATTGCTGAAGAAGTTGGAATAGAAGTTGGAGATGCATTATTAAAAATAAATGGTAATGATATATATGATACAATAGAATATAGATTTCTTATTTGTGATGAAAATTTAAATTTATTAATCAGAAAATCAAATGGTGAAGAATGGGAAATTGAAGTGGAAAAGGATCCATATGATGATTTAGGAATAGAATTTGATGATCCTGCCTTAGAGAATCCAAGACGCTGTCACAACAAATGTATATTCTGTTTCATAGATCAGCTTCCTGGCGGAATGAGAGAGAGTTTATACTTTAAGGATGACGATTCAAGATTATCTTTTCTACAGGGAAATTTTGTTACACTAACTAATATGAGTGATGAGGATATAGAAAGAATAATAAAATATAGAATAAGTCCTATTAATGTATCAGTACATACAACAAACCCGGAGCTTAGGGTAAAAATGCTGAATAATAAAAAAGCAGGGGATATTATCAACAAAATAAAAAAGCTGACAGAAGGAGGTATAAGCCTAAATTGTCAGATAGTTTTATGCCCTGGTATTAATGATGGGGATGAACTGGTAAGAACGTTAAAGGAGTTGTTCCAATTTTATCCACATGTATCCAATGTGGCAGTAGTACCTATTGGGATAACAAAATATAGAGAAAGTCTTTATAAAATTGAAAGCTATGATAAACAATCTTCTTTGGGGGTAATTAAACTTGTAACAAAACTCCAAAATGAATTTATTAAAAAGGTAAATGAGCCATTTGTCCGTCTTGCAGATGAATTTTATATTATGGCTGAAAAAGATCTCCCTGAGGAAGAACATTATGGTGATTTTGAACAGCTTGAAGATGGAATTGGAATGATAAGATATTTTGAAAGATGTGTTTTGGAGGATTTAATCTTCACAGAAGCAGATGGAAAAGGTAGAGAAATCGCCTTGATTACTGGAACTTCCTGTTCAAAATATATTAGGAATATTTGTGATGTTATAGAGAAAAAATTTAATATAAAAATTAATATATATGTTATAAAAAATGAATTTTTTCGGAGAAAAAATAACGGTATCTGGTTTAATAACAGCAGGTGATATTATTAAACAATTAAAAGGTAGAATAAAAGAAAAGTATACTCTTATATCTTCTAATATGTTAAAGGCATATGAAGATGTTTTCCTGGATGATATAACTGTAGGTGAATTAGAGAGAGTTCTTGAAACAAGAATAATAGTATGTAAATATACAGGAGAAGATTTTGTAATGAAAATAACGGATGAGGTGATAGAATGTCAAAACCAATAGTTGCGATAGTTGGAAGACCCAATGTAGGTAAGTCTACTCTTTTTAACAGACTTGCAGGTGAGAGAATATCAATTGTTGAGGATAAACCTGGTGTAACAAGAGATAGGATCTATTGTGAAGTTGAATGGCTTAATAGAAAATTTACTCTTATTGATACAGGTGGTATTGAGCCTGAGAGTGAGGATATTATTTTACAACAGATGAGAAGACAGGCAGAAATTGCAATAGAAACAGCAGATGTAATTGTTTTTATGGTTGATGGCAAAGAGGGATTAACTCCAGCAGATTATGAAGTAGCTAATCTATTAAGAAAAACAAAAAACCGGTAGTTTTGGTAGTTAATAAAATAGACTATATGGAGCTTGAATCAAGCAAATTTGAATTTTATAACCTTGGAATTGGTGAACCAATTGCCATATCAGCTGGTCAGGCATTAGGACTGGGAGATATGCTTGATGAGATTATGTCCCATTTTGAAGATAAAGATGATGAAGAGGATGAAGATTCAGAAACTAAGGTTGCAATAATTGGCAAACCAAATGCAGGTAAATCATCACTATTAAATAAACTGGCAGGTGAAGAAAGGGTAATAGTCAGTGATATTCCAGGGACAACCAGGGATGCCATAGATAGCTACATTCAATTTGGCGAAGACAGATTTCTGTTTATAGATACAGCTGGAATTAGACGAAAGAGTAAAATACATGAAGAAGTTGAAAGATATAGTGTTGTTAGATCTATAGCTGCAATTGAAAGGGCAGATGTTTGTCTTGTAATGATTGATGCCACTGAAGGAGTGACAGAGCAGGATGAAAAAATTGCTGGGCTAGCCCATGAATCAGGAAAAGGGGTAGTTATTGTAGTTAATAAATGGGATTTAATTGAAAAAGATGATAAAACTATTCTTGAATTCGAAAAGAATGTAAGAAATGCCTTAGGATATTTATCATATGCTCCAATAGTATTTATTTCCGCTAAAACTGGGCAAAGAGTTAACAGGTTGATAGAGCTTATAAAATATGTTGCCAATCAACATTCAATGAGGATAAAAACCGGTGCCTTAAATGAGGTAATAAGCGAAGCTGTGATGATGAAACAACCTCCTATTGAGAAGGGAAAATTACTTAAAATATATTATGCAACCCAAGTGTCAACAAAGCCGCCGACATTTGTGTTTTTTGTAAACTATGTTGAAAGTGTACATTTTTCTTATCAAAGGTATATAGAAAATCAATTAAGACAGCATTTTGGACTAGAGGGAACTCCAATTAGGTTGATATTTAGACCTAAAAATGAAAAATAAGGGGGCTTTAATATGAGAATTGGAATTATTGGTGCTGGTAGTTGGGGGACAGCTGTTGGAATTATTTTAGGCAAAAAAGGATATGAGGTAGTTATGTGGGATAGAAATAAAGAAATTATTCCACAAATTAACGTATCTAAGGAGAATTTAACTTATCTACCAGGGGTATTAATTCCTTCAAATGTAACTGCAGTTGAGAAAATTGAAGATTGCGTAGCTGGTGCAGAGTTTATAATTCTGGCAATACCATCACAGGCTGTAAGAATAGTATGTAAGCAATTGGTGAACTATGTAAAAGAGGAACAGATATTAGTTAGTTTAGCAAAGGGAATTGAAATAGGAACGTTAAAAAGGATTTCTGAAGTGGTGGAAGAGTTCTTCCCTACAAATCCAATTGCAGTTTTATCTGGCCCTAGTCATGCTGAGGAAGTTTCAAGGGACATACCTACAACAATAGCTGTTTCATCAAAAAGCAAAGAAATTGCTGAGTATATTCAGGATGTATTTATAACTCCTAAATTCAGAATTTATACAAACCCTGATATTGTTGGAGTGGAATTAGGAGGAGCAGTTAAAAACGTAATTGCCCTTGCTGCAGGTGTTTCAGATGGTTTAGGCTATGGAGACAACACAAAAGCTGCATTGATGACAAGAGGAATAGCAGAAATAGCACGACTTGGAGTTGCTCTAGGTGCGGAGCCTTTAACTTTTGCAGGATTGTCAGGTATTGGAGATTTGATAGTTACCTGTACAAGTATGCATTCAAGAAACAGGAGAGCAGGTATATTAATTGGGCAAGGGAAAACAATGGAAGAGGCAGTTGCTGAAGTTAAAATGGTAGTAGAAGGAATAAATACAACAAAATCTACATATGAATTAGCAAAGAAAATGAATGTAGAGATGCCAATAGTTACAGCATTGTATAATGTATTGTTTAACAATAAAGATGCCAAGGTGGCAGTTTCAGAATTAATGCTTAGAGATAAAACCCATGAAATTGAAGAAGTTGCACAAAAGATGTGGTAAAACACATCTTTTTTGTTCTAAAAAAAAAAGTATGACAAATATATATGTAGAAGAAAAATATTTAATGGGGAGGTAGGGCTGTGGAGCAATTTGATATATACAAAGACATAGCCGAAAGAACACAGGGAGATATATACGTAGGTGTAGTTGGCCCAGTTAGGACAGGTAAGTCGACATTTATACGAAGATTTATGGATTTACTTGTAATACCTAACATAGATAATAATTACAAAAGAGAAAGAGCTAAGGATACACTTCCACAGAGTGGCTCTGGCAAGACTATAACCACAGTTGAACCAAAATTTATACCTAATGAAGAGGCTGTTGAAATAACATTAAATGATAATGCCAGAATGAGAGTCAGACTTGTTGACTGTGTTGGTTATATTGTAAATGGGGCACAGGGTTATCTGGAAAACGAGCAGCCAAGAATGGTAAAAACCCCATGGTTTGAAGAAGAAATTCCATTTATTCAAGCAGCAGAAGTAGGCACCAAGAAGGTTATAAATGAGCATTCAACTATAGGACTTGTTGTTACAACAGATGGTTCAATAACTGAGATACCACGTGAAAGTTATGTTGAAGCTGAAGAAAAGGTTATCAGAGAATTAAAAAGCATAGATAAACCATTTATTGTTCTTTTAAATTCAGTTCATCCATATAATCCAGAGACAATTGCTTTAAGAAAAAATATGGAGGAAAAATACGGTGTACCTATTTATATAATAGATGCTTTAAATATGAGAATTGAAGACATAAACGGTATTATGGAAAAAGTTCTTTATGAATTCCCTGTTAGAGAAATAGGTATTAGTATTCCTCAATGGGTGGAAGCATTGGAAGCTGAACATTGGCTGAAGAAGAATTTCTTAATGGCAATTAAAAATTCTATAGGAAGTCTAAATAGACTGCGTGATGTTAGACCGACTATAAATGGTTATAAACAGTACGAATTTATTGGAGATATAGATTTAAATGAGATTAAACTAGGGGAAGGTACTGCTAATATCAAGATGAAGGTTAAAGATGGTCTTTATTATAGAGTTTTAGGTGAGATATCAGGTTATGAAATTGATGGTGAATATGGATTACTTGGGTTAATGAGGGAACTTACAATTGCTAAAAGGGAATATGATAAAGTAGCAATGGCACTGAAAGATGTGAAAGAAACTGGTTATGGACTTGTACCACCACAGCTTGATGAGTTAACACTTGAAGAACCAGAAATTGTAAGACACGGCGGAAGGGTAGCAGTTAAACTTCGTGCCAGTGCACCATCACTTCATATAATTAAAGCTAATGTAGAAACAGAAGTGTCACCGATTGTAGGAAGTGAAAAACAGGGTGAAGATTATGTTAAGTCGCTACTGGATGAATTTGAAAATGACCCACAGAGATTATGGCAGTCTAATATGTTCGGTAAATCACTTGAAGAATTAGTAAAGGAAGGTTTGCAGAATAAAGTTTACAAGATGCCGGATGACGTACAAGATAAATTACAGAAAACTCTCCAAAAGGTTATAAATGAGGGTAATGGCGGCTTAATATGTATCTTATTATAATCTAGAAAGAACCCCTAATTTTTGGGGTTCTTTTTAGATTAATTATATACTCATACAAAAAAACATTAGAGCCCCAATTGGGGCTCTTTTATTAGAATGCGAAGTAATCGTTAAGCTTAATACAACCTTGTTTATTATCAGAAGCCTTCTTGTCATTTTTGTTTGTTTCTTTAACTGCTACAAGATTGTCTTTAATCATTTTCATGTTACCGATATCCATACATATCCTCCCCTTCTTGTTATTTTGGTTCGGCTTCGGTTTACGGCTCTATGTGAATGATTCGTCTGAATTGTGGAATATTCCTTTATTAAAGGTCACCACCAATATGGAGAACATGAGTATAACCTCCTAACTGAATTTGAAACGATAAATAATATATCTGTAATTATATGATAACATCGTGGATATAAAAACACAAACTTGCTTATATAGAATTAAGCTCATTTAGACTGAATTATCTGAGATTAAAGTAAATGGTATAATCTTTCCTTAAGACTCCTCTAATCTCCTTAAATCTCCTTCACTTTCCTAATTTCTATAATTATCAAATTAAATAATTAATTAAGCACAAGTAGTAAAAAAGAAATTTTGACATTAGCGGATAAAAAATTGAAGGATATTAGCAATATTTGAAGAATATATTCTGTAAAGCGATGGAGGTGAATCATGAAGAAAAATAAATTTATATATAGAGGTTTCTTTCCAATATTTGTACTAATATTTTTAATCTTTTCTATAAACTTTGCAGGTAAGCATGTAAAAACAGAAGAGGTCAGATATTCTACATATGAGGAAAAGATACAAATAGATGGTTTTTATTTTACTCAAGAATACGTTGTTTATAATGGTAAATTAGATGGCTTTAAACTTAGATATAAAAATGGTGAGAGGATAGCAAAAGATAAAGAAATTTCAAATGGCATTAATTCTCCAGAGGCAGGAATGATACTTTATCAAATTGATGGTTTTGAGAATAAATATAATTTAACCAATATTGCTGAAATTTCAGAAGAAGAAATAAAAAAGATGAAAAATAATGAATTAAGTGAAGGCATAAAGATAGTAAATAATAGTACATGGTACATTTGTGTAAAGGTGATGCCTGAGGATAGTGGATATTTTAAAAGGGGTATGGTAAAAGAAATATCAGTTAATGAAAAAATTTATATGGCTGAAGTTTTTAGAAAAGTTAAAAATACAGATGGTGATTTTATTGTTTTTAAACTTAGAAGTGATTTTGATATTTTGAATTTGCATAGAACATTTTCTGGGTATATAATAAAATCTAGGCATAAGGCTTAATTGTGCCAATAGAGGCTGTATGTGAAGAGGACGGAAGTAAAGGTGTTTTTATAAAGAAAAATGGATATGCTGAATTTAGAAAAGTAGATATTATTTATCAGGGAAATGACATAGCCGTTATAAGCCTAATTTGAAGGCTAGAAAGAAAATTTTAGAATTTGATAAAGTTATTATAAATCCTGATGGTTTAAAAACGGGAAAAAAAGTTAGATAAAGAGGTGGTATCATGAATATATCACGAAATTTAAATGAAGTTTTCAAAAATATTGAAAATGCTGCAATAAGATCTGGAAGAAAAAGAGATGATATTATGCTTATTGCAGTTAGTAAGACCCATCCAGTAGAGGCTGTTTTTGAGGCACAAAAATGTGGAGTTAATGTTTTTGGTGAAAACAAAGTTCAAGAGCTATTAGAAAAATATGATAAGGTTCCTGATGCAAAATGGCATCTGATAGGTCATTTGCAGCGCAATAAGGTTAAATATATTATAGATAAAGTGGAGATGATACATTCACTGGATAGTATTGAACTTGCAGCAGAAATTAATAAACGTGCTGAGAAAATCAAAAAAGTAATGCCAGTACTTATACAAATCAATATAGGTAAAGAAGAAAGTAAGTCGGGGATATTTGAGGAAGATATCTACTCATTTATGGAGGGATTAAGTGTGTTTTCAAATATTTTAGTGTCAGGTATAATGACAATTCCTCCTGCAACCGATAATAAGGATAAGACGAGAGAATATTTCAAACGAATGAAGGAAATATTCGATAAAATAAAGGTTAATAATTATAGTAACTTTGATATTAAGTACCTTTCAATGGGAATGTCTTCAGATTATGAAATAGCCATTGAAGAGGGAGCTAATATTATTAGAGTTGGAACAGGAATTTTTGGTTCAAGGAATTATAGTAAGGAGGTTTAATTATGTCAAATAAATTGATGAAACCATTAAACAAAGTCTTCGGTGCTATGGGTTTAGTAGATGAAGAAGATGATGAAATTATTGAAAGACAGGAAATTATTGAAGAAGAGTCTGATTTTGAAGAACCAGAGCTTTTGAACACTCGTAAAAATAAAATAGTAAGCATTAAAACAAATTCACAGGCTAAGGTGGTTTTAAAAAAACCAACGGAGATGCAGGATGTCATGGAAATAATTGACTGTATAAAATCAAGAAGAATTGTTGTGATGAATATAGTTGAAGTTGAAGCAAAATTATCCCAGAGAATGCTGGATAGCATTAGTGGTGCATGTTATGCTTTAAATGGTGTGATCCAAGAGGTAGGAAAGTCAATTTATCTAATAGCACCTGATAATGTAGAAATATCTAATGAATTAAGGCAACAGATAAATAATGGTGGTTTTTTGAATTTCTAAACTGATAAGGGGGAATAACCTTGGGATATACTTTATCGGTATTATTAAGTAAGTTTATATCATTATTTGAAACATTGATTTTTATTTATGTTTTATCATCTTGGTTTGCGGATTTTAGAAATCATTGGATAATAGAATCAATAGGAAAAATAGTTAATCCGATACTATATCCCTGTTATAAATTGCAAAACAAGATCTTTCCGAATTTGCCAGTTGATCTATCGCCAATGATAGCATTTCTTATTCTTGAATTCTTTAGAAGATTTATTTAGATAGGATAGATAAATATGAATTTGTATATAACAAAAAACGAAGAACAAAATGAGAAAACAAAGCAGTTATATGGCAAAATTAAAAGGGCAAAGGAAAGCTGGCAACCAGTTTTCACCAGTTTTTTAGGACCAGATGAACAGATATTACTTAGTAAGATGTGTGAGTCTGAAGATTTGTGTGTGAATTTTTTCGGTAGCAAGGGATGCTTTGAAAGAGCGATGGCAGTTATTAGTAGTTACAAATATGAAGGAGATATTCCTTTAGAGGTAATTAAGATAACTGCAAATATGAAGTTTGAAAAATTGGAGCATAAAGATTATTTCGGAACTTTATTATCATTAGGAATAAAAAAGGAAAAAATTGGAGATATAAATGTATATAGTGATGGAGCTGAAATTTGGATCAGTAGAGAAATCAGTGATTATGTATGCTTAAATTTAAATAAAATTAAACATACAGGAGTTAAAGTAAATAAAATACCTGTACATGAAGCTAGGGAGAGAGTACAGGAATTTAAGATCACCAATGTTAATGTTGCTTCAACTAGATTAGATTGTTTTGTGTCGGAGATTACTGGTTTGTCAAGAAGTCTTGCAGCTAGTAAGGTTAAAAGTGGAGATGTAAAGCTCAATCATTGCGTTATAGAGGACACTTCTTTTAAGGTATCTGAAGGTGACATAATATCAATAAGAGGATTTGGAAGATTTATAGTCCATAGCTTTATAAAGACTTCAAAAAGTGGAAGATTAGTTTATCAAATTAAAAAATACATATAGGAGGGGTAAAATGGCTATAACACCAAATGAAATAAGTAACAAGGATTTTAAAAAGGTTTTTAGAGGGTATGACATAGATGAAGTAGACGAATTTTTAGAGCAGATCGTTGAGGAATATGAAAAACTTTATAAAGAAAATATAACGAACAAAGAAAAAGCAGCTGCATTAAATGAAAAACTTGAACATTATTCCAATATGGAAAGCACCCTTCAAAGTACTTTATTATTGGCTCAATCAGCTGCAGAACAGGCAAAAGAATCTTCAAAAAAGGAAGCTGAACTTATAATAAAAGATGCACAGGAAACAGCCGCAGGGATAATAAAAAAAGCTGAAGACAGAGTTGCAGAAATAAATAAAGAATATGAAATACTAAAACAACAGTTTAATATGTTTAAATCCAGGTTTGTTGGCTTACTGCAAGCTCAAATGGATTCCATTGAAAAATCTGCAACTGATTTAGGTATAGAGAAGCAATAATAGTTGACATGTAATTGTATTTATAGTATATTTATGGATAAATATTTAAAGATTAAAAACATTGACAGGGAAGAGTAGATAGATGTATGTTTTACAGAGAGTGGGGAAAGGTGAAAGCCCATAAATAATTATCTATTGAAAATCACCCTTGAGTTGCAGGCTGAATTTAGTAAGCTGTGCCGGCCTTCTCCAATGGCCGTTATCATTAAAGTTATAAATTTGGGTGGTACCGCGAGCAGATTTCTTCGCCCCAGGGGGAAGGTCTGCTTTTTTATTTGCAAAATATTATTACAGGAGGTATGGATAGATGGATTACGGAAAAACATTGAATTTACCACAAACAGATTTTGCTATGAGAGCAAATTTACCACAGAAGGAACCTAACATATTAAAGGAGTGGGATGAAAAGAATATTTATGAAAAAACACTGGAAAAAAATACTGGAAGGCCTACATTCGTATTGCATGATGGACCTCCATATGCCAACGGGGATATACATTTAGGACATACTTTAAACAAGGTATTAAAGGATATTATTAATAAATATAAAACAATGAGAGGATACTACACACCATATGTTCCAGGTTGGGATACACATGGGCTGCCAATTGAACTTCAAGCCATAAAAAAATTAGGTGTTAACAAAAACGAAGTATCACCTGTTGAATTTAGAAAGATGTGTAAAGAATATGCTTTAAGCCAGGTGGAAAGACAGAAAGAGCAGTTTAAAAGACTTGGAGTAATTGGAGATTGGGAGAACCCATATCTTACACTTCACCCAGAATTTGAAGCTAAACAAATAGAGGTATTCGGTAAAATGGCCGAAGAAGGATATATATATAAGGGATTAAAACCTGTATACTGGTGTACTTCATGTGAAACTGCGTTAGCTGAGGCGGAGATAGAGTATGCAGATAAAGAATCAAATTCTATTTATGTAAAATTCAGATTGAAAGATGATAAAGGTTTGTTTGACAATCTAAACATCGATAAAGAAAAAGTATTCTATGTTATATGGACTACAACCACATGGACTCTGCCAGCTAACTTAGCAATATGTTTAGGTGCAGATTTTGAATATGTGCTTGCACAATTTAAAGACGAGGTTTATATAGTTGCAAAGGAACTGCTTGAGAGCGTAAAGAAGGCAGCTGGACTTGAAAATGAGGTAATATTAGCTACTTTCAAGGGTAGTGAGCTTGAAGGACAAACTTGTAAACATGCATTTTATGACAGAGATTCTTTAGTAATAAATGGAGAGCATGTAACCCTTGATTCAGGAACTGGTTGTGTGCATACAGCCCCAGGACATGGTCAAGAGGACTTTATGATAGGACAAAAATACGGATTAGAAGTTCTAAATCCTGTAGATGCCAGAGGTAGATTCACAGAACAGGCTGGAAAATATCAAGGTTTAACATATAAAGAAGGAAATAAAGTTATTCTTGAAGACCTGATAGAAAGCGGAGCCTTATTAGCACAGGAAAAGATAGTTCACTCCTATCCACATTGTTGGAGATGTAAACAACCAATAATATTCAGGGCAACTGAGCAATGGTTTGCTTCAATTAATGGATTTAAGGAAGCTGCATTAGAAGCAATCAAAACTGTTAAGTGGTTACCTGAATGGGGTGAAGAAAGAATTGCAAATATGGTTGCAGATAGAGGAGACTGGTGCATTTCAAGACAAAGAACATGGGGGGTTCCAATTCCTATATTTTATTGTCAAGAATGTGGAAAGGAAATAATAAATAGTGAAACAATAAAGAAGGTTGCTGATATTTTTAGAATTAAGGGTGCTGATGCATGGTATGAATTATCAGCAAAGGAACTGTTGCCTGAAGGAACAAAATGTTCATGTGGCTGTACTGACTTTAGAAAAGAAAGTGACATAATGGATGTATGGTTTGATTCAGGTTCAAGTCATGCAGGTGTACTTGAAACGAGAAAAGAATTAACTTGGCCATCAGATTTATATCTTGAAGGAAATGATCAATATAGAGGATGGTTCCAATCATCCCTTTTAACTGCTGTTGCAGCCAGGGGAGCTGCACCATATAAAACAGTTATTACCCATGGAATGGTTGTTGACGGTGAAGGAAGAAAGATGTCAAAATCACTTGGTAATGGAATTGACCCACTTGAAGTAATAAAGGAATATGGTGCTGATATTTTAAGACTATGGGTTTCTTCTTCTGATTATAAGACTGATGTTCGAATTTCAAAAGATATTTTAAAACAGTTATCAGAGGTTTACAGAAAAATAAGAAATACTGGAAGATATATGATTGGAAATCTTTATGATTTTAACCCAGATACAGATATGGTAAATTATGAGGATATGAATGAACTTGATAAATGGGCATTACTTAAGCTGCAACACTTAATTAAGGATGTAACTGAGGCTTATGAAAATTATCAATTTCATGTTCTTTATCATGATATTCATAATTTCTGTGTAATAGATATGAGTAACTTTTATCTGGATATAATAAAGGATAGATTGTATACTTCAAAAGCTACTTCAAAGGAAAGAAGAGCTGCACAGACAGTTATGTATGAAACTTTAAATGCATTAGTTAAAATGATAGCGCCTGTATTGTCATTCTCATCAGAAGAAATATGGAAACATATGCCTCATGGCAAAGGTGATTCCCTTGAAAGTGTATTGCTTGCCCCTTGGCCTGAATATATAGATAAATATGTAGACGAAGCATTAGAAGCAAAATGGGATAAAATGATAGATATAAGAGCTGAGGTTTCAAAGGCACTAGAAGCTGCAAGGGCAAATAAAATAATTGGAAGTTCGTTAAATGCAAAAATAGAAATATACGCAGATGGAGAGACTTTCGACTATTTAACAAGTGTCAGAAGTTATTTAGAAACAATATTTATAGTTTCAAAGCTTGAACTTATAAAGGGAACTCTTTCGGCACCAAATGATGCTTATGCTTCAGAAATGAATAAAGAGCTTAAAGTAGTAGTGACACAAGCACCGGGAGAAAAATGTGAAAGATGTTGGACATTTAGTGAGACTGTTGGAATGGATAATGAACATCCAACCATATGTGCAAAATGTGTAGAGAATTTAAAATAACAAAATTAATATGGATAGCATATAATGCTATCCATATTGCTTAGAGAAGGGATATTGATGGATGAAATTAAAGTAAATGCAACAAAGCCATACAGTGTTTATATAAGTAATTGTAGTCTTGATTTTAAGTTGTTATTGGAAGATAAAAGCATAAAAAACATTTTTATAATTACCGACGAAAATGTATATAACAATCATAAAAAGTTTATAGATGAATTAAAAGATAGAGCAATTGGAATCAAAATATTAAAGCCTGGGGAAGAGAGTAAATCCCTAGATACTGTAGTGAGTATCTATAATGAGCTGTTAAAAGCTAATGTCAACAGGGAAACACATATTGCTGCCATAGGAGGTGGTGTTGTTGGTGATATATCTGGATTTGTAGCTTCAACATTTATGCGAGGAATTAATATTATTCAGGTTCCAACAACCCTTATGGCTCAATGTGACAGTAGTATAGGTGGTAAAAATGGGTTTAATTATAAAGGACTGAAAAATATAATAGGTACCTTCTATCAGCCGAAATTTGTATATATAGATATAAATTTCCTGAAAACATTGAATGAAAGAGAATTTAAAAGTGGTATATCTGAAATTATTAAATATGGATATGCGTGTGATGAAAGTTTATTTTCATTTATCCTTAAAAACAAGTCTAATATAAAGGAACGAAAAACAAAAGAATTGCTTTATATTGTTAATAAAAGTGCAGCTATTAAGGGAAGCATAGTCGAGAGAGATGAATTGGATTTAAATTTAAGACAGATTTTAAATTTTGGTCATACAATAGGTCATGCAATTGAAAGTTTAAGCTATTTTCAGTTATCACATGGTGAAGCTGTTTCAATTGGTATGTATCTAGAATCATATTTATCTTACAAAATAGGTTATTTAAAATGGGAAGAACTTGAAAGTCTAAGAAAACTAATAGAATTCTTTAAACTCCCTTATTTTAATAAAAATATTAATTATGGAGAAATTATTGGTATAATGCAAAAGGATAAGAAAAAAATATCAAATAACATAAAATTTGCTTTGCCTGACAAAGTCGGTCATGCTATAATTACAACGGATATAACAAACGATCAGATAATTGAGTGTCTAAATGAGTTAAAGGGGAGGCTTTGATATAATGGTTATTGGTATAATAGGCGCAATGGAAGAAGAGGTTCAAGCTATAAAAGAGGAAATGGCAGTTGATAGGATAGAGAAAAAAGCAGGTCTTGAATTCTATATGGGTAAATTTTTAGGTAAAGAAGTAGTTGTGGTTAGAAGCGGAATTGGAAAGGTCAATGCTGCAATTTGTACACAAATCTTAATAGATGACTTTAATGTGGATATGGTAATTAATACAGGTATTGCTGGTGGTGTAAATATTAACATTAATCCTGGAGACGTTGTTATTTCAACAGATTTAGTACATCATGATGTTGATGCAACTGCCTTTGGCTATGACATAGGTCAAGTACCAAGATTGGAAAGCTTCTCTTTTAAGGCAGATGAAAGGCTTGTTGAAATAGCAATAAATGCAGCAGAAAAAATGGATAAGTTTAAGGTGTTTAAAGGAAGAATAATATCAGGAGATCAATTTATTGCTAATCATGAAAAAATAACATTTTTCAGGGAGAAGTTTGATGCATTTGCAGTTGAAATGGAGGGTGCAGCTATCGGGCATGCATGTTTTATGAATAATATACCTTTTGTGGTAATTAGATCGATATCAGATAAAGCTGATGGAAGTGCACAGATGGATTATCAAACATTCCAGAATATAGCGATTAGTAATTCAATTGGAATATTAAAAAACATGATTAATTGTATGTAGGTGATAAACTGGTGAAACTAAAGAAAATAACTAAAAAAGATACTATAAAAAAATCCAATGTAGACCCTATTATAATTGCAGGTCCTTGCAGTGTAGAAAATTTCCAATTAATGGACATGACAGCAGCTTTTCTGACTAATCTTGGAGTTAAATATTTAAGGGGCGGAGCTTTTAAGCCAAGAACTTCTCCTTACAGCTTTCAGGGACTTAAGGAAGAAGGAATAGATATATTAAAGGAAATAAGAGAAAAGTATGGACTGAAAATAGTTTCAGAAATTATGGACGCAAGAGATTTAGACTCTGCATTAGATGTAATTGATATTATTCAGATAGGTTCTAGAAATATGTATAACTATACTTTATTAAAGGAAGTAGGAAAGACAAAGAAAAAAGTTTTGTTGAAAAGGGGAATGGCAGCTACAATTGAGGAATGGTTAAATGCAGCTGAATACATAGCCTTAGAAGGAAACGACGATATTATTCTTTGTGAGCGTGGTATTAGAACATTTGAGACTTATACACGAAATACTCTGGATTTAAATTGTGTGCCTGTGGTAAAACAAAAAACGGGTTTAAAAATTATAGTAGATCCAAGTCATGGAACAGGAAGAAGAGAACTTGTTAAATCTATGAGTTTAGCTTCAATATCGGCAGGTGCCGATGGATTGATCTTGGAGATTCATCCAGAACCGGATAAAGCAGTTTCAGATGGATTTCAATCATTAAACTTTAAAGAATTTGAAAATGTTTACCATCAAGTACTTAAACTATACAATATTATAAATACTGAGTTAAAATAAAGATTTCGTTTTAAAGATTAATAAAAACTTAAAGTGGCTGTTGCATTTGTATTTTTTAACTGCTGATGCGATAGCCATTTTTTATTATATATAAAAAATTTAATCCCCAAAACATCTTAAATATTTTTGTATATAACTAGGCACAATATATTAGGAGGGGTATTAATGAACAATGATTACGAGATATACGAAGAACAGATGGAAAAAGTAGCTATTCAGCTTCAAAAAGCTAGATTGGGAGAATATGTGGATTTAATGTTAAACCCTGGACGAATGATTACCCTTAATTTCTTTGCAGGTTTAGCAAGGGGCTTTGGAGCAGCAGTAGGGTTTGCAATACTAGGAGCTGTAGTTTTGTATTTTTTACAAAGACTTGTAATATTAAATTTACCTATTATAGGTGGCATTATAACTGAGGTTGTAAAGTTAGTACAGTTAAACATAAGATAGGAGTGAAATTATGGAACGTAATAAACTTCAATATTTTGAAAATAAGCTTTTACATGAGAAGGAAAAAGTAACAGATACAATAATAAAAATGAAGGAGCATGGACTGAATTCAAATGAAAAGGATAATACATCAGAACTTTCCAGTATCGACAACCACCATGCTGATATGGCTACTGAAGTTACAAATAAAGAAGAAAATTTTGCTTTATATGACAATGAAAAAAACATTTTACATCAGATTGATGATGCACTAGAAAGAATAAAGAATGGGAATTACGGAAAATGTGAATTGTGTGGGAATGATATAGATATTGAAAGGTTAGAGTTTCTTCCATATTGTAACACATGTATTAATTGTGAAAACAAAAAACCTGACTATAATACGTATAATAACGATAGACCAGTGGAAGAAAGAGTGCTTACATATCCCTTTGGAAGAAGCTTTAAAGATATTGATAAAGAATATAACGGATATGATGGAGAAGATACCATACAAGCAGTAGATTCTTTTAATTGGGTAAATGGAAGCCCACACAACTACGATGACAATTTGATAAGTGGAACAGTAGAAGCTATTGATAATGTCAGCAACCAGCAATATAAAAAACAATTTAAGTAAAAATAAAAGACTTGCAACAGTGCAAGTCTTGTTTTATGATTTAGATAGTAAAAATGTAGTAAAAGAGGTGAATAGCTTGGAATTTTTGTTCATAATTTTAATAATTCTTTTAGATCAAATATCTAAGTATGTAGCTATGATGAAGTTAGCTCCAATAAACTCAATAGAAATTATAAATGGAATACTTTCATTTACTTATGTAGAAAACAGGGGTGCTGCCTTTGGTATTTTCAGAGGGAAAAAATTTTATTTAATTGGAATTACTTCAGTGGTAATAATTTTAATGATTTATTATTTAGTAAAGAATAAAACATAAGTAATTACTTTAAGTTAAGCTTAATTTTAATAATTGGTGGAGCCATAGGAAATTTAATTGATAGAATTTTCAGGGGTTATGTTGTTGATTTTATTCACTTTTATATAAAGGATATTTTTGATTGGCCAGTTTTTAATGTTGCAGATATATGTGTAGTTTTAGGTACAATTTTAATGGCAGTTATTATAATATTTTCAAAGGAAAAGTGG
>NZ_AZQP01000022.1 GCF_000601455.1 Fervidicella metallireducens AeB
GGCATAGGAGAAATTTATGCTGTGCATAATCCTTGAAATATCAGCTCCGTTGGCATCTATTATCAGATGTAGATGGTTATCCATAAGGCAGTAGCCATATACTCTGAATTCATAGGTTTTTTGATATTTTTTAACTAAGGATAAATAGTTAAGCTTATCCTCATCATCTTTAAACAAATCAACTTCACTTATACTCCTTGCCATTACATGAAAAATGGCATCTTCTTTTTTCTGACGTGCAATCCTTGGCATAAGAAAACATCTCCCTTCAAAGTTTACTCTGAGAATAGTATTTCCTTTGAAGGGAGATGTTATTCATTGGCTCAAAACAACACTTATATGTCCCTGTTCTTCTTTTTTGAAGGGTTACCACCTTTATATTTTTCGAGTTTTTGATTTATTTTTTCATTTATAATCTCCATAATATCTTTTTTTGATGCTTTCATCAGATTAGGATTACACAATATCTCGAAACAATCTTCAATTCTTTCAACGGTATAAATATGAAATTTTCCATTTCTTACAGCATCAATAATTTCGTCTTTTATTATTAATTCATCTCTATTAGAATAAGGTATAATCACTCCATGGGTGCCATCCAAACCATAAATTTTACATATATCATAAAAACCTTCTACCTTTTCATTTATACCCCCAACAGGTTGAATTTCACCCCTTTGATTAATTGAACCAGTAACAGCTATACTTTGCTTAATTTCTATATCACCAAGGCTTGACATTAAAGCTATTAACTCAGCAGCTGAGGCACTATCACCATCTATTCCTCCATAAAGCTGTTCGAAACAGATACTAGCATTAAATGCAATTGGGCTGCTTTGTGCATAATTCTCATACATATAACCCGATAATATCATAACACCTTTGTCATGAATGTTTCCACTCATATTAGTTTCTCTTTCAATATTAACTACTCCTTCTTTTCCAGCATAAGTGACAGCCGTAATCCTGTTTTGCTTGCCAAAAACAAAATCACCATAATCAATAACTGATAATGCATTAATCTCTCCTATTCTGTATCCACTTACATTAACTAAATATTTTCCCTCTTTATACATATTCAGCATATAATCCCTATATAAACTATGTCTTTTATTTAAAGCAATGAGACTTGCCTTAATATGCCTTTTATCAATGACACTTTCACCGTTATTTTTTGAAAAGCAATTTGCCTGATTTATTATGTCAACTATTTTATCCATATTTGCAGTAAAATAATTTTTATTTTCTGCAAGTCTCAAAGAATATTTTAAAATTTCAATAAAACCATCTCTGGTGATATGATTAATGGAATTTTCCGTACAATAATTACTTACAAACCCCAGGGTTTTCATTATCACATTATTATCGTTTTTAAAATCATTTTCAAAATCTGCCTTTATTTTGAATAGTTCCTTAAATTCATCATCATGTTCATATAACAGATAATATAGCTCTGGGCTCCCTAATAAAACTATTTTTACAGTGAGTGGTATTTCCTCAGGTTTTAGGGCTACAAGTGGAATTATATCAAACTGATTTTTCAAATTTTCTATAAAAATTTTTTTACATTTTAAACATTTTTTCAATGCTTCCCAACCTTGATAACTTAGAAGCAACTGCATGACATCAATAACAATAAATCCTCCATTTGCCCTGTGCAGACTTCCTGGTTGTATCATCGTAAAATCAGTTACTAAAGTTCCCTGTTTATTTTCATATTCAATTATTCCAATAAGTTTATGGTATTCAGGTGTATCTTCGTAAACTACTGGTGCTCCGGTTAACTCTTTATTGTTAATTAATATGTTAACTGAATATCTCTTATAAAAATTCTCATCATATCTTTCTTCTGGTTCCTCATAGTCCATAAAAGCTTCTATATTTTCAATTAAATCCATTTTAAAATCATCTATATATTCTGATATTTTAGAGTTGTAGCTATATTTATCTTTCAATTTTTTTATTTTCCTGTTAATTACATAACCTGCAAGCCCCTTATCCATATCATCTAATTTTTTATTCATGTCTTTTTTAATCAATTTAGTTTTCCTGATAACTTCCAGTGCTAATATCTTTAACTCTGAAACCCTCGAATTTATTTCCTCTTTTTCTTCACTTGAAAGTTCATTATAATCCTTTTCGGTCATTTCCTCATCGTCTTTTAAAGGAATAAATGCAAAACCATCGTTTGTACTCTTTACATTAAATCCTTTTTTCTTTGCCTCATCGTAAAGAACTTCTACAGAGTCTAATAATTCCTTTTGATATCTATCTATTACATCACTGCGTTCTCTTTCATATTTATCTCCTGCAAAATATTTAGGTACATCTTCAAATAAACTCTCCACTAACATTTCTATATCATTTTTAAATTCTTCAGCAGTACCTGGATTTAACCTTAATGCAATTGGCTTATTAGCATCTTTAAAATTATAAACATAACACCAATCTTCAGGTGTGTTCATTTTTGCTGCATATTCTTTTAGTTTTCCCATTATATAGCTCTTTTTACCCGTGCCACTTTTCCCAGAAACAAAAATATTATATCCATAACTATCTATTGCTAATCCTAATTCTATGGCTTCCATAGCCCTATCCTGGCCAATCATTTCTTTAAAGGGTGCTATCTCTGAAGTATTTTCGAAGTTAGGTAAAATATCAAATTTTATCTCTAAATCTTCAGCTTTTAATTCCATAATATGTGACATCATATCCCCTCCTTTGCCTTAATATATAATATTCGAATCAAAGCGTTTTAAATAATACTTTTAATAAAAATTTTGCAATAAATATCTTTCAAAACAAAAAAACTATTGGATTACCCAATAGTCAGATTGTTGACAAACTCACTTGTTAGTTAAAGTATGAAAAAGCCCCTTGAAAGGATTTCAAAAAGGCATATTTCATGAGCTCTAGCAATTCTTAGGTTTTGGACTTTAAAAAGCTTAAAATTGCTTACGAAATGAAGGTCTGCCCAAGAAATCCTTCATGGGGCTAATCAATATATTACTTTTCCAACAGCCTAATACATATATGATATGTATACTAACGTTTAAAATGAAATAGCTCTTTCTGTATCCTTATCAAATAAAAGCATCTTATCATAATGAAAATGAAGAGTCACATCATCAAACAATTTTGTTTCTGTCTTTGAATTTACTCTGGCAATTGAAGGAGCTGTGTCTATTTTTACATGTAAATATATCTCTGCTCCCATTAACTCTGTAACTTCTACCTTGGTTTTAATTGAATTGAAGTTACTTGAAAGAGCATCTATACTGGCATCATGCAAATGTTCTGGTCTTATCCCCAAAACAACAGTTTTATTTAAATATTTCCCTTCCCTTAATGCCCTTTGGTGTTTATCTGAAACCTTAAGCTTTGTTCCGTTTTTCATCAATAACACAAGATTTCCTTCATCCTCTACAACAGTAACATCTATAAAGTTAATCTGAGGACTTCCAATAAAACCAGCAACAAACATATTTACAGGATTATCATACAAATTTTTAGGTGTATCTACTTGTTGAATTACCCCATCCTTCATAACTACAATTCTTGTTCCCATTGTCATCGCTTCCGTTTGGTCATGTGTAACATATATAAATGTCGTTTTTAATCTTTGATGAAGCTTCGAAATCTCTGTTCTCATCTGAACTCTAAGTTTTGCATCAAGATTAGATAATGGTTCATCCATTAAAAATACTTTAGGTTCTCTAACCATTGCACGTCCTAATGCAACTCTTTGTCTTTGTCCACCTGATAATGCCTTAGGTTTTCTATCAAGCAAATGTTCAATACCTAAGATTTCCGCAGCTTCTTTCACCTTTTTTTCAATTTCATCTTTAGGAACTTTTTTTAACTTTAAACCAAAAGCCATGTTTTCAAAAACACTCATATGAGGATACAGTGCGTAATTTTGAAAAACCATCGCAATATCCCTGTCTTTTGGAGCTACATCATTAACTAATCTGTCTCCTATATATAACTCACCTGAAGAAATCTCTTCAAGCCCAGCAATCATTCTTAAAGTTGTTGATTTACCACAACCTGAGGGGCCTACTAAAACAATAAATTCCCTATCTTCTACCTCTAGATTAAAATTGTCTACAGCTTTTACTCCACCAGCATAAACTTTATTAATATTTTTCAGCAATAACTTTGCCATTTTATATCCTCCCAACCAATCAGTTTGTTAACTACTGTAATTTTCCTTTTTCTATTAATTTTAAAACCGTTAAAACATACATTGCATGTGACCAAGTTAAAGGTATAATCCAGGCTGGTTCTCCTGTAATTTTATCAACTTGTTCTGGCAAAAGTCCAAGATCAGTAGAATGCTCTGTTGCCCATTCCAATAACCTAACAGCATCATCGTACTGCTCTAATCGTATTTTATACATAGCTAGCCAAAGTGTTGTTAATATCCATGGATTTCCACCAATATAGTTATCATCCTCGTACCTCTTTAATCCACCAACCTCTTTAACCCATAAAGCCTCTTCAACCTTCTTTGCAGTAGATTTCATTTTATCATCAAATGCATCTATCACATTAAATGGCTCTGAAATACCTAAAAGACTAATATCCATGATATCATCTTCAAACTGATAGTATTTTCTATATCCTTTTACTCCTGTTTCAACTGAAACTTTTTTGTTCTCATTTTTTAACTTGTCAAAGGTTTCTTTATCAATTTCTCTTTTGATAATTCTTAAAAAGGATTTATTTTCCTCTTTCCATCCAATTTCCAATATTGATTTTTTCAAAGCTTCAGCTGCCTTTAAATAAATCTCATAATGTTTATCCTTATTTAAAGCCAAGGCTGACTTAGCTGCTGCAAGTAATCCTCCATATACAGAGGCTGCTGAATAAATATGTTCCCCTTTTCTTTCCTCCCATAAATCCATAGACGGTCTGGGAAGTCCTGTTTCTTTATCAATAAATTCAATTAAGAAGTCAGCCCCTTTTTCAATGGCAGGCCACATCTCTTGTATGAATTCTATATCCTTTGTAGCATCATAATGTTCGTACATTCCCCAAATAATTGCACCTGTTTCATCAATTTGAAGACCCCATACCGGTGCAAGACTCCCATCCATATGATATCTTTGTTCCCAGCTTCCATTTTTAAGTTGTGCTTCCTTTGCCCATCTATAAAACTTTTTTGACATATCCGTATATCCTGATTTATCAAATGCTGTTACTATAAATGCTGCATCTCTTCCCCAACAGTAGCCATATCCCCCGCATTTTTCAAACTTCTCATCTACCTCAGGGGCTGCAGCTATAGAACCATAAGTATCATCTGTTAATAATTTAAATACTAATAGTGACCTTTTGTATATTTCTTCTATTCGTTTGTTTTCCAAGTTAATCTTTTTGCCATTTTCTAAATGCGATTTCCAATGTTCTTTTGTTAAATTAAACAATTGCATATAGTCAATTTTTCTAATCCTGTTTAGTTCTTCAATAGCTCTATCATAACCGTCCCCAGCAGAAATAAAAATAGAAATATCTTTAAAATCCCCTGAGTTAATTAATCCTAAATCAAAAATTATACATCCATTATTAGATAAGGATACCTCTACACCATCCAGATTTCCATCACATGCGTCTTGAAAAGCCTTTGAAGTAGTAAATTGACTAATCTCAACGTCGCTGCCTATTGCAAATGCATATCTATGTTTAAAGTGAACTATACAATCATTTGTAAAATCAAAATTTGCTGAACTAAATAATTTAGTATCATGACTTTGAAAAGAAGAATAATATATAAATTTAAAATGTTTATCTTTATTATCCATGTTGTAAATTCTATATTTTCTTACTATTGTATCTCCATCAGGTACTGCAAAGTCAATCAATTCACTTGTGAATTTATATTTTTTTGATTCAGTCCTTGTTAACAGAATATTTGTATCATCAATATATTTCTGTTCACTTAATAACTCATCATCATTGAACCATACAGTATTTTCTGTTTGACCATCTATGAATATACCACCAAAACTTTTATCTATATGTTGTGGATAAGTAATCTGAGGCCACCACAATCTTACTATATCACCTTCTTTATTAAGTGCAGCCAGTAATTTTGAATTTCCTATTAGTGCATTTGTTAAGTATGGTTTCATAAATTTAACTAACCTCCTATAGAATTAACCCTTGACTCCTCCTACTGTTAATCCATTTATAATGTATTTTTGGAACACAAGATATAAAACAGTTAATGGTAATGCCATTATTATTGAGCCTGCGCAAAAAACTCCCCATGAAACAGTTTTAAAATCAGCTGCCCAACCAAATAGTCCCTGTGCAAGGGTATATTTAGATGCATCAGTTAAGAACAGATAAGAAGTTGCATAGTCTGTCCATGGTGCAGTGAAAATAAATATTGCAGTTATAGCCAATGCAGGCTTTGCAAGTGGAAGCATTATCATTGTAAAGACCTGAAACTTACTTGCTCCATCAATAATCGCTGCTTCTTCAATTGACTTAGGTATTGTATCAAAATATCCTTTTAAATTCCAAACTGCAAAGGCCATATTTGCCGCAGACCAAATTAAAATTAAGCTTAAATATGAATTTTTAATTCCAAGATACTTAACAATCAAAAGCTGTGGAACAAGGGCCGCAGTTGTTGGAAGCATCATATATATAACATAGGATGCCAAACCAGCTTTTTTCCCAGGAAAATCAAACCTTGAATAAGCATATGCTGAGAGCGTTGCTAAAGTCAATGAAAATATAGTAGTTCCTGCTGCAAATATAAAACTGTTTTTAAGCCATGTTACAAAGCTAGGATGGCTTAAAACCTGGATAAAATTATCTACCGTTGGATTTCTCGGATAAATTAAAAATTCTGTACTAACAAGAGAAACTCTTTTATCAAAAGCTGTTAATAAAACCCACCAGATAGGAATAAAAGTTAATAAACATACTATAATCAAAAACAAATGAGTAAAGAAATAGCTTACCCTCTCTTTAGTTTTACCCTTCATTTATTCTACCCCCTCGTCAGACAATGCCTTTGTCACTTTCATATTTATTAGTGTAATGATTATCAATATTATAGAAACAATAACAGAGTAAGTTGCTGCCATTGAATAAGCATTTTGTCTTGTTAAAACATTAAACTGATAAGTAGATACTATTTCTGTAGCTTTAGATGGTCCACCGCCAGTTACCATATAGATAACATTAAAATTGGTAAAGGTCCATATTGTTCCTAATATTGTTGCAGGAAGCATTGCCGGTTTTAATAGTGGCAGGGTTATATAACGCAGTTTTTGCATTGCTGTTGCACCGTCAATATCTGCTGCCTCATAATATTCCCTTGAAATACTTTGAAGGGCACCAGTAGCAACCATAGTCATAAAGGGGAACCCTAACCATATATTAACAATAATTACAGCTATAAATGCAATTTTACCATTAGACAGCCAATGTATCGGTTCTATTCCCAATAGCCCTAAAAATTGATTAAAAAATCCAAACTGCTCATGATACATCATTTTCCATACCAGTGCAGTTACAAATTGAGGAACTGCCCATGGAAGAATTATTAAAGTCCTATAGATACCTTTAAACTTCAAATTTTGTCTATTTAATGCCAATGCTATAATTAAACCTAAGGTAACGTGTGCAAAAACATTGACAATAGTCCAAATAAAAGTTCTCAAAAGAACCACGAAAAACTCAGCATCTATACTACCTAAAGCTTTAACATAATTTTTCAGCCCGATAAACTTTACTGTACCATTTCCCATTGTATATAAATTTGCATTAAAGAATGATAAACCAATTCCATATATTATAGGAAAAATGGAGACAGTGAACACTACTAACATGGCAGGTAATATATATAAATAAGCCATTCTGTTTTTTTTCATTCTGTAAAACAACGAATTTCTATTCTTTTTAGTAAGTACAGTGTCATTTATATTGCTAACATCAGTATGCAAAAACATCACATCCTCATAAAAGTTTTAAAAATTAAGTCCGAGGAAATCCTCAGACTTAATAAATGTCTTATTCACCCTTCATCTGTTTAATAGCACTAACAACGGCTTCATTTGCTTCTTAGCTTCTTGCTCAGCTGACTTTCCTGAATCAACTACAGCTGAGATTGAATCCTTAGCAGGCTGCCAAACTTGATTCATTTCTGGTACTACTGGCATTGGTACTCCTAAAGTCGCTGCATCACTGATTAACTTGTCTGTCCACTTTGCTAGCTCAACGCCTTTATTAGCTGGAACTGTTCCAACTTTTTCATTAAACATTTTTTCGATTTCAGCACTTGTCAGGAACTTTGCAAAATCTGCTGCTACTTCTTTGTTTTGTGATGACTTTGGAAGGAATGCCATCTTTCCACCAACGAAAGGTCTTGAGTCCTTTCCTGTTATATCGTTCTTTGGAAGAACTACAGCTCCCCAATTAATGTTTGATTTTTCAATATCAGCAAAACACCATGGTCCATTAATCCAGAATGCTGCTTTTCCCTCAAGGAATAATGCCTGAGCTGTTCCATAGTCAAGTTGCTTTGGAATAACTTTATCTACATTGATTAACTTATTTAAGAATTTTAAATAATCTACATATCCTTGTGCATCTAAATTAGGTGTAACACCATCTTCTTTTAAAGCGCTACCACCAAAACTTTGCAGGAATCCATAAGTATTGTAGAAAGTATTGTTTAAATCAACTGCAATACCACTTTTACCCTTCTTTACATTTTCCTTTGCTATATTTATCATTTCAGTTATCGTTGTTGGTGGAGTACTTACTAAGTCCTTATTGTATATAAGTACTACAGCTTCCATTGATAATGGGAAACCATAATGTTTTCCATTTAATGATGCAATATTATAAGTACTTTCGATGTAATTATCCTTAACGTCAGCTACATAATCATCAATAGGATCTATTAGATTTCCTGTAGCTAAAACTCCTACCCAGTCATGAGCCCCAAAGAAAAGGTCTGGTCCATCACCAGTTTGAAGTGATGCTACTACCTTATCCTTAAAGTTATCATTTGGAGTATAAAGTAATTCAAAATTTACATTTGGATGTGCCTCAGTATATTTTGTAGTTGTTTCCTTTAATGCTTCTTCCTCAGCGCCTGTCCAAGAATGCCATACCTTTAATGTAACTTTTTTGTCTGCATCTCCATTTGTTGATTTTGAACCACATCCTGAAAAAACTCCCAGCATGAGCAGTGCGATTAACACAACACCTAAAATCCTTTTAAAATTCTTTCTCATTAATGACCCCCCTTGATTTTCATTATGCACTTAGTGCAAACGTTTGCATTATCTTCAATTTAAGTATATATTTTATTTACTATAAATGTCAATACTGTTTTTTAATAATTTATATATTTTAAAATTTTTTGATAATTAAAATTACATAAAATCTAGAATAACTTATATTTGTATCTTTGTAACAATTAATCGTTAATCACCTTTTAATCTTTTAACAGGATTCTCTAATAATCAGTTTCGTTGGGACTATTCTCGCCTGTGGAAGCAATTTTTTATTTTGCAGTTTCTGAAATAACAATTCCGTAGCCTCAACTCCCAATTCATATGGGTTAATATCTACTGATGTCAATGAAGGTGAAAGATATTCAGCAGTTGTTATATTGTTAAAACTTAATATACCAATATCATCCGGTATTTTAAGTCCTGCATCCTTTATAGCTTCCATGGCCCCAACTGCCAAAAGATCATCTACAGCCAGGATTGCGTCAGGTAATTTACCTATTTTTATTAAATTTTCCACCGCCCCATAACCGTTTTCTTTAGAAAATTCAGCTGATATAACCAAATCAGGGTTAAATTCAATTCTATTATCCATTAATGCTCTTTTATATCCTTCAAGTCTATCTAAAGAAACTACCATGTTTAATGGTCCAGTTATTATTGCAATTGATTTTCTGCCTTTGTTTATCAAGTGGGTTGTTGCTTCGTATGAAGCTCCTATATTATCGTTGTCAACATAACTTACTTTAGTTCCATTTATAGGCTTTCCAACCATAACAAAGGGGAAATTTTTATCAATAAGCATTCTTAGAGTTTCATCCTCTAATTTTGAGTAAAGCATAATTACACCATCAACCATGCCAGTTTTAACTATTTTATCTATTGTATTGACCTTTCCGATGCCGTCATCTTCTATGGATAAAAGTATATAAAAACCATTTTCATTTGCACTTGCCGATATACCCCTTAGCACCTCAGGAAAAAAAGGATTTGCTAAGGACAAGTGGGCAGATTTTGGCATTATTACACCAATAGTATTCGTTGACTTACTAACTAAGCTTCTTGCTATTGCATTTGGATGATATCCAAGTTCTTTCATTGCTTCATTTACTTTTAATTTAGTCTCTTCACTGATTCTTGGGTCATCAGATATTACCCTTGAAACTGTGGAGGGTGATACCATAGCCATTTTAGCAACATCCTTTATCGTTACTGTCATATACCTCACTCCTTCAATTAAATTCTCATTTTCTCAAAAATCACAAACACAAATAAGATTTTTTATAAAATGCAACGTGATAAATTCAAAATAATAAATAATTACAGGCTTACTTTCAATCATATCATACAAAAATCAACAAAAATAGTCAGAATCTACTAAAGAAAAATATCTAAATTCTGATATTAATTTAATTATACATGAGAACAATTTTTTGTGCAAACGGTTGCACTATTTTCTGATTTATCTTATAATTTGAATTAACAATCTTAATGAGGAGGGTTCCTATGGGGAATAATATGAAATATCCAAGAGTAGCTTATTTTTGTATGGAATATGGTCTTCAATCTGAATTTAAACAATATGCAGGAGGCCTTGGAATACTAGCTGGAGATCATATGAAAGGAGCAAAGGATCTTGATTTACCGATAATAGGAATAGGTATCAAATGGAAACAAGGTTACACAGATCAGATGATTGGTAAAGATGGAAAACCTTACGATAGCTATCACAATTATGAATACGATTTCTTAGAAGATACAGGAGTTAAGGTAACTGTAAAAATCCGTCAGAGAGATGTAGTTTGTAAAGTATGGAAAGTTGAAAAATTCAACAATGCAACTATATATATGCTAGATACAGATATACCAGAAAATGAAGATACATGGATTACTGGCCAACTTTATGGATGGTTTGGAGAAGAAAGAATTGCTCAAGAAATGGTACTAGGAATAGGTGGCGTTCGAGCTTTAAGAAAGCTTGGCATTGATATAGATGTATATCATTTCAATGAAGGACATGCAGTTTTTGCTGCTTTAGAACTTATAAGAGAAAAAATGTCAGAGGGAGAATCCTTTGAAAAAGCATTGGAGTTAACAAGAAAACAAGTTGTTTTCACAACTCATACGCCAATTAAGCAGGGTAATGAAGAACATCCATTAGATAGACTTCAGTATATGGGAGCTTTTAATGGATTAACACTTGAACAAATGGTTTATATCGGCGGAGCTCCATTTAATATGACAGTTGCAGCATTAAGAGTATGTAAGAAAGCAAATGCAGTAGCAAAACTTCATGCAGAAACAGCAAATGCTATGTGGAGCCATGTAGACTACCCTGCTCCAATAATCCCAATTACAAATGCAATACATAAACCGACATGGGTAGATGCTAATATTTTAGCCGATTACAATAATCCTGAAAAACTATGGTCAGCCCATATGGAAAATAAGAAAAACTTAATTAAATTTATCAAAGAACGAAATGGAGTTGAACTGGATCCAGATGTTTTATTAATAGGCTTCTCTAGAAGAGCTGCTCCATATAAGCGAAGCGATTTTATATTCAGTGATGAAAGTATTATACGTCCCCTACTTGAAAATAAAAAATTACAAATAGTATTTTCAGGTAAAGCTCATCCTCTAGATGACACAGGTAAAAATATTGTTTCAAACTTGGTAAAAATGTCAAAGGAATATCCAAATTCAGTAGTTTTCCTTGAGAACTATGATATGGAGATAGGAATGATGCTAACCAGGGGTGCAGACATTTGGCTTAACAATCCTAGAAAACCTCTTGAGGCAAGTGGTACTTCTGGAATGAAAGCTGCTATGAACGGTGTCCTCAATTTAAGTATACTAGATGGTTGGTGGCCTGAAGCATGTAACCATGGTATAAATGGATGGCAAATCGGAGATGGCTTTGAAAGTAAAGATACTAAAGAGCAGGATGCCCATGATTTAAAATCCTTGTATAAAGTGTTGTTAGAAGAGGTTATACCTACTTATTACAATAACAGAAGTAAATGGATTGAAATGATGCAGGAAAGTATTAAATCAACAAAAGATGCCTTCAGCATCGAAAGAATGTTAAAGGAATACTATGAAAAACTTTATATGGCTTAAAAAACATAGCTGTAGCACTAAGAAATTAGTGCTCAGCCTTTCTGATTATTGACATAGATTATTTATAATAAGCCTACGAAAAAGGGCTATCACCTCAGCAAGTGTTACATGCTAAGGCGACAGCCCTTTTATTTATTTTACTTTTCTTCTTTTTTATCCTCAGCCTTTTCTGCTGGCTTTTCTGTAGCAGCTGGTGCTGCCGCAGGAGCCTTTGCTGCAGCAGGAGCTGCGCCTGCAGGTGGTACTGGTGGTTTTGGAGGTAGCTTCTTTATAAACGTGCCTCTAACCATAAAATCTTCTTCATCAGTTCCAACCATAGAATAATCCTTTGTTAGTTCAATTGCCTTTTTAGCACAGAAATCAGCACACATCTGACAGAAAGTACATTGTCCAAGGTAGAATTGGAAAGTAATTTTATCTCCTTCTTCAGTCTTCTCAATTGTTCTTGTTATAGCATCAGGAGCACAAACTCTAATACACATTCCGCAGTTTATGCACTTATCTGCATGAAACTTTATTCTTCCCCTATAGCCCTCTGGAGCTTCCTTTTTAACTAAAGGATAAAGTTCAGTACTTGGCTTTTTTGTTAAAGACGTAATTGCTTCTTTAAGGAAAGGAAATTTCATTATTTACCCCTCCTTTTTGTCTTTAATATTTCTACAGCCTTTGCCAATCCATCTATAATAGCTTCTGGCTTTGGAGGACATCCAGCAATAGAAACGTCAACATCACAATATCTATCAAGTGGACCTTCAACAGAATAGCTTCCGTGGAAGACATTACATGAACGTGGGCAAGAACCAATTGAAACAACAACCTTAGGATCTGGAACCTGTGCTAAAGTTCTTACAAGTCTTTCCTTAGATTGTGAAGTTATTGGACCTGATACCACTACAATATCAGCATGTCTTGGAGTTCCTGCAAGTTTAAAACCCATTCTCTCAGCATCATATCTTGGTGTAATAACTGAAACTAATTCAATATCACATCCGTTACATGAACCTGTATTTATGTGTAACAGCCATGGTGACTTTTCAATACCTTTTTCGATTAACTTTTTGAACATTAAAATCTGCACCTCCTATTACAGTCCTAGCCATACAAGCACAAGACTTAGTAAGGCAAGAGCTGTTGGGTAAGTCCAATAGAACTTAAAAGTTTGTTCAACTCTTAATCTTGCGGTAATAGCTTTAAGAACTGATATTGAAATAAATGTTACAACAACTGCTAAAGCAAATTGTATTAAAACATTTAAAGCAACAAAATTTGTTCCAGCACCGCTTAAGAATAGCGTAACGAACAATGACGTCATAATAAACATCTTAATTGCATGGTTTAATTTAAATATTCCCAATGGAGGTCCACTATATTCAACTAATGGTCCTTCACATATTTCAATTTCAGCTTCAGCTATATCAAAGGGTAAACTTCCTACTTTACAAGGTATTACCAGTAATAAAGCTATAGCTGCTGGAATCATGCTCCATTGTGCTATCATTGGCCCATATTGAGCTTGATAGTCTACAATTGCCTTTAAAGAAAAAGTTATATTTCCATCAAGAGCCATACCTACTTTTCTTCCGATAGTTAAAAGAACTATAACGAGTGGTAACTCATATGAAAGTATTGCAACCATTTCTCTTGATATACCTACTCCTGCATATGGAGAACCTGAAGCAGATCCCCCTATTATCAATGCAACCCCTGGAATAGTTAATAAATATATTATAACTATTAAATCAGCAACAGGTTTATCAAATATGCTGAAATTAAAAATTGGAATGAAAAGTGAAACAGTTACTAAGCTTAATAAACCTACTACTGGTGCTGCTAAATACACCTTTCTGGCTGCATGTCTTGGAATAATTGTTTCTTTACCTAATAATTTAAGAAAATCATATGTCGGCTGAAGAATTGGAGGTCCAATTCTCTTTTGCATTCTTGCTACAAGTTTTCTATCTATACCAGCAATAAGAAGACCTGCAACTACACAGAATGCAAACCCTGGGAAAATTAGTATATAGAATAAAAATTGTAATATATTATTCAAACCGTGTCCCTCCTTATTTCACAAGTAAGAACAGATAAAGCATTACTAATGCTGTAGTAGACACAACCATCAATGCATAATCATTTACTACACCATTGTGTACATCATGCATAAAGTGGAAGTATCCCTTTAGATTATGCTTTAATCCCCAGAATAAGTCATTTCCTGCTACATGTGAATGTTCTGCAGCTTCACCGCTGAAGAAAACATCAAATTTAGCATTGTTATTTTCTGCACCTACTATGTGTCTTGGGTTAAATCCTCCAGTTAAAGCAACTAGAGCAAAAGCTATTAATAGCACACCAAATAGTATCAGCCATGATGTTGGATTCCATCCAGCCATAGCATAGTCATATTTTGGTATAGCAATTCCTTCTGTATAAATCTTTGTAGCATATTCTTGACCCATCATTACTGCTACATAATTACCAGCACTCTTTATAGCTAGAACTGCTGGTTTTATTAAGTAATCAATTACTGCAGTTGGCAGAATACCTGCTACAAGACATAGAGCTGCTAATATCCACATTGGTATTCTCATTGATAGTGGAACTTCTTCAGCATTTTCAAATTCCTTTGGTAATTGTCCAAAGAAAACTGATTGTGTTACCTTTATAAATGACGCTAGAGTCATTACGCTGACAATCAATGCAACGATAGTAACAAATACATATCCTGGATTATTAGTTTCCATTGATTTTGCAAAAGTTCCCTGGTAAACTAACCACTTTGAAACAAAGCCGTTGAATGGAGGAATACCACTGATTGCAAAGGCCCCAACAAGGAATAGTCCTGCAGTTTGAGGCATCTTCTTTGCAAGACCCCCAAGCTTATTTAAATCAGTTGTTCCTGTTGAGTATAGTACTGCACCAGCACAAAGGAATAATAATCCCTTAAATAAAGTGTGGTTTAAAGCATGGTACAATCCACCTGTAAGTCCTAAAATCGTTGACAAACCGATTGCAGTTAATACATAACCTATTTGTGAAATACTATGGAATGCTAACAGTCTCTTAAAATCACTTTGAGCAAGAGCCATAGTAACTCCAATGAACATTGTTATTGTACCTAAAAATACTAGCAGGAACTGCATTGAAGGTAAGTTCATACTTGCAAATACAACGAAAACAAGTCTTATCATACCGTATATACCTGCTTTGTTTACAATACCTGAGAAAAGCATTGAAACAGATGATGGTGCAGCAGCATAAGCATCGGGTGCAACAACGTGGCAAGGAACTATAAAGGCCTTTACCGCGTAACCACCAATCATTAAAGCAAAAGCAAACAATATTACTGGTGTATGCTGTGCATTATTAAGTAGTGCTGTAATTTGAGCTAAATTTAATGTCTTAAACTGTGCATACATTACAACAGTACCAAGTAATATTAAAGAAGAACCAATAGAACCTACAACAAGGTATTTAAAAGCTGCTTCAATTGATTCAGCTTTGTGATTTCTAAAGGCAGTTAATCCCACTGCAGCAAAAGTCATGATTTCTATCATAACGTACATGTTAAAAAGGTCACCTGTAAATACAAAACCTAACACGCTGCCAGCAAGCATCATAAATACAACATAGTATTTATCCTGTCCATTGTCTTTACTCATATATTTAAATGAGTAAATTGCACCTAGGAAAACTGTTACAGTTACTATTAATCCAAAGAATAAACTTAATTGATCTACTTCAAGACCTATTCCAATGGCCCAATCAGAAACTGGAACCCAATTACCCATCCAGTAAGAAATGATTTGTCCCTCCATCATAACTGGCTTGAATAACATCAATGTAAGAACTAATGAAGTACCTGTAGCTAAGAAAATTACAAATTTTCTTAAACTATTTGATTTATATCCTACTAAACCTGAGATAAAGGCACCCAGGAATAAAACCTGTATAGCTATTATAGGTAAATGGTTTGTCATCCGTTTAACCTCCTTACCTTGTCAGTATCTAAAGTGCCGTAGTGTTCTTTTATTTTTACAACAAGAGATAATGCTAATGCTGTTACACAGGCACCAATAACGATAGATGTTAGTGTTAATGCTTGTGGTACTGGATCTACAAAGAAATACTGTGTTTGAGTTGGAGCATCAAATATTGGTGCTGTTCCATTAACTCTAAAGCCTGCACTTACAAGCATTAAGTTTATACCGTAATCAACTAAACCCATTCCTATTACTATCTTAAATGCATTTTTCTTAGTTATTATTGCATAAAGTCCTAAAACAATAAGAACTATTGAGCATAGATAATTTTCTAATAACAAGGTGCTCACCTCTCTTTATTTGCTTTCATTATTTTTTTCTTTAAGTAGTCCAAAGAAAATAAGTGATAGGAAACCTATACCAGTAAGAACCTTAAATCCAACTGAAAAGTTCATCCAGAAAATTGTTCCTGAACTAAATAGCTCCCCTGCAGCTCCCATCTTATCAGCTAGAACATTTCTACAGAAATTCGCTCCGTAAAATATTCCAAGAAATGCAAAACCAGCATACATTATAGCTGCAAATGTCTCTGATTTCTTAAGCAGATTTTCGTTGAATACATTTTCAGTTGTTTCATGTCCATATCCTAAATATACTAAAACAACTGCAGCTGCAACAATTACACCACCTTGGAATCCTCCTCCTGGGCTTAAATGTCCATGAAGAATAACATAAAGACCAAAGATTAACGCAATAGGCATAAAAAAATCTGCTGCTGTTTTTACGATTACATTTTTAACTTTAATATTTTTGTCCATATCTATCTTACCTACCTTTCAGCCCTTTTCTTAATATAGCAGCTGAGCATGAAATTGCTGTAAATAGAACAAATGATTCTCCAAGGGTATCATAACCTCTTGAGTCAAATACCACAGCAGTAACAGCATTTAACGCACGAGTTCTTTCAATTGTAGTATCAACTAAAATTTTTGCAACACCGTCATAAGTTGCTGGAAGTACTGCCATACTCTTCATAACAAACAATCCTGTTACTAATATAACCGTTAATGAAAAAAATGTCATAAACTTCTTCATTATTGTCTTCCCTCCCTAACTTTATTTAGGGCAACTATACAGATTATTGGAGAAAGAACTGCTCCAACTGCTGCTTCTGCGATAGCAACGTCTGGTGCATGTAAAAGTATAAACTCAAGTGCTACAAATGAACCTGTTGCACCAAGAGCTATAATCTGTGATAGTATGTCATCAAGATATATTACCAAAAATGCAGAAACTAATATACCTATAATTATCAAAGTGTTAAGTATAAATATATTATTCATTAGGAATATCCCTCCCGTACTCATCACAAACCAACTTCTTATCTGGTCTTATTCCTGCTTTATATGCTGCCTTAGCAATAGCATGTCCAGAAATAGGGTTTGTAATTAAAATAAACACTCCAACAAGAATTGCCTTTATACCCATTGATGTTTCACCAATTCCAAAAGCATAAAGTGCGGCACCAATTGTAACTCCTAAAGCACCTAATGTACCAATATTTGTACTTGATTGCATTCTACAGAAAGGATCTGGCATTCTTAAAATACCAACAGTACCTGCAAATGCAAAGAAGCAGCCAATAACTAGCAAGACATTTGCAATTATATTTATCATAGTTTTCCCTCCAAATATCTTGAAATTAAAATAGTTCCAATGAAACCTAAAATTGCAAGTGTTAAAGCTATATCAAGATAAATAGCTCTTTTACTGAATACAGCAAACAGTACAAGTGCTACAGAGGCTAAAATATCAACACTATCAGCTGCCACTACTCTGTCAGCAACAGTTGGACCCTCAGCAACCCTGTAAAGTAACACTAAAGCTAATGCCATTAAAAATATACCTGTAATAATTAAAGTGTTCATTAATCAAAAACCCTCCTTATCCATTTTTCAAGGGTACCCTTTATTGCTTCACCAGCTTCAACTGAATCTGTTGTAGCAACATCAATCCAATGGATATAGTAGTAAAGATTACCTTCTTCTTCTGTAATATCCATGGTAATAGTTCCAGGTGTTAAAGTTATTGAGTTTGCCAATAGGGCTAAACCATATTCTGACTTCATATTAACAGGAATTTTAACTATACCTGGATTAATTGGTAAACTTGGACTTAGTGCCCTCTTAGCGACATCTATATTCGCTTTAAAAAGCTCTTTTACAAATATAACTATTGAATAGTATATTAAGTTAAAAAGCTTAACTGGATTAAAGAAATATAGTGCCTTTTCATGAATAAAGAATCTTGCAGTAAATGCAGCTACTAAAACACTCACAAGAGCGCCAACTAACAGTTCCTGTGTATTAAATGCAGGATATACGAATAACATCCAGCAAATAAAACAAAAAACTGCTGTTGAAATTAATGACATAAAGTTTGTCTTTTTCATATTAAACCCCCTTTACTTCTTACTTTTTTATTTTATCGTATATGTTTTTACATAGCCAATCTGTAAATTCTTCAAGTCCTGTTTGATTTTTAGTTGATATCCTAAATATCTCAATGTTAGGATTTAAATCCTTAGTAACTTCTTCAACTTTTTTATCATCAAAGTCAAAATGTTCTATCATATCATACTTATTTAGAACAAGACTCTCTGAAGTAGAGAACATTAGAGGGTATTTTTCAATCTTATCATCTCCCTCAGGTATACTTAATATAGCCACTCTTATGTCCTCTCCAATGTTAAACTCTGCTGGACACACTAGATTCCCTATGTTTTCAACGATTATGATATCGATATTGTCTAAATCAAAGTATTGGAGTATATGCTTTATTGACATAGCCTCTATATGGCAGGCTCCATCAGTATTAAGTTGCACCACAGGAATTCCTAAAGAATCTATTTTTTCAGCATCTATCTGTCCAGCTATATCACCTTCAATTACAGCAACTCTATACTTAGTAGAAAGTCTCTTTATCATTTCCACAATTAAACTTGTTTTGCCTGCTCCAGGTGAACCCATAACGTTTATCATGTAAATTCCTTTTTGAGCAAAAATCCCTTTTATTTCATTACTGCAATCTTCATTCCACTCAAGTATTTGCTTTACAACTTTAATTTCCATTATTCTACCTCCAGGCTTTCAACATAAAACTCTCTTCCAGTTAAAATTTTAATGTCGTAGCTATTACATTCTGGGCATTTTCGCTTCATCTTATCCATACCGCCCTCATAACCACAGTTTAAGCATTTTATTGTAATTGGTATCCTGTCGATTATCAACTTTGCACCTTCAACCAATGTTTCATTGCTGGCAATATTGAAATATTCCTGTATCAATGTAGGCACAACCCCTGACAGTTCCCCAACTTTTAATTTAATGCTTAAAACTCTGCTTGCATTATGCTTCTCAGCTTCACTCTTTGCAATTCTTAAGATACTTTCGGTTATAGCTAATTCATGCATAATTCACACTACCTGTCTAAGCAAGAGAAGCATGGATCTATACTTGCTATTATAAGCCCAGCATCAGCAATGGTGTTGTTCTTAAGCATAAATGGCACTGTTGATGCAGTCTTGAATGTCGGTACGTGAATACTGATTCTGTAGTTTGTTTGACCTCCATCAGTATTCACATAATAGATAACTTCTCCTCTTGGAGCTTCGTGTCTTGCTGTAAATTCTCCAGCTGGTACTTTAGGAAGTTTATTTCCTAGGTTTATTGGTCCCTCTGGCAGGTTTTCAAGCGCTTGTCTTATTATCTTTATACTCTCTACAGATTCAAGAACTCTAATTACAACCCTGGCAAATACGTCCCCGTCCTGAACTACAGGAACTTCAAAATCAAATTCATCATAGCATGAATATGGAGCATCTTTTCTTACATCTACATTTACACCTGACGCTCTTCCATGAGGTCCAATAGTACCAATTCTAATAGCATCCTCATAAGGAAGAACACCAACGTTTTTAGTTCTCATTGCTATTGTCTTATCTGCAAGAAGCATATCCCTCATCTTAATAATATCAACTTCAAGAGAATCAAGCATTTCATTAACTTTTCTTCTCATATCGTCGTTAATATCCCTTCTTGAACCACCTATAATTATCATTCCATAGTTAACTCTATTTCCTGAAATTTCTTCTAGTATATCCATTATTTTTTCTCTAAAATCCCATATATGCATGAACATACTGTCAAAACCTATTAAATGGCATGCAAGACCAAGCCAAAGTGTGTGGGAATGAAGTCTTTCAAGCTCTGCCATTATTACTCTTATATATTGACCTCTCTTTGGGACTTCCATTTGTGCAATATTTTCTATTGCCATTGCATATGTAAATGGGTGGGAGTGTGAACAAATTCCACATACTCTCTCAACAAGCGCTAATGTTTGTATAAAATTCTTTTGTGTTGCTAATTTTTCTATACCTCTGTGATTATATCCTATAAAAACCTCAGCATCCTTTATTATTTCACCTTCGGTATATAGTTTTGCATGTATTGGTTCCTCTAAAGATGATGATACGGTCCTATTGGTATTACGTAACTCATTATTTAACCTCCTATTCACCTAGCATCTTCTTCTTTAATTCAGAAAGTGGTGTAACTAATATTTGTCCTCTACCTTCTAAAGTTGTATCAGGCATGAACAATCTTCCTCTCATCTCCAAGCCTTGGAAATTAACTCCCATCAATTCATAAAGTTCTTCTTCAGGCCAAGCCGCTGCCAAATCATAAATATGTGAAATTGATGGTAGCTCAGCTTCACCTGTTATCTTGTATGACTCAATACAATTTCCAACTTCGTATTGGTAACATACAACTACCTGGCCTTCCTTATCTACATAACCCTGTATCATAAGGAGTCTTATTCCTTCTTTTTTCTTTTTTTCTGCAAGTGGAACTATTTCTTCCTTTTTAATCTCAAAAGATTTAAATTCTTGCATGAAGTCACCTCCTAAAATTTTAACACACATTTAATACTTTATAACATTTTTGTCAAAATGTCATCATTATATTTAAAAAAATTGATTTTTGTGTCACTTTTAATATCAATTTGTTACTCAAATTAGCATTTAATCTAATTTTTTTAACAAATTCTTGGAAGCTGGGCTCCAGCTAACTTTCCAAGTATTCTGTTTCCACCAATTTGGGTTTTTATAATAACTTTTCCTGGATAGTTTGAAGTCACTCTCCCTATGATCGCAGAATCTCTTCCCTCTGGAAGCTTTTTCATTGACTCAATCAATCTCTCAGCAACTTCCTCAGCAACTACAGCAACTATTTTCCCCTCATTAGCTGCATAGAGAGGATCTAATCCTATTATTTCACAGGCATTAGCAACAGAATTTTTTATTGGTATCCTATCCTCTTCCAGTTCTATTGTCATATCAGTACCCTCAACAAACTCATTTAAGGTTGTTGCAAGTCCTCCTCGAGTGGGATCCCTTAATATCTTTACCTTATCCCCATAACTTAAAATCTCTTCAGCTAAATTGTTCAAAGGAGCACAATCGGAAAACAATTCTATCCCTGTAATCAAATTATTCCTTGCAGCCATGATAGCAGTGCCATGATCTCCCATTGTGCCTGAAACAATAATTACATCACCTTTTTGAATCCTTTCCTTTCCCAGGTTTTCATGTTTTAAAAATCCTATACCTGCGGTGTTTATATAAATACCGTCACCTTTACCCCTTTCAACAACTTTAGTATCTCCAGTTGCAATAATAACATTACATTCCTCTGAAACTTTTTTTATTGAATTAACAATTTGTCGTAAATCTTCTGTTTTAAAACCCTCTTCAATAATAAAACTTAAACTTAAATACTTCGGTTCTCCTCCGCACATACATATATCATTGATAGTTCCACAAACAGCCAACTTACCTATATCCCTCCAGGGAAAAAAAGTGGACTTACAACAAAGCTGTCTGTTGAAAAAACCAATTTTTCATTGCCATTGAGGATAGCTCCATCACTTAGTTTTGATAGCTGATAATTATCAAAAGCAGGTAAAATAATTTCATCTATTAATTGAGAGGTCTTTCTCCCTCCGCTTCCATAGGCTAAAGTTATAATATCATCCATTTACTCCACCTCATATAACTTGATATTTGTAATAAGCAGCACATGCTCCCTCACTTGAAACCATACATGGACCAACTGGGTTCTCAGGTGTACATGTTTTCCCAAACAAAGGACATCCAGTTGGCTGCTGTTTACCTTTGATAACTTCACCACATTTACAAGCTGTTTCCTTATCTGTATTATCAAGTTTTATTTTAAAATGTTCTATAGCATCATATTCACTGAACTCTTCTTTTAATTTTAAACCACTCATTGGGACTAGGCCTATTCCCCTCCACAAATCGTCACAAGGCTCAAAATATTCAAATATACTTTGGAAAGCCTTCCTATTTCCTTCATATGAAACGGCCCTCATATATTCGTTTTCAAGCTTTGCATTACCTTCCTTTATCTGTAGCATTATCTTGTAAATGGATGTCAAAATATCTCCAGCCTCGAATCCACAAATAACAGAAGGAATTTTATACTCCTTCACCAGAAATTCAAGTCCACGTTCTCCTAAAATAACCGATACATGTCCTGGACAAATAAATCCATTTATATCGAAATCAGGCATTTCAATTAAGCCCCTTAAAATTGGTTCTACAAGCTTATGCATAGAAAAAACAAAAAAATTCTTTATCCCAGCTTTTTTGGCTGCCTGAATAGCAAGGGATGTTCCTGGGGTTGTAGTTTCAAAACCTATTCCAAGGAATACAACCTTTTTATCTTTATTGTGCTTTGCTAATTCAACTGCATCAATTGCTGAATATACCATCTCCACATTAGCACCTATTGCCTTTAATCTTTCTAAACTTTCACCATATTTTGACCCAGGAACCTTTAACATATCGCCATAGGTTGCAATAACTACATCTCTGTTTTTAGCAAGCTCTATAATTGAATCTATTCTTTCAATTGGGGTTACACATACTGGACACCCTGGTCCTGAAATTAGTTTTACATTTTGAGGTAACAGGCTTCTTATACCTGACTTTGCAATTGCCATTGTATGTGTTCCACATATTTCCATAATCTTTATAGGCGGAATATCCATTTCATTTATAGCCTTTACAATTCTTTGTATATCCTGAGGATTTTTAAATTGATTCCAAAGCATCTGTAACCTCCTTTATTAATTTTAAATTTTCAAGGGCATGTTCCTCTTCAAGCTTTTCTATAGCAAAACCAGCATGAACTATAACATAATCTCCCACACTAGGATTTTCTATAAAATCAACACGTATCTTCCTTTTAACACCTTCAATTTCAGCTAAAGCATCATTGCCATTAATTTCTGTAATTTTTAAAGGAACTGCTAAACACATTTAACTTCACCTCCATTTGCTGCAATAACAATCTGTCCAAGGGAAATCCCTTCATCGTTGGTTGATACCCTTTTATGAACAAAAACATTAAATCCTTCAGCAGTAAACCTTTTTGTTAGTCTGTCTAGTAAATACATATTTTGAAACACTCCACCAGATAAAACTATGTCAGTAATACTAGTTTCCATTTTTATTTCCTTAGAGATTTTAACTGCTGCCTCAACAAGAGTATTCATAAATTTTGATGCAATTTTTCCATTTTGGACACCATTTTCTTTATCTTCTACAATATTTCTAATAATCTCTCTCCAGTCTAAAACTGAAATTACATTGTCCTTATTAATACTGAAATTATATATTTCATCATCATTAGTAGCTAAGCTTTCAAGCATTACAGCTCCCTGACCTTCATAGGATGCCTTATGCTTTATATCGAGGATTGAAGCAACCCCATCAAATAACCTTCCTATACTGCTGGCGCGTGGTGTATTTAATTTTTTATCAATCATAGTTTCAATAGTTTTTACATCATTAGTTAAGATGAATTTTTCAGGGATATTACCTAAAGAATCGTATAGTAAGGAATAGCCTACCCTATATATTTCCTTTACAGCTTTATCTCCACCTGGCAGAGCTATTGGCATTATACTTCCATGTCGTTTAAATTCTTTGGCATCTCCAACTAAAAATTCCCCTCCCCAGATAGTATCATCAATTCCATATCCAGTTCCATCCCATACTATCCCTATAACCTTTTGTTCAAGATTGTTATCTGCCATACATGAAACCATATGGGCATGGTGGTGCTGAATCATGGCAACTGAAATATTTGAGTTTTTCCCCCTGTCTATAGCATAATTAGTAGACATATAATCAGGATGTAAATCGCAGGCGATTTTTTTAGGAACAATACCAAATAATTTTTCAAAATGCCTTATCTGATTTTCATAATGTTCTAAAGTTTCGATATTCTTCAAATCTCCAATATGCTGACTTGGAAAAACATATTCATCTTTAGATAAAGCAAATGACGCCTTCTGCTCTGCTCCACAAGCTAATATTTCCTGGATATTACAATTTAATTTAATGGGAAACGGAACATATCCTCTAGACCTTCTTAAAGGATATTCCTTACCGTTGTAAATTCTCATCAGTGAATCATCACATCTTACATGAATATCTCTATTATTCATTAAAAAACCATCTGCTATGTCCTTTAATTCACTAACTGCAGCCTCATTATCTTTAATTATTGGCAAATCAGAAACATTTCCACTGGTCATAACAACAGTGTCAATATCTTTCTCTAAAAGCAAATAATGAACTGGAGTGTATGGCAGCATTATCCCTACATATTTATTATCCATAGAAACATGCTCTAATAAGTTATTTTTTTTGTTCAAAAGAACAATAGGCCTTCTAAAGCTTTCTAGTAAATCTTTTTCATCTTTATTTACCATACACCACTTTTCAACGGCAGATATATCTTTACACATTATGGCAAATGGTTTTTCATCTCTCTTTTTTCTCACCCTGAGCTTATAAACTGCCTCTGAATTCTCAGCATCACAAACAAGATGAAAACCACCTAAACCCTTAACAGCAATAATTTTTCCTTCCTTAATATAATTCCTAGCAATTTCAATTGCATTGTTTGTTGTTTTTTTCCCAGATTCATCAATAAAAAACAACTCCGGCCCGCACTCAAAACAGCAATCTGGTTGTGCATGATATCGTCGATCTTCTATGTCTTTATATTCTTCTTCACAACTACTGCACATTGGGAATTTTGCCATTGTAGTCTTATCCCTGTCATATGGTATATCCTTTATAATACTAAACCTAGGTCCACAATTCGTACAATTAATAAATGGAAACCTATATCTCCTATCTTTTTCATCAAATAACTCTCTCAAACAATCTTCACATATACACACATCTGGTGAAATCAAAGTAAATTTCTCTTGACTATGTGTACTTTTAATGATATCAAACCCCTTATAACCCTTTATGTCATCAAATATTTCATATGATACCTTTTCTATAACGGCTAATTTAGGGTATTTAGTTTTAATATCTTGTACAAAATTTATCAATACATCATAATTGCCTTCTACTTCAATGGTTACACCCGTAGTAGAATTTTTTACCCATCCATTTAAACCTGAATCCTTAACAAGTTTATGTATAAATGGCCTGAATCCTACGCCCTGCACTATTCCATTAACTTCAATCAACATTCTTTTCAACATAATCACCTACATAATTCTGTATTACAACACAACATATCTGTTATACATTTTTATCATCTCTGTTATAGTATCTAAACGTTATAGTTTTAACAAAATCTCCATTGCATTTCCCTGTAAAACTCATTGATTTAAATAAAATCATAAACCTATTCCAATATTATTTCTTTACTGTTATCATTATAATACATATTAAATTAAAATTCAAATAATTAAATTGAATTCTATCAATATAAGCAGAATTAAGATATTTTACGCGATTTAGTTAATTAGTTATTAAGGGATAATAATTATTTATGCATAACAGAATAACTTAAATGTATTTCATATTCTGCTTAAAATATATATAATTATACAAGTCAACTAAATATGGAAAACAAAAGATATGCCTGATAAAAAGAATGATGAGATAATTTCAGATTTCTTTTTAATTTTTTTATTAAACTGTAATAATATTTTACTATCAAAAATAAAATTATTAAAAATAGTATTCCTTGGGAATGCTAAAGTATGATATAATTTACAATGTGCTTTTATACCTATTTTTTATTAACAAATGAAAGGAGTCTTAAGCTATGAGTTTTAAAGAAACATTAGCTAAAAAATACGCTGACACATATTTTAAAAAATATGGAGATAGATTAACACAAGTTCAAGGTCATGTTTTAAGTGTTAAGGTAACAACAAAGACTATATTATGGATATATAATATCCTAAAGGTTGACGTTCTTGTTAAGCCCGAAAGAAGCAAGGCTGTAGTGAGATGCCAATACGTTAGAAAGAAATGGTTTAAGAAACCGATATTTATGGACATTAAGCAAGGAAATATAGTAATCATCCAAGGATTAAAGGGTAAAAAAGGCAAGGATAGTAATGAGGCTATTAGCATACTAAATATTAAAAATTTAACAACTAAAAAGGATTTAATCCCAGTAGATCAAAAAATTCAAAAGGTTCAACAGAAACAATTTATAAAATAAGCATATGTTCAACATATGCTTATTTTATCTGATTTTTTTAATTCTCACCTGTTATACCAAAATAAACTGGATACCAATGAAATAGTCCCTGAAAAACATAAGACTATTACCCACTGGATCAAACTTAGTCCTTGGGTCTTAAAAACATTCTGAAACCAGGGAATATATACTGTAATAAGTAACATACATACAGATGACATAACCGCAAGCAGAAGATAGATGTTAGTCAAAAAGCCTATTTTAAATATAGAATGCCTTTCAGATCTACATTCGAAAACATGAAACAATTGAGACATAACCAAAGTACAAAGAGCCACTGTCCTTGCCAGTCTTAAGTTCTCTTCAAAATAAACCAAGGTCATAGCATATGAAACAACTGTGCACAGCCCAATCAGAACACCTCTTAAAATAATTTTATTCCATAGACCATCTGCAAAAATACTCTCATTTTTTTTCCTCGGTTTTCTATTCATTACATCATCTTCGCCTTTTTCAAGACTTAAAGCCATAGCTGGAAGCCCATCAGTTGCTAAATTAACGAAAAGTATCTGAATAGGTAGTAATGGAACTCCTAGATTGAATAATGAAGCCAGGAACATCGTTAGAACCTCTCCAATATTGCAGGATAGTAGATATCTTATAAATTTTCTAATATTATCATAAATTATTCTTCCTTCCTTGACTGCTGCAACTATGGTAGTAAAATTATCATCTAATAACACCATTGAAGATGCCTCTTTTGTTACATCAGTTCCTGTTATCCCCATAGCAACTCCAATATCCGCCTCTTTTATAGCTGGAGCATCGTTTACTCCATCACCTGTCATTGCTACAACAAGTCCCTTACTTTTAAAGGACTTAACAATTCTATGTTTGTGAGATGGACTAACCCTGGCAAAAACCCTCACCCTGTCTATAATTTTATCCAATTGAGAATCACTCATTTTATTTAACTCTTCACCTGTTAAAACAATCCCATCTTTATCAAGCATATTTAATTCCTTGGCAATTGCCTGTGCAGTCAGTTTATGATCTCCTGTAATCATTACTGGACTTATTCCTGCTATCCTGCATTCTATGATAGCATCCTTTACTTCCTCCCTAGGAGGATCTATCATACCTGCTAATCCTAAAAATATCAGATTATCCTCTGATGATGTTTCATTACCCTCAACCTTTTTGTAAGCAGCTCCTATTACCCTTAAGGCTCTTTGGGCCATATTATCATTGCTTTGAATAATTCTATTTTGTATGTCCTTTGTTAAGGGAACTTCATTACCATTTACCTGAAGCCATTTACACTTTTTTAAAATACTCTCTGGAGCACCCTTTACATATAAATACTTTTTATTGTTATAGCTGCATAAAACAGACATCATCTTTCTATCTGAATCAAAGGGGTTTTCCTTAAGAATTTTAATATTTTTGGTTAAATTATTTTTATAAATACCTGCCTTGGCTCCCATAACAAGAAGCGCTATCTCTGTTGGGTCCCCTATATAATTCTTTTTACTCTTATTAATCATTCTAGTCAATCCATAATCTGATATTTCTGCATTATTACAAATAACAGAGCACTCTATAAATGACTTTAAATCTATATCCTTTGATATAGACTTTTTTACCCCTGAAAGGTAATATTACCTGTTAAATCATAACCATAACCGGAAACTTCTAAATAGTTGTCTCGTATGTAAAGTTGTTTTACCGTCATTATATTCTGTGTCAATGTACCAGTTTTATCTGAACAGATGACATTTGTACAGCCAAGTGTTTCTACTGCTGGCAATTTTCTAACCAAAGCATTTTTTTTCATCATTCTCTGTACACCAGTAGCTAAAGAAACAGTTACTATTGCAGGCAGTCCCTCAGGAATTGCAGCAACCGCAAGACTTACCCCAACCAGGAACATCCTATATGCATTTTCACCTCTTAGAATCCCCGTAATTGTAACTATTGCACAAATTATTATACATCCATATACTAGTAATTTACCTAGATGATCTAGTTTTTGCTGAAGAGGTGTCTGCTTATTATCTATTTCCTGAAGCATATCCGCTATTTTCCCCATCTCTGTATCCATGCCAGTTGCATAAACTCTGCATCTTCCCCTGCCGCTTGTTATACTGCAACCCATATAAACTGTATTTATATTTGAAGCCTTCCCAGAAAATAAACGCTTTTCAACAGGTACAGATTCTCCAGTTAAAATTGACTCGTCACTAAAAATTCCATCCCCACTGATAATAATACAATCTGCAGGTACTCTGTCTCCAGCCTCTATTTCAATTATATCTCCAACAACCAGTTCCCTTGCCTTTATTATCATAAGTTTTCCGTCCCTTATAACCTTAGCTGTAGGTGCCGTTAATTCTTTTAAAGCTTCCAAGGATTTTTCCGTCTTAAATTCTTGAAAAAATCCAAGTAATGCATTTATTATGACAATTATTATTATGGTTATTGCATCAGCCTTTTCACCCATAAATGCTGAAATAGCAGTAGCAACTATTAAAATCCAAGTGATAAAATCATTAAACTGTGAAAGCAAAATTCCTATTGGAGATATCTTTTTCCTTTTAACAAGCTCATTGTATCCATATTTATCTAATCTCCTTTTAACCTCCCTAAGGCTCAGCCCCATATTAACATCAATTTTATCTTCTGTATATGAATTGATTACCCTCATAACACCATCCTCCTATTTATGCTTATAACTATTTATATTTGTTATATACTATAAGTATCACTTGGAAATGAAAGATTTTTAACGTAAACACTAACTTATTTTTCAAATAATTATTTACTTTCATTCATAATGCTTTATAATTAATTAATGTAACTTTATATGGAGGTGATATTGTGGGTGATGTAATTTACATAACTGGACACAGAAACCCTGATAGCGATTCAATATGCTCTGCACTAGCTTATGCGGATCTTAAAAAGAAATTAGGTTATAATGCAATTGCAGCAAGACTTGGTGAAATTAGTAGAGAAACAGAATTTATATTAGATTACTTTAATCTTAAAAAACCTGAATATCTACCTACTGTGAAAATCCAAGTTTGCGACCTGGAGATGGATAATGTTGAGCATGTATATCCTCATACTTCTATTAAAGAAGCTTGGACAATTATGAATAAAGGTAATTATAAGACACTACCTGTTGTGGATTCCCATAAAAAACTACTTGGTGTTGTCAGTCTTACTGACATTACCTTCAAGTATATGGATACCCAGGATGTTAACGTAATTGCAACAAGCAAAACTCCATTGAAAAATATCATTGAAACACTTAATGCAAAGATTTTATGTGGAAGCGAAGAAGACTTTAAAACCAGCGGTAAGGTGATTATTGCAGCATTAAAATACGAACAAATGAAATCCTATGTAAATGTTGGTGACATTGTTATAATAGGTAATAGAACTGATAGTCAAGTCACCGCAATTGAACAAGGAGCTAATCTTTTAATCGTTACAGGAGGCTGCGACGTTGAAGAAAACGTATTAAAACTATGCAAAGAAAAAAAATGCATAGTTATTTCTACTCCAAATGACACATTCACAACAGCAAGGCTTATTAATCAGAGTATACCTTTAAATTATGTTATGACCTCAAATGATATAATTAAGTTCGAATTAGATGATCTTGCAGATGAGGCAAAGGAAGTAATGACTAAAACAAGACACAGTAGTTATCCTGTTGTTGATACAAATAATCATATTAAAGGATTTATATCAAGATATCATTTAATCACACAGAAAAAGAAAAAAGTTATTTTAATGGATCACAACGAAACAGCTCAATCAGTACATGGAATTGAAGATGCAGAGGTTATAGAAATAATAGATCATCATAGAGTAGCTGATGTTCAAACCAGCAAGCCAATATATTTCAGAAACGAACCAGTTGGAAGTACTTCAACGATTGTAGCAAATATGTTTTTTGAAAATGGCTTAACTCCTGAAAAAGGAATTGCAGGTGCATTGTTAGGTGCTATAATCTCTGATACACTTAAATTTAAGTCTCCAACCTGTACAAATGTAGATAAAGTTACGGCTGAAAAATTGGCTTCTATTGCAGAAGTAGATATTGACACATTTGCCTATGAGATGTTTAAGGCAGGTACTTCACTCAAGGGTAAAACTCCTGAAGAGATATTCTATCAGGATTATAAAGATTTTAATTTAGGAGAATATAAGATAGGTGTCGGCCAGGTTAACACCATGGATCCTTCAAGTATTGAAGAAACAAAGTCTGACCTTCTTGCCTTTATGAACAACGTTTGCAAAACTGGAAATTATAATTTAGTAATTATAATGGTTACAGATATTGTTAATGAAGGGTCTGAGCTTTTATTTGTTGGTGAGAATAAAGAATTAATTTCAAAAGCCTTTAATGTAGAATTAGGTGAAAATAGTGTGTATCTTCCAGGGGTTGTTTCAAGAAAGAAACAAATAATCCCTCCACTTTCACAAGCTACAGAATAAAATAAGGGCTGTGGCATTAGCGTTTTTTAACTGCTAATACCACAGCCTCTTTTTAAATTTTTATATTAAAATTTAGACACCTTAATATACAGGTTTATGAAAAATTTCCCACACCTTCTTTTAATCTACATCCTTTAAAGATAATCCTATTCTTTTATTCTCAATATCAATACTTAATATTTTTACTCTGACTTTCTGACCAATTTTAACAACTTCCTGTGGTCTATTAACCCTTCTATCAGCAAGATTTGAAATATGAATCAATCCATCTACACCATCATTCAGCTCAACGAAAACCCCAAATTCAGCATACCTTACAACCTTACCCTCAACTATGTCATCAACCTTATATTTCTCTATAAAGTCTTCAAAAGGTTCTTTGCCAGTTCTCTTAATGCTTCCACTAATCCTCTTAAGCTCTTCATTTTTATTTATTATTAAAACGTCAACTCTTTGTCCTGGTTTTATAAAATCCTCAATTTTATTAACCCTTTTCCAAGAAATTTCAGATATTGGAACAAAAACATCCATGTCTCCAACATTAACAAAAGCTCCAGAACCAATAACTGATTTAACTATTCCATTTAACACCTGTCCTGGCTCAACTTTGTCTAAAAACATTTTCTCTTTTGTTTCCCTTTCCTCCTGAAGAATTTCCTTTCTTGATACAAGCAACTCTACTTCATCACGTTTTTCTTTTACTTCTATGATTTTAACATTTAATCTTTTACCTATGTATGTGTTTGCATCATCCTCTTTTCTTACTCCTGATAAAGAAAAAGGAAGAAAAGCCCTGATGCCATTGTATTGACAACTGAAACCACCATTATTCACTGCATTAACAGATACCTCAATAACTTTTCCGCTATCTTTATAATCCCTCAATCTATCATAAAATTCTTCTTTTTCAAGTGCCTTTCTACTTAACACAACATTCCCTTCTCCATCATTCATGCTAATAACTTCAACCTTTACTACATCATCAACCTTAAAATTTTCCTTTAAATTAATAACGTCATGGGAAGTCTCCTCAAGTGGAATAACTCCATCTGCCTTATACCTGATGTCTAAGAAAACCTCCTTGTCTGTCACATGAACAACTTTACCTTCTACAACATTGCCAACTTGAATATCACTGTACCCCCTGAGATATTCTTCAAATTCTTGCTGAACATCATTTTTTACCATGTCATTCATCTCAAAATTCCCCTCACTTTTTGTATTTCCTTTTTCAATTTTTTTAATTACTTCTTTTATAACATAATCTGGAGTGGATGCTCCAGCTGTTATCCCTACTTTATCAACCCCAATCAGACAATCAAGATTCAGCTCTTGTGAATTCTCAATAAATATAGTATTCTTACAGTTTTTGCTGCATATTTCAAAAAGCTTTCTGGTATTTGAGCTGTTCTTTCCACCAACAACAATCATTGCTTCAACCTGCTTTGAAAGTTCAAATGCTTCCTTTTGCCTTAACTCAGTTGCACTGCATATTGTATTAAATATCAAAATTTCCTTAGCCAGATTTAACAAGCCACAAATTATTGAGTTCCATTTACTTTGATTAAATGTGGTTTGTGCAACAACACATATTTTCCCATACTTTTCTTCAACACTTGGTATATCCTCTTCGCCATTGATTATAATCCCTTTATTTTCACACCATCCATTTATCCCCTGTACCTCTGGGTGACTGGCATCACCAATAATAAATATCCTATAACCCTGTTTATGTTTGTCATTAACAATATTATGTATGTACTTTACATAGGGACACGTAGCATCTATAATCTGTGCTCCTTTTTGAATTGTTGCATCATAAATTTCCTTTGAAATTCCATGTGACCTTATTATTATCTTATCTCCATTTTTAATTTCGTCTATATCATTTATAACATCAATAGATTTAGACTTTAAATCCTTGACAACCTGTTCGTTATGAATAATAGGTCCCAAAGTAAAAACCTTGCCATGATCCTTTGCTGCAGTATTGGCCTTTTCAATTGCTTTTTGTACACCGAAACAAAAACCCGCATTTTTAGAAACAATGATTTTCATTTTTCCTTCTCTCCTTATGTTAAAAATAGAGCAAATTTCACTAGATTGTCCCAATAGTAAATTTAAATATACACTATTGAAATACATAGAAACTAATTGTTTTTAATAATTAGCAGTATTTCATCAACCACTTCATCGATTGATTTTCCAGTTGTATCTATAAGTATAGCATCCTCTGCTTTAACTAAAGGATTATAGCTGCGATTCATATCTATTCTATCTCTTTCCTTTATATCATTACAAATCTCCTGAAAGGTAACACTGCTGTTTTGCTGACAAAATTCCTTATATCTTCTTGCCGCCCTCTCTTCCACTGAAGCTGTCAAATATATTTTATAGTTTGCATCTTTAAGTACAACCGTTCCTATATCCCTTCCATCCATAATAACGTTTTTACTTAATGCCATTTTTCTTTGCAGCTCAACTAGCCTGTCTCTAACAACTTGTTTGGCTGCTATCTCTGAAACCCTGCCACTTACGTAAAGCTGCCTTATTTCTGTTGAAACATCTTCGCCATCTAAATAAACCTTCCCATTTTCTAATGTGATTTCAGTTGAATTAAGCATTTTCTCAAGGGTTACATCATCGCTAACATCTATTTTATTTCTGATAATTTTCAATGTTACTGCCCTATACATTGCACCAGTATCAATATATTCTATTCCTAGTTTTTGAGCTACCAGTTTTGAGATGGTACTTTTACCAGCTCCTGCTGGTCCATCAATTGCAACTACTATTTTTTTCATTCTTCAACCTCCAAATAAAATATATATTCAATAAAACTAAAAAAATTCCTTCATTAAATCTGGTCTTAATTTTTTCGCTTCTTTCAGAAAAACATGCTGAACTTCACTTTGTACCTTATTTTCATTTACAAACATCAAAATTCTAATACATTTTTCCATACTACCTTCTACGAACATCTCTTGAAGACAAAGTAAACTCGCATGTAGAATGCCCATTTTTCTAGCTGCTTCTGCAGGATATACAGATTTCAAGTCCTTTGTACAAGAAAATATAACTGATATAATATCCTTAATTTCAATTTTATTAAAATCTAATATATGTTTAAGCAATTCCTCTGTAGCATTTAATATTTCCTCTTTGGTGTCATTTTCAACAGTAATTGCACCTCTGACCGAATACATCACATCACTCCTTTAGCAGCTGATACCTGCACAATAACCAGTAGAAAAGGCTATCTGCAGGTTAAATCCTCCTGTTTCTGCGTCTACATCCAATAATTCTCCAACAACATATAAGTCTTTTATTATCTTTGATTCCATTGTTGAAGGATTTATTTCCTTAACATTAACCCCACCTCTGGTGATTATGGCTTCTTCTATTGGCCGAGTACCTATAACTGTAACTTTAAATTCCTTCAGCAATCTAACTAATTTTGACCTCTCTTCCTTTGAAATTGAATTCACAGGTTTTTCCGGTGAAATTTCAGAAAGGTCAACCACTACAGGTATAAGTTTGCTTGGAAGAAGCTCATCTAATGCATTTTTAAAATGTTTATTTTTAAACTTTTCAAAATCCTTTAATATTCTCTTGTCTAATTCGTTATAATCTAAAGCTGGCTTTAAATCAATAAAAATTTCTACTTCTTTAGGCAAAATATCGCTTACCTTTCTACTAGCAGATAATACCATAGGCCCAGATATACCAAAATGGGTAAATAACATTTCACCAAAATCGTTATATATAGTTTTATTATTGCTTTTAACCGTAAGTTCTACATTCTTTAAGGATAAGCCCATTAATTCTTTTATCCACTTTTCTTTAGCTACAAGGGGCACCAATGCTGGTTTTATAGGCATTATAGTATGACCAAGTCTTCGTAAAAATTCATACCCATCACCTGTGGAACCAGTAAGAGGATAGGACATACCACCCGTTGCCAGTATAACTGCATCACATTTTATACTGCGGTTTACATCTAATTCAACGCCTATAACCTTTCTATCCTCCGTTAAGATATCCTTAACAGCTGTATTCAGTAATATTTCAACATTATTTTCCTTTAGATATTTTTCAAAACATTTTATTATATCACTTGATTTATCGCTCTCTGGAAATACCCTGTCTCCTCTTTCTACCTTTAACTTAACGCCCTTATCCTCAATCATCTTCATCAAGTCCTGATTTGTAAATGTATAAAGGGAACTATACATAAAGCTTGAATTTCCAGGTATATGTTTAATAATGTCCTCAATGTCTTTATTAGTTGTAACATTGCAACGGCCCTTACCAGTGATGAAAAGTTTTTTCCCAAGCTTTTCGTTTTTTTCTATTAATATAACTCTATTTCCTCTTTCAGCAGCTTTAATGGCTGCCATCATACCAGCGGCTCCTCCACCAACAACTACAATTTTTCTCATACCTAACCTCCTATAATCCAATGTGGCATGTATCATTCAAATGTATAACACTAAATCCCCTGTCATTGTATTCAAAAAGATTTAACGAAGTATTATCTTGTCTTATTTTATGCATATTAGCAAGGTCTATCCCAAGCATTGCACATATCATCACTTTAATAGTTATTCCATGGGAAACTATTAATATATTTTTTTCTTTGTTATTATTTAAAATTTCAATAAGCTTTGTCATGCTTCTTTCTTTTAATGATAAAATATCTTCACCACCTGGAATTTTGGCAAGGTGAGGTTCATAATGCCAGATAGAATATACTTCTTTATACTTTTCCATTATCTCTTTGTATTGTAATCCTTCCCACACCCCAAAGTTTATTTCCTTAAAAGCCTCAACAATTTCTACTTTTTTGTTATGATAAGATGCTATAATATTAGCAGTTTCATATGCTCTTCCTAATTCACTTGAAAAAAACAAATCAATTTCTTTATTTTTAAGCCTTTCTCCTAAGGCTTTAGCCTGTTTTATCCCTTCCTCTGATAAGGGAATATTATTGCTGCAGCCTTGTGTTCTCTGAGCTTTATTCCATTCCGTTTCACCATGACGTACTAAATATATTTTCGACATTCAATAACCTCCAAAAACAATAAAATCATTAGAACCTGAATTAACATTTTTAAAAACAATCTTTATTAACATTAATACAATATCATAAAACAAAAAAAATAGAAGTTATGAAATATCATAACCTTAGGCTGTTTACAAAGTTATCTATTATAGAACATTATGAATAATTGCATAAGTTTAATGCAATTTATAAAGTTACTTATCTTAGGGCATCTTGGAAAAAATTTTTTCAAATAAAAAACAGAGAACCGTTGGTTCTCCGTTTTTTATTATTAATAATTTCCCTGTGCATGCATTGCTTCAGCAACTTTTAAGAAACCAGCAATGTTTGCTCCAGCAACAAGGTTGTATCCAAATCCGTATTCTTCAGCAGCTTTCTTAGCATTATTGTAGATGTTAACCATAATTTGATGTAACTTAGCATCTACTTCTTCAGCTGTCCAAGCCATTCTCATGCTGTTTTGTGACATTTCAAGAGCTGATGTAGCAACACCACCTGCATTAGCAGCCTTAGCTGGTCCTACAACTACTCCATTTGCTAAGAAGTATTCTATTGCTTCATTAGTACATGGCATGTTTGCTCCTTCACAAACATATTTTACTCCATTAGCAACTATTTGCTTAGCATGTTCTAAAGTGATATCATTTTGAACAGCACATGGCATTACGATATCAACCTTAACATTCCATGGTTTTTCTCCTTGGAAGAATTGAACTCCATATTTGTCAGCATAGTCTTTAACTCTAGCACCCTTGTTTTCTCTTAACATTTCAACTAGATAGTCTATCTTCTCACCAGTTACTCCATCTGGATCATAGATATATCCGTCTGGACCTGATAATGTAACAACTTTACCACCAAGATCTGCAACCTTCTTACATGCACCCCATGCAACGTTACCAAATCCTGATACTGCAACAGTCTTTCCTTCAAAATTTAATCCATCGTGTTTTAACATTTCATTACAGAAGTAAGTAACACCATACCCTGTAGCTTCTGGTCTTATTAAGCTTCCACCATATGATAATCCTTTTCCAGTTAAAACTCCATTTTCAAATGCAGCTCTGATTCTTCTGTATTGTCCATATAGGTAGCCTATTTCTCTTCCACCAACACCTATATCACCTGCAGGAACGTCAACATCTGGTCCTATGTGTCTGTAAAGTTCTGTCATAAAGCTTTGGCAGAATCTCATTATTTCTGCGTCTGACTTACCTCTTGGATCGAAGTCAGAACCACCTTTACCGCCACCTATTGGAAGTCCAGTTAATGCATTCTTAAGTATTTGTTCAAAACCTAAGAATTTAATTATTCCTATATAAACTGATGGATGGAATCTTAATCCTCCCTTATAAGGTCCTATAGCTCCATTAAATTGTACTCTGAAACCACGGTTAACATGTAGATTACCTTCATCATCAACCCATGGTACTCTGAACATTATTTGTCTTTCTGGTTCTGTAAATCTTTCAAGTAAATTTGCTTCTATGTATTCTGGGTGTTTTTCAAGAACTGGTTGTAATGAATGTAATACTTCTTCAACTGCTTGTATAAATTCTGGTTCATTTGAATTTCTTTGTTTTACCCTGTTAAGTACTTCTTCAATATAAGCTGATGGAGTAAGTTTTTCCTTTGCCATGTAAATGACCTCCTATAATTTAAGTTTATCTTAATATAAGTATGCAATATTTCTTTCACAATTGCAACTTTATTAAATCCAATTATTCATGATTTAATGATTTTATCGCTTGTCTATATGCCATATTCTTTATTTTCTGATTTTTTTCATAATTTCTCTTTTTATTTCAATGTTTGCTTTATTTATACCCTTATTAATATTATGGTATACTATTTATTTGATAAAAGTCAATTAAATAATATTTTATTAATTAAATATTGTATGATTTTTATGTTTTTTCACTTTATCTTACTAAATATAAAATTTTAGCTCCTATCAATTTTAAAGCACAACTTGAATTTTATATTATAAAATAAAGCTATTTCTTCATTATCATAAAAATTAACCACTTTCTAATTATTTTATATATAGGGACATCTAAGTATCCTTTTGTTTATACTATCTATTTATTTCATTATCTGATATTACTATCCCCTCAAATATATCTTCTTGTTCTAAACTATTCTTTACTGTCCCCAATTAAAAAGCCCCGCTGCTGCGGGGCTTTTATTATTCATTAGTTTGTTTTGCTTTATATGTATAGACGTTATATTCTTCCCAAATGTTTTCAAGATTTTTAAAGGTTTCTGAAATTCTATCCTTTTCTCTTAAACCAACAGCTACCACAAGTGCATTTATCACACTTAATGGTGCCACTAGCGAGTCAACAAATGAAGCCATATTACTTTGGGCAATAAGTGCAAAATCAGCATTAGATGCAAGTGGTGACAGAAGACTGTCAGTTATTGCTACAACAGAAGCATTCTTACTTTTAGCAAACTTTAGAGCTTCTATTGTTTTAATGGAATATCTTGGGAATCCTATTCCAATAACTAGATCACCCTCTCCTGCACGATACAGCTGTTCAAAAATATCGCTTACACCTGTTGATACAACCCTTACATTGTCAAGAATAAGGCTTAAATAAAAACCTAAGAAATCAGCCAATGCCAAGGAACTTCTAAGACCTATGATATATATTCTCTTAGCCTTGAATATTTCATTAACTACATCTTCAAAAGTATTATTATTTATTTTTTCAAGTGTTGATCTTAAATTCTCCATATCAGCCTTCAATACACTCTTAAGGGCATTTTCTTCACTTATATAGTCATGGGACAGCTCAATTCTTTGAACTGAAGTCAATTTCGTTTTTATTAATTCCTGTAACGCCTTTTGAAGCTTTGGATATCCACTGAATCCAAGCTCATTTGCAAATCTTACAACCGTTGATTCACTGACTCCAACAGTAACACCCAGCTTTGCTGCTGTCATGAAGGCTGCTTTGTCATAATGCTTTAATATGTATTCTGCAATAAGTTTTTGACCTTTACTTAGCCTTGGAAATCTCATCTGAATAAGCCTCATCAGGTCTTGTCTATTCCCTTCCATAATTAACCTACCACCTTTTTTCTTTTGTTTTTGCTAATTCATACCCTTTTTTGTATGCTAAATAGTTTATCTCAAAAGTTCCCCTTGGGACATTTTTTTCAATAGCCTTTTCAATAGAATCATTGGTTACAATATTTGTTAGTCCATTTATTATTCCAAGAGAAAATATATTTATAACCATTGGTTTCTTTAAATTATTATATACAAACTCAATAATATTAAATTTAAAATAATTTCCCAAATCAGCATTAATATTTTCGTCAAGTATTACAACAGTATCATCTTTAATATATTTTTTGTATTTATTATATGCTTCCTGGCTTAGAGCTAAAAAAATATCTGCATTTTTTACCTTAGGATAATGTATTTCATTGTCTGAAATTATTACATCACTTCTACTTGCTCCACCTCTGGATTCTGGTCCATAATTTTGAGCCTGAACAACATATTTTCCGTCAAACACAGCTGCCTCAGCTAAAATTAATCCTGATAAAATTATACCCTGACCGCCAGTTCCACCTATTATTATTTGCTTTTTACTCATATTTACCCACCTCAGCCTCTACTAACTTATGATATTCACTGGTGTATTCCGGTTCGCTTTCATTCTTAAAAACACCAATTTTTATCTTACTACTATCAGTTAATGAAACCGATTCCTTTAACTCTTTCATAATATCAGGTGGATTTCCTAATTTATTTCTTCTTCCATACTGAACTGGACAAGGTGTTAAAGCTTCAACTATAGAGAATCCTTTGTTTTTAAAAGCACCCTTTATCATGTCTGTAAGATGCCTATAATGATATACTGTACTTCTTGCAACATATGTAGCCCCTGCACTTCTTGATAAATCACATATATCAAACTGTCTTTCAACTGTTCCATGCCTAGATGTTGCAGTCTTTGCACTCTTTGGGGTTGTAGGCGAATACTGCCCTCCTGTCATACCATAAATATTGTTGTTAAACACAATAACATTAAGATCAATATTCCTTCTACATGCATGTATTAAGTGATTACCACCTATTGCTGTGCAGTCTCCATCTCCTGTAATAACTATTACGTTCATTTCAGGATTAGCCATCTTGACACCTGTAGCAAAGGCAATTGCCCTTCCATGTGTTGTATGTATAGAATCAAAATTCAAGTAACCTGAAGCCCTAGAAGAACATCCTATACCTGAAACTATACAAATCTTTTCTTTATCTAAATCAGAAGAATCAATAGCATCGACTATTGCAGCCAAGGCAATACCATTACCGCATCCCGGGCACCAGATATGGGGTAATTGTTCTTTTCTAAAATATTTCTCAATCATCTCTCTGTTCACTCTATCGCCTCCTCAATTTTTTTAGTTATATCTTCAGGAGTAAAGAGCTCACCATTATATTTATTTATTCCAATTACCCTGCAGGTATTACCAACTATTCTCCTAATCTCAAGTAAAAGTTGTCCTGTATTTAACTCAGCTACGAATATTCTCCTTATATTGTTATCCTTTATTAATTTTATAAGCTGTTCTTCTGGGAATGGCCACAATGTATAAGGAATAAATAATCCAATTCCTCTAACCTTCTCATTAAAAATTATTTCTTTGCATACCCTCGCCGACGAACCATAGCTTATTAACAAATCTCCTCCATTTGTTATATTTAATGCATCAAATAAAACTATTTCACTGGCTTTATCCTCAATTTTTTTATGTAATCTGGTTATAAGTTTTTCAGTAATATCAGGATTACTTGTTGGATAACCCTTTTCATTATGGACAAGACCTGTAACATGATATTTGTATCCCATACCAAAATCAGCCATATGAGGAACTCCATCATCTTCATTTCTATACGGTAGGTAACTTTCCTTTGTAGCAGGTCTTTTTCTGTTTACTATCTGTATTTCCTCATCTAGTTCAACACACTCTCTCATATGAGCTATAACTTCATCCAGCAACAAAACAACTGGAACCCTGAAGGCCTCAGCATAATTAAATGCCTTAATAGTCATATAATATATGTCTTTTACAGTTACTGGTGCTATCACAATAATAGGATGATCTCCATGGGTACCCCATCTACTTTGCATTACATCACTTTGAGATACACAAGTTGGAAGTCCAGTACTTGGGCCACCTCTCATAACATTAACAATTACACAGGGCACTTCAGTCATTGCTGCATATCCAATATTCTCCTGTTTTAATGAAAATCCTGGCCCACTCGTTGCTGTCATAGATTTTAAACCACAAAGGGAAGCACCTATTATAGCTGCCATACTTGAAATCTCATCTTCCATTTGAATGAATTTACCATTAACCTTTGGAAGCTTTATAGATAACAATTCTGCTATCTCTGTTGATGGTGTTATTGGATATCCTGCAAAAAATCTCATACCTGCTCTTAGGGCACCTTCAACACAAGCTGTATTTCCTTGCATAAGTAAACGCTTACTCATACTTGTCCCCTCCTAACATATATAACATAGTCGGGGCAAATTTGCTGACATAAGCCACACCTTATGCATTTATCTACATTTTGTACTTCAACCTTACCAATGTTTAAAGCAAGGACTCCTCTGGGGCAAAATTCGACACATAGTCCACAGCCTTTACACCATTCAATTTTAATGTCTAAAGGCATATCATAATTTTTTTCCCCCATTATATCCCTCTTTTCCATGCAATTTTAGAAAACGAAACTTCAATTTTCTAAAAATGCAAGATTATTTTAGCATTTAACCACCACTTTTGCAATATTTTATTCATTATTTTACATTTTTTTATTCATTTGAATCATAAATTGATTGTAAGTACATGTTTCTTATTTTTCTGTGTTAACCAAAAATAAGCCCATATGACTTTAAATTTTTATTGAGAAAGGTAATAATTTTATTCATCTAGCAATTTTTAGAAAATTCTGATTTTAATATTATTTGTAGCTCCTATTTAATCTTTTGCATTATTTCACACCTTAAAACCAGTTTTCTACATCTTTTATAATTTTAAAATTAGTCAAATCATAATGAAGGGGTGTTAATGTTACAAAACCTTTTTTTATATTATAAACATCAACTTCATCCTTTTCTTCATCAACAGCCTCACCTTTAAGCTGAAATCCTATACTCTTATCATCCATTAAAGTTTCAATGTAACAATTTGTATAAATTCTATTTCCAAGCTTACATACCTTTATTCCCTTTATTTTGTCTTTGGAAATTCGTGGAACATTTATATTAAGCACAATATCATTCCCAATAAAATTTTCTTTTGCTATCTTAAGTATTGTTTTCCCGTATTCTGCTGCTACCTTTAGTTCTTCCTCTGTACAGTTAAAATCCCCTGAAATGGCTATTGAAGGTATCTTGTAAATAGAGCTTTCTATTGCTGCTGAAACTGTACCAGAATATATTACATCAGTTCCAAGATTAAACCCATTATTTATTCCTGAAAGAACAAAATCAAACTTATCTTCTTGTAGTTTTTCAATTGCTATCTTAACACAATCAGCAGGGGTTCCATCAACCGTGAAACATCTTGAACTTATACCTTCTAATTTCACCTCCTTAACTAAAATTGGTCGGGTTATTGTTATTGAATGACCACAGGCACTTCTTTGGTTATCCGGTGCTACAACAATAATCTCATGTTCTAGTTCCAATTCCTTTACCAACATATGTAATCCAATCGAATTTATTCCATCATCATTTGTAATTAATATTTTCATCCTCAATCCTCCATTTTCTATTGATATTGTTTGTGTAACGCATAATGTTATTTGATGCAAATAAAAATTATTTTATTTTACATAATATAAATATAACTGTGTATTTGCTAAATTGAAATACTAATATTAATATATATTATACTAGAAGGGATGTAATTTTATGATTCAAATAGATGATGCAGGAAGTGGAAGCTTGGTTGGAGGTACAATGATTGGTGTTATGAGGGTTGAAACAAAAGATTTTTATTCTGATGTTATACCAATAAAATATTTTACTTCTCCGAACTTTGAAGAGAAAAAATACACTGATTTCTGTATTAGTATTATTGATGACTCATTTAAAGCACTTGGAGTTGAAAAAAATGAATTGATACAAATCTGTCAAGGCTATATATTCGATAAAGTAAGAAAATACTTAGCAGACAATGGTTATTCTGTTGTAAGCACTAAAATCAGTGAACCCCTTCAATCTATTATTGAAGAAAATTTCATGGATTATGTGATCGGACTTGGAATACCTCTTGATTATCTCCAGTATACAAAATATCCATTTCATTTCCATAGGCTGTTAAAATGGGTCTTTGCCGATATTAAAACCAGAGAAAAATTATGCAAAACAGGGTGGAAGAGCTGGAAGAAGTATAAAGATATTAAAATAAGCCACTATTCAGATGTTTTGCTTGGAGGTAACTATAGATGTTTAAAATGCGGAAACATTATAGAAACCCCCTGCAAAATAAAGATTATTAAATTTACAACTAATCATGATTATTTTATATATGTCCACGATAATTGTCATTCTTCTCAATGATAATTATAAATGGCGCATTATTGTCTTTGCTTGAATAGTTTATTTCCATTGCTGAAAATACTTTTCTATTTAGTTCCTTAACCAATTCTCTAAGTTGCACAGCTTCTTCCTTTCCATTCTCATGTCCAACATACACAATGAGTATCATTAATCCACCAGGAAGAAGCATTTCAAGTCCTTTTTTTACAGCAACAATGGTTGTATCAGCCTTTGTTGTTATGTCTTTATCTCCACCAGGTAAGTAACCTAAATTGAATATAATCGCCTTAGGCTTTTCTCTGACAAACTCCTCAATATGTTCGTGTCCGGAATTAATAAGTACCACATTTTTTATTATGTTCATATCTGTATCTTCAATAAATTTTTTAATTGCTCTTTCTTGTATATCAAAGGCATAGACTTTCCCATAAGGAACAAGTTGCGATAAAAAAATTGTATCTTTACCATTTCCCAACGTTGCATCAACAACTATGTCATCTTCATTTATTACATCTTTAAGAATATCTTGAATGAGTTCAGTGGCCTTTTTTACAACTTTATACATAATAAATACT
>NZ_AZQP01000023.1 GCF_000601455.1 Fervidicella metallireducens AeB
CTGGCTTTTACGGATGTGGTAAACAAAAGGATGATAAATTAGTAAAAATTCGATTAAATGAAGTGGTTCGTTCCATTTTCTATGCACCAATGTACGCTGCAATAAATAATGGATACTTTAAAGATGAAGGTATAGAAATAGAACTTTCAACTGGTCAGGGAGCAGATAAAACAATGCAGCAGGTTTTATCTGGAAATGCCGATATCGGTTTCTGTGGTCCAGAGCAGGTTATCTATCTTTATAATCAAGGAAGAGATGATTATGCAGTTTTATTTGCACAACTTACTAAAAGAGATGGCTCATTCCTTGTTGGTAGAACAAAGGAAGAAAATTTCCAATGGGAAAATTTAAAGGGAAAAACAGTAATAGGCGGCAGACCTGGCGGGGTACCTGAAATGAGTTTTGAATATGTCTTAAGAAACCACGGCCTAACACCTGGAAAGGATGTAAATGTAATAACTAATCTTGCCTTTACAGCAACTGCAACGGCTTTTAAATCTGGAACTGGAGATTATGTAACACTATTTGAACCTACAGCAAGTATGCTTCAAAAGGATGCTTCAGGATATATAGTTGCATCTATAGGTAAAGCATCAGGAGAAATACCATATACTTGTTTCTTCAGTACAAAATCATATATGGAGAAAAATCCTGACATTATAAAAAAATTTACAAGAGCAATTTATAGGGGTCAGCTTTGGGTTGAAAAAAGCAAGTCAGAAGACGTTGCAAAGGCAGTAATAAGCTTTTTCCCAGGTTCAGATATTGACGTTTTAACTATGGTTGTTGATAGATATAAAGCACAGGATACTTGGAATAAAACACCTGAATTAAAGGAAGAATCCCTAAGCAGATTAATGGATGTTATTCAATCATATAAAGCTGATTTGATTCCAAAACGACCACCTTTTACTGATATTGTAAACAATAAATTTGCTGAGGATGCAGTAAAAAACATTAAATAGTTATTCTGGAGGGGATAATAGTGGCTCTTCTTAAAATAGAAAACTTATCAATGAGATATCACACATTAGAAGGTGAGACTCCTGCCTTAAATAACCTGAACTTTGAAGTTAATTCAGGTGAATTTGTAAGCATAGTAGGTCCATCTGGCTGTGGAAAATCAACCCTTCTTTCATTAATTGCAGGTCTTATTCATCCTTCTGAGGGGAAAATATTATTAAATAACAAGGAAATACAAAACCCTTGTAATGAATGCAGTAAAATCGGTTACATGCTTCAAAAGGATCATCTTTTTGAGTGGAGAACTATCTACAAAAATATAACTCTAGGCCTTGAGATACAAGGGAAACTGAGCAGTGAAAATATCCAAAGGGTTGATTACATGATAAAAAAATATGGACTTGAAAATTTCAAAAACTATTATCCCCAACAGCTTTCCGGTGGTATGCGTCAGAGAGTTGCATTAATAAGGACACTTGCTGTTAATCCTGAAATACTACTGTTGGATGAACCCTTCTCTGCACTTGATTACCAAACAAGACTGGCAGTTTCAGATGAAATTTATAAAATTATAAAGGATGAAGGTAAAACTGCTGTTATGGTAACCCATGATATCTCTGAGGCCATTGCAATTGCTGACAGGGTAATAATTTTAACTAAACGTCCTGCAGAAATTAAAGACATTTTAAATATTAACCTTTCTATTGAAAATAGAACTCCACTTAAATCCAGAGAAGCTCCAGAATTCAGGCATTATTTCAATGCCATATGGAAGGAGCTGGATGTCCATGTTGAATAATAATTTATCAAAGGAACATCAGATTTTCTTAAAAAGAGTTAAGAGAAGAAAAAATCTTATAGTTTTAACACAGATTATAATACTTCTTGTATTTTTCATACAATGGGAGCTTACCGCAAGATATAAGCTTGTTGATCCATTCCTTGTGAGTCAGCCTAGCAGAATGTTTAAGTTTTTAGTGAAGCTTTACGGTGAAGGAATGCTCTTTAGGCACATTTTTGTAACTTGCTATGAAACAATCGTAGGCTTCCTCTTAGGCACAGTAATCGGAACTCTGATTTCAATAATTTTGTGGTGGTCAGACTTTATATGCAAGGTATTAGACCCTTATTTAGTTGTTCTAAATGCCCTACCTAAGATTGCACTTGGGCCTATATTGATTTTCTGGATTGGAAACGGTCAGCCTGCCATTATAATGATGGCACTTATGATATCCCTTATTGTAACAATAATCTCTGTACTCTCTGGATTTAAAGAGGTTGATGATGATAAGATAAAACTTATAAAAACCCTTGGAGGAAACAAGTTTCAGATACTAAAATATGTAGTTCTTCCAGCCAGTATACCAACGATGATTTCGGCACTTAAAATAAATGTCGGACTTTCCTGGGTTGGTGTTATTGTAGGTGAATTTCTTGTAGCCAAAGAGGGACTAGGATTTTTAATTGTCTTTGGCGGTCAGGTTGCTCAACTTGATATGGTAATGGTCAGTATATTGATTCTTTCAATAGCTGCCTATCTTATGTATGAAGCAGTAACTGCCCTGGAGAGACGATATATTAAATATAGATCCTGAAACAGGAACCATATTGATGGTTCCTGTTTTTATGGTAATTATAGCTTGTTTTAACAATATATTTAATTATTTTACAATTTGTATAAAGTTTTAGAATTTTTTCTCGAAAACTATTTATGTAATAGCTATTGAGGAGGATTCAAAATGAGAAGAAAAAGTTCTATCAAATTTAAGCTAATTTCAATCTTTATTATTTTATCAACGATTCCTATAATTATTGCATCTACCTTTTCAGTTTTCCAGGCAAATAAACTTGTAATTGAAAAGGTTAACGAATTAACCCATCAAATTGCAACTGAAAAGGCTGCTTATATTGATTCTTTTATTATTTCAGTTGAAAATTCTTTAAATGCACTTTCATCTATGGATTCAGTTATAAACCTGAATGAAACTCCATTGATGGCTGAACTTAAAAGAACACAGGAAACCAACGGAAATCTGTTATTTGCATACGTTGGAACAAGTGATAAAGAAATGTTTAAATATCCTTATACCAAGCTCCCAGATGGTTATGATCCAACACAAAGACCTTGGTATAAACAGGCTACCCAGTTTCCTAACACTATAATTATTACAGAACCATATAAAAGCTCATCAACAGGAAAATTAGTCGTTACACTGGCAAAGTCAGTTATGACAACCAAGGGAAAAACTGCCGTTGTTGGACTTGATGTTGAACTTACAAAGCTTTGTGAACAAATAGCACAGACTAAAGTTGGACAGACAGGTTATGCTTCTTTATTACTTCCTAATGGAGTAATTTTAGCCCATAAGGATAATAATTTAATCTTAACAAACATTGCAGAAAAATATGACTGGGGAAAGGAACTTATAAGCAAAAAAGAAGGAAATATTAAATACAACTTCCAAGGCACAGACAAGATAATGGGTATAAGCCAATCTAAAAAAACTGGCTGGCTCTCTGTGGCAAGTATAGGCTCAACAGAATATGCAAGCAACTTAAAACAGTCTACATATATTATATTTGCTTTAGTTGTTATAATGGCAATAATAAGTTCATTTATAGGATTTGTTTACACCAAGAAGATAACCAATCCACTTAACAAACTTTCAGAACTTATGAAAAAAGCAGAGGAAGGTGACTATACTATTGATATAGATGCAAATAGGGCTGATGAAATTGGTCAGATTCAGCTAAGCTTTAAAAACCTTGTTGAAACCCAGAGAAATCTATTAAAGGATATAGTATCTTCATCAAAACAGCTTTTAGGTGCATCAGAAGATATGCTTAAAACTTCAGCGGTTTCAGTAAATGCCATGAATAACATCAACGATTCAATAGGAGAGATAGCAGCCTCTGCACAAAACAACGCTGCAAGCCTGGAAGAAGCTAATGCAGGAATTGAAGAGATGGCTTCAAATGCTCAAACCGTTGCTATGGCTGTTCAAAAAGTAAAGGACAATAGCGAAGAGTCTGTAAAAATAGCAACCTCAGGTTATGAATCGGTTGATTTGGCAGCAAAATCTATGGCAAAAATCAAGGATTCTGCTGAAGATATCAACCTTGTAGTTGGTGAGTTATATGAAGCTTCAAATCAAATAGATACTATTGTAAAAACAATTACTACAATTGCTTCCCAGACAAACCTTCTGGCTTTAAATGCTGCTATTGAAGCTGCAAGAGCTGGGGAAGCTGGCCGTGGTTTTGCAGTTGTTGCAGATGAAGTTAGAAAACTGGCTGAGGAAAGCAGCTCAGCTGCTAAAAATATTGAAAATCTTATTGTCAGCATACAAAGTAAGGTCAAGGCAGCTGTAAGTACAACTGAACAGGAAATCAAACTTGTTGAAGAAGGAACACAAAATTCATTGCTAGTTATGGAAGCCCTTGATAAAATAGTTTCTTCAATAAAATCACTTAACAACCACATTGAGGAGGTTGCAGCTGCCTCAGAAGAACAGTCTGCAGCTGCTGAGGAGATGTCTGCTGTTATTAACAATATAAATCACTCTATTGAACAAACTGTTAAAAATACTGAAGAAATGGCAGGTACAACTAACGAGCAAAAAAGAGTTATTCTTGAAGTTGAAGAATCAGCAAAGCAGCTTGAGCAACTGGCAAATACCTTATCTTCACAGGTTGAGAAATTTAAAATATAACATAAAAGGATGGGGTTTTCCCCATCCTTATAATTCTTCTATCATTTTCTTATACATCTCAACCATTTTCTTTGCCTTTTCACTATCCAGTTTTCCATTTAAAGTTTTGGTCTGGAAAAATCTTTCTGGTATTTTCACACTGTCAAGACTGTAGCCTAATTTTTTCTTTATTTCATATTTTAGTTTTAAAATTTCTTTTGCTGTTTTTGTAAGTTCCTCATTTGTAACTTTTATTCCTACAGAATCAAGTGCTTCGATTATAACTTCCCTTGAATATACTTTTCTTGCAAATAAACATATAACAAGGCTTGTTAAAATGTTTCTCTCTAGTTCTTCAAAGAGAAGATTTTTTAATATATCTTCTTCCTTAACTCCTGCCTGGTCAAAGGAATATCCACCATTATCAAGGTGTGAATGTCTTGAACCCACAGCAAATCCAACAACACTGCCATATCCTGTGTGATAACCTGGCATTTCGTTACCACCAAGATGACAGCAAAATCATTACCTCCATATATATTTGATGCATAATCAACGCCATATCCCAGATCTTTGTAGAATTTATTTTTCCTTGATGCTATGTATTTGACAGCAACCATATAGTTCTGAAGTATTCCAAAGTCTAATGGCAGCAAAGTATCATCAATGGTTATGATACCCCTTTTATAGGCCTCAGTTGCCCATCCTAAAGCAACTCCGGTTGAAATAGCATCAAGTCCTTCACTCTCAACAACATCAATAAGTTGAAGAATCTCATTTGTTGTTTTTAGTCCTAAAAAGCTTCCAAGTGCAAATACAAGCTCATGATCATAAGAGACATCAACTGTTTCAAACTCATAACCTACATCAAATTCCCTTCTAAATTGACCTATGTGAATACAGCCAATAGGGCATCCTGAACAAGCAACCTTTCTGACTAAGGTTTCCTTTGCAAACCTCTCCCCTGAAATATCATCAGCAAAATCAATTTTCGTATTCTGCAGATTTAAGGAAGGTAAAGAATTCATTTCATTTAGTGGAATAACATTAATTGATGTTCCAACCTCATGATATTTTTTCATTACGTCGGTTTTTATTACTGTATCATATATTTTATCATATACATCTCTGTATTTCTTTCTATAACCATTGTCTATTGGTATAGAATTATCACCTATAATAACTATACCCTTTAGCAGTTTAGAGCCAAAACAAGCCCCAAGTCCAAGTCTGCCAAAGTGTCTGTAGGTATCTACATTTATCCCCGCATATGTAACCAGATTTTCTCCTGCTCTTCCTATTCTCATGGAACTTCTTATACCACTGCCACCTGTATGCTGTCTGAAAATTTTCCCTGTTTCCTCAACAGAGAGTCCCCAGATTGCCCTTGCATCCTTAAATTTTACCTTATCATCAATAACAAGATACTCAGGATGCTTTGCCCTTCCTGTAATAACCATTGCATCTATCCCACTGAAACGCATAGCCATAGCCAACCTGCCACCTGCGTGACTTTCCCCATATTCCTTTGTATGAGGGGAGTAAAAGGTTGCAACTACCTTTGTACAAACCGGCATAACAAAGGACAATGGTCCATTTGCAAATATTATAGGCTGCTCAGGATCAAGCGGATCTAAATCAGGTTTTATGTTTTCATCTAGTAACTTTGCAGCAACACCTGTTCCACCTATGTATTTTACTAAATCCTTTCTCTCTTCATATCTGAATTCTTCTTTTTCTAAGTCTATATATAAGACGTTAATATAATCTTTACCAAGCATATTCTAAACCTCCTTTGTGGTTATGCACCTATGGGGACAGTATTTTGCACAATATCCACAATGGCTACATATAATAGGATATTTATCCTCATCCATCCTTATGGCGGATACAGAACAAGCCTTCGCACACTGACCGCATCTTACACAATTATTTTTGTGGAAAACAACTCCCCCGCCTTTTCTTAAAGTTAATGCATTAAATTTACAAGCCTCCATACATGCTGGCTCATTGCAGGCTCTACATATGTTTATAACAAATTCCCCTGTAAAACCACCTGATGTTTTTACGTCTATAGCTGAATTAGCAGCTGAAAATTCACCCCTTAACCTGGCACAAGCCTGACGACAAGAGAGACATCCTATACATCTTCTTCTGTCCACAACCTTTAAAACCTTAGGCATCCTAACTCCTCCAAACTCTTTAATTAAGAAATTTTCTCTATCATTTCCTTTACATTTATCAATGAGTTGTACGATAGATTTACTAAATTCTTTCCCTGCTTGATACATTCATTTTTGGGGTAAGAATAACCTATCTTCAAGTTAAAAATAAAATTATCTTCTTTTATATTATTCTCAATAAACAAAATAAAATTATCATAATTTTTATTGTTTATCTCAAGGGAATTTAACTTCAGTTCATTGGATTTTCTATTTTTTTTGCTAAATTCAACATGCATATGCATAAACTTGCTTGATAATACAAACTCCCATAATTTCATTTTTTTACTGGTTAAAATATCAATTATTTTATAAGCCTCATCCTTCGTAGAGGAAGAAAATATGGCTTCAATACTGAGGGCATCCTTATCTAATTTTATAATCACCTTGGAATCATTAAAACCACCCTTGTATTCACTATATATATCAGTACTCTTCTTGTTAAAACTATGAAAATCCCTCTGTAGTTCCAGCACTCCCCCAGTTTTGCTATGATGATTTTTCTGCATTTGATAACATAGTGCTCTAAAATGCATTTTTAAATCATTTCTAACCCTTTCATACTCCTCCTTTGCTAATTTATCCTTATTTTTAAAATAATCAAAGTCTACCCCAGTTAATCCATTAAACTCCATATTAACTCCCCCTCATTCTATAAAAAAGATGTTAATTCCATTTTCTATTAATTATACACAAATAATAACAAAAATGATATTAACACCTTTTGACTTTTTTCTACCTATATCTACTTTTTTAACACTATACTATTAAATCTGTTCAAGGAGTTTATTAGCTTTCATCATATATTCTAAAGCTGCCTTTTCATCATTGTTGTTTTTATACATCTCTGATAGCTTTAAATACATTTGTGCTTCCTCCTTTATGTCCCCTATTTTTTGTATTAAATCTACAGCTAAAAATGCAGTAATCTCGGCTCTCATAAAGTCTTTAAGCTCTGCTAAATATTCAAATTTTGTTTTAAAAACTGAAACTAACCCATCTGTATTATTATCCTTTATCATAACGTTTTCAGCCTTCTCTAAGACTTCCATTGATTTATCCAGTTTATTAAGCTGTTTATAAAAATCCGCTAAATTTAAATAACTCTCAACTAGATACTATCCTCACTATTCTCCTTATATTCGATAGCTTCATTTATATATTCTATAGCCTTTTCCCTATCCCCAATTTCCCAAAGACAAAGAGCCGCGTTATTTCTAGCCCTTCCCATACCAGCAATATCCCCTTCTTTTTTATATCTCTCAAAGGCTTCATCGAAATTTTCTATTCCTTCCTGATTTTCTTTCTGTTCAATTATTATGAGTCCCTTCATCATTTCTAATCCAGGATATAAGCTTTCTTTTTTGCTGAAATCGTTTTTATTAAGAAAATCATATGTTTTTTCGATAAATTCCTTTGCTTCGTTATATTTTTTAAGACTTATATAGCATAGGGATATGTTGTATAGAATTTTTGCAACAAGATTTTTATCTGTTTCTTGATTAGCGTTTCTGTATGCACTTAAATAATATCCAACTGCCATATCATACTTCTCAGTATGATATAAACATGTACCTATTTTAAAGAAAATATCAACTATTGTCTGAATTTCTTTTGTCTTGAGGTAATATGTAAGAGCCTGAATATTAAGTTCAAAAGCTGCATTATAGTTATTCTGAGTATAATGGCATTTTCCCTTTATATAGTAAAAATAGCCTTTCTGCGAATCATCCAGATATTGAAATATATCCTTAGCCTTTTCAACATTCTCAGCAGCAGCATCATATTTTTTTTCATTAAATAGGTTTTCACATTCTTCCTTTATTAAGCTGAATTTTTTTCTATATCTTTCTTCTTCTGTTAATATAAAATAATCAACATCAACTTCTAATTTTTCTGATATATATTCTAATAAAGCACTGCTGGGTTTGCATTTTCCCTTTTCTACAGCACTTATCTGAGCAGCCGTAACCCTGTCACCAGCTAACTCCTTTAATGTAAGTCCCATCTGTTTTCTTCTCTTTCTTATTTTTTCCCCCAGATTTAAATTCATAATTTCACCTACTTCATAACCTTAAGCTGTTCACCAGAATAATACATTATTTTCTATAATATTCTTCAATTTTTATAAAATTCCTTCTTTTTTATAAAATCTACTTAAATTTGACATGTTATATGTTTATAATATTATTCTTTAATCCTGATTAAAGTTTTAAAATAAAAACTGTACTCTTTGTACAGTTTTTACTAAATTTTTATTTATTCATTTAATATAATTCCCATTTCTTTAAATATTTCTAATCCCCTGTTTATATAATTCAATGCCAGCTCCTTTTCACCTATTTCAATATAGAATTTACCAAGAAGTATTGAAAAGTCAGCAAGCTGTTTTTTATATCCTAAAGTTTCAATGTATCTTATTGCTGTTAGTAATGTTTCTTCTGCTTTAGGGGCATTATTCATTTTTTGATTTATTTTATAAAGATATTCATAGCATTTAATTCTATACATGTGCTGCTCATCATCAATTACATTTAAAACCTCATCAACGATTTCCTTAGCCTTCTCATAATCACATATCTGTATATAATTATCACATATCTTTAACATTGTATCAGCCAAAGTCTCATCCTTAATATCCTGCTTTAATTTTATAGCTTTATTTAAATGCAAGAAGGATTCATCCATGTTGTTTCCCTTGGCAAATATCACTCCAAGGTTTGTTTCAATATCTGCCATTTCACGAACATCATTTATTTCATTAAATATTTTACTTGCTTCCTTTGCATATTTCAGTGCTTCTTTAATTTTCTTTTCCTGACTGTATGCAATACTTAAAATCATAAGGGTTTCAGCATATTCCTTCTTATTTCCAAGAACATTGAGCTTGTCCCTTGCCAGCATAGCAAAATCTATTGCCTGGGAAACGTTGTTCATCTTACTATGGCAGGATGCAATGTAAAAGTATATCCTTGCCTTTAGCATTTCATTCATATAGTTACTTTCATTTAAAATATTATCTGCCTGCATAAAATAGTTTAAAGAGGTAGGTATGTATCCCATCTTAAGTGTAATAATTCCAAGAAGAATAAAACTTTTTACAATTTCTTCTATATTCTCAGTTTTTAAAAACACACTGTTTGCTGAAAGACAGTATTGTTGAGCCTCTTCATATTCTTCATTGATAAATTTTAAATTTGCCAGGGCCATTTCAAGTTTTCCCTTGAAATAACTTAAATTATATTTCTGAGCATAATGAATTCCCTTATCAATTACCTCCTGTGCCCTTAACTTGTTGCCACTATTAATAGCTGACTCAGCAATATTAGAATAGAATTCACAAATCTTAGCCGCCTGTTTTTCTTCACTTTCCATAAAATATTCAATATCGGTATTTAATTTCTCTGCCATGTATTCCAGTAAATCAATACTTGGATTGGATTTACCTGATTCAACGAGACTTATTTGTCCAGGAGTAATTCTATCTCCTGCAAGCTCCTTCAGTGTCATATTCATTTCTTTTCTTTTTGCCTTTATCTTTTCCCCTAAGGTTAATATTTCCATATTCATCACCCTCTGTTAATATATACTGTTTCTATTATACAAAAAAATTACAAAAATATATAGATATTTGTCAAATTGTTAAAAAAATTACTTTAAATAAATGAAAAACTTTCAAAAAAAATAAACCGGGAATTCCGGTTTATCTTCGATATTCTCTCATATTGTCCATTAAATCCTGAGTCATGTGTCCTAATCTCTTTCCTGCTCTTTTTACCCTTCGTCTTGTTCTATAATCCATCTGTGGCATCATCATCATTCCTGCTGCTGCACCTAACAAAGCTCCAGCTGCTAAACCACTGAAAAAACGTCCTCTCATTTTACACACTCCTTTCATTTTATTAATTATAGAGTGTGCAGTTTAGCATATTGTAAACTAGTAAACTGTATCCTCAATTGTTTTAAATTGGATAATTTTGAAACCATTAAGGGTTTCTATTATATATCTTATTTTATTGGTCTCAATATTATTGCTTTTATTTCCATCTGCTATAAGATACGAATTCCATTGCTCTATAACATCAATATAAATAGTTCCATTACTGTCTATAACAGCATTTTCTGTTTTAAGGGATATAAATTTCTTGTTTATCTTATAGTCCTGCTGATTTAACCATTTAATTTCTTCAGCAACTTCATTATAAACCCCTGAATTTTTATCTATACAATTGATTTCTATTAGCTTCCTATTATTAACAGCATTTTCCTTAAACTTTAAGTACTCCTTTATTATTTCTTCACATTTTTTTACCACTTCCTTTGAAACATTAAGCTTTATCTCCATATCCTGACCAGCCATCAACCTTGAATGGTACTTATCACAGTTTTTCATTTCAACATCTACATCGTAGGTTGCAAAGGGGATTTTGCTAATTAAAACTTCTCCATCAATATTTTTAAATTCTTCACCATTAATAAATAACCTTGCATTGTTTGGTAATTTAATATGCCAGTTATAGATATAGTCATTAAATATCCAAACATATTTTCCTTTAATTTTATTTACGCTTATATTTTTTACTCCCTGATCAGTCTGTAGGTTAAAAACAATCTCATCTTTTAAATTATTTTTACCAACTATCTCATAATTTTCACCAAAGTTATGTTTCATATATGACTTAAAAATATTTTCTGAAAAATCTGGGCTTTCAATATAGCTGTAAAGTTTTTTGTAATCCATATTCTTCAATGCTTCTTCAAAGGAATTCTTAAAACTTATTGATGATATAATTAAATAAAAAAGCATTATAATTAGTGCTGCTGAAAAAGATTCCTTTAAAAGAAAAATCTTTTCCTGCTTATACAATCGTCTTATCTCCATAACCTGCCTCCCAAAAGTACTAATAATTACTCATTAATGAGATTCTATCCAAAATGTCAGGTTATATACATGTATATGCACCTATAACGCTTATTATTCATTCATTTATGTTACAATGGCTTACAGATAATTTCTTTAACTTTAGTATCCAATATTGTAGCTGCATGTGAAGGTCTTAATATAACTGCAGTATCTGCACCATAGCCAGTTCCACCTATCGCTATAATATCCTTGCCATAGGGTATTAAACCTGCATCTAGTGCCATTACTGAAATCTCCACAGCAACTTTAACCCCCTGTCCAAACATCCTTAAAGAATTTGCAATTATTTCCACAGGATAAACTCCTGTAAACTTTCTTGAAAGTCCTCTTTCTGCTCCTGATAAAACATGGGTACCAGTATAAACATTAAATCCATAGCCCTTTAATTTTTCTATAGTTTCCCTAGGCATTTCCATAACTCCTGGTTCTTTAAAACCATTTACATGTGTTACAACTACAATATTTTTATCAAGTCCCTTTAAAAACTCAGCTGTATATCCTGTATTAGATGCTACAACAATATCTTGAATATTCCTATCCATAGAAGCTTTTATTGCCAGTTCTATTGTCTTTTGAGTATTTAATTTTCCTGCACTTTCAAAATACATTTTTATAACCTCCCTGCTTTAATTCCTTTTTTATATATGCTTTTTAAAAATTCATCATCAATTTTTACTCTATCTAATCCCATTGCATAGATACTTTCTACAAGTGTACTATTACATGATAACATGAAATATTTTGCACATAGTTCCATTGATTGAAGCATTTTTTCACTACTCCTCCCTGAAGTAAATATTAAATATCCTCTTTTCTTATCACTTAAAGGTAAGTTACCCTTAAAGTTCTTACTAAACAAAGCTTGACACCTATCAATAACCAATTTCAGCTGAGCTGATACTCCAGCGAAATATACCGGAGAGGATAAAATCAATATCTTACAGTCCTCTATTTCTTTATAGATCAAATTCATATCATCACTTATGACACACTTCCCAGTTTTTTCACAGGCAAGGCAGCCATTACATGGATTGACCTTCATTTTTGTCGTATCAATAAAAACTACCTCAATATCTGCCTCCTTTAATCCCTTAATAAACTCATTTGTTAATAACCAGGTATTTCCTTTTTCCCTTGGGCTTCCAAACAGCACTAGTGCTTTCATACATACCACCGCCAAAATTTCTATTCTTGTAGCTTACTATAACCATATTATAGCATAATATTAATTTTTCGTATTTCGAAAATTTCGACTTGATAAATTTTGTAAATTAATACTATAATTATTAATACAGAGGGAAGGGAGGAATTATATGAATAAATTTAAATCACTAATCAGATATACTTCTAAATATAAATTTAGATACTTAATAGGAATTACATTCCTGCTGTTAATAGACTTAATTCAATTGATACCTCCAAAACTTATTGGCTATTTAACTGATTTATTGTCAAAGGGAAATGCAACAAAGGCTCATCTTATAAAATATATATCCCTCATAGTTTTAATTTCATTTTCAATGGCAATTGGTAGATACATCTGGCGAATTTATATTTTCGGCTCCGCACGCCTTGTAGAATTTGATATGAGAAATAAACTTTTTCAACATCTTCAAAAACTCTCACAAAACTTTTATAATCAACACAAAACAGGGGATTTGATGGCACTGGCGACCAATGATTTAAATGCAGTCCGAATGACCTTAGGTCAGGGAATTATCATGATAACCGATGCCATTGTATTAACAATTACTACACTTTCAATAATGCTTTCTATAAATGTTAAATTAACCTTAATCTCACTTATACCTCTACCCTTCGTAGCTCTAGTTGCCACAAAATTTGGTAAGATAATTCACAACAAATTTCTAAAGGTTCAGGAATCTTTCTCAAAACTTACAGATATAGTTCAGGAAAATTTTTCAGGTATAAGAATAATTAAATCCTTTGTTCAAGAAGAAAAGGAATATATAAAGTTTACCAAGGAAAATCAACATAACTATGAGACAAATATGGAATTAGTAAAAATATGGGGAATGTTTTTTCCTCTTGTTGAATTTATTGCTTCCCTAAGCTTTGTCTTTCTCACTGGTGTAGGAGGAACATATGTAATATATGGATATATTTCATTAGGGGACTTTATTGCCTTTAACATGTATATAGGAACTTTAGTATGGCCTATGATGGCATTTGGTTGGGTTATTAACATAATTCAAAGGGGACTTGCTTCACTTGAGAGAATAGAAAATATACTACACCAAAAACCTGATGTTTTTGATAATGATGTTAAGGACCTTAAATACCTGAATGGGGATATTTCAATTAAAAACCTTACTTTCAAATATCCTGATACTGAGTCACCTGCACTGGAAAATATTAATCTTACAGTAAAAGAAGGTCAAACACTAGGTATTATAGGGAAAACAGGAAGTGGAAAGAGTACTTTGGTAAACCTCTTACTTAGACTATATAACGTTAATGATAATACTATCTTTATTGGCGGAATAGATATCAACAGAATCCCTTTAAAAATATTAAGGGAGAGTATAGGTTTTGTACCACAGGATTCCTTTTTATTTTCTACTACAATAACTGAAAACATAAATCTTCCTTTGGAGCAGCTTGATATGGCTGAAATAATTGAAAGCACTAAAGCAGCAGATATTTACGACAATATATTAAACTTTAAGGATGGATTCGATACGATAGTTGGAGAAAGAGGGGTTACATTATCTGGGGGACAAAAACAGAGAATAAGCATTGCAAGGACCTTGATTAAAAATCCAAAAATCCTTATTTTCGATGATTGTCTTTCAGCTGTTGATGCTAAGACCGAAGTGAATATACTCTCTAACCTTAAAAATATAATGAAGGAAAAAACTTCTATAATTATTTCCCATAGGATTTCAGCTGTTAAGGATGCTGACCTGATTGTTGTCCTTGATGATGGAAAAATCGTTGAAATGGGACTTCACAGCCAACTGATTGAGATGAATGGAATTTATAAAAGTATATTTGATAAACAGCAAATAGAAGAAAAAATTCAGAGTGAGGAGGTGTAGGATATGGAAAATTTTCAGATGGAAGAAGCTGTAGTAAAAGAATATGATTCTAAACTAATGAGAAGACTTCTTACATTTACCAAACCATACCTTTCATCCTTTGGCCTTGTTATTATAATAATGTTTGTTTTAACAATAGCCGATCTTTATATACCAAAACTTGTGAAGGATGTAATAGATAATAATATAAATGGCTATACAAGAGATTACAGCATCCTGAAATCTTACTCCCCTGAGAGCTGGAAAATTGGAGACCTTTATATTAAAGAAGGAAACATAAAAAATGCTGTTAAAGCTTCTATTGTTTATTCTGATAATGCCTACTATCTTGTTGAAGGCAGGGTCAATCATAAGGAACCCTATAAATTTGTAGGCGATAAACTTCTACAGGGTAAAAATATCTTCAAATCATATAAAATTAAACCTTCAGAAATAAAGGAAGTAAGAAGGTCGGATGCTAAAGGTGTTCTTAATAAAACCATGTTAATGCTTTTTTTATCAATCTTGGTATTTCTATTAGGATATATTCAGGTTTATCTTATTTCAAAGACGGGGCAGAAAATAATTTTTGATATACGTCAAAAACTGTTTAGGCATGTAGAAGATTTATCACTATCGTTTTTTGACAGCAATCCTGTTGGAAGACTTGTAACTCGAATCACCAATGACGTAGAAACACTTAATGAAATGTATACAAGTGTTTTACTTAATCTAATAAAAGACGCATTTTTAATCATATTTATTCTCGTTGCAATGTTTTTACTGAATGTCAAACTAGCTTTGATAACCCTCTTTGTTATCCCAGTGATAACGGCTGCAATCATTATATTTAAAAGATATGACAGAGAAGCCTATAGAGATGTCAGGGTAAAACTAGCCAGAATAAATGCCTTTCTCTCAGAAAATATATCAGGTATGAAAATAGTTCAGATTTTTGCTAAGGAAGAAAAAAAATATAAAGAGTTTGCGAATATTAATAGAGAGTATTTTGATGCCTCCTATCATCAATTACAGATAATTGCCATTTTCAGACCTTTTATTGATTTAGTATATTCCCTTGCTCTAGCAGCTCTTTTATGGTTTGGTGGAATAAGGGTTATAAATAATAATTTAACCTTTGGTATTCTTTTTGCTTTTGTAAGTTATCTTCAGAAATTCTTTCAACCAATAAATGATATAAGCGAAAAATATGATATCCTTCAGTCTTCTATGGCATCATCTGAGAGAATATTTATGTTACTTGACAAGGATGAAAGAATTAAAAATCCAGATAATCCTGTTAGCATAGAAACTTTAAAGGGAGAGATAGAATTTAAAAACGTTTGGTTTGCATATAAAGAAAATGATTGGGTTTTAAAGGATGTAAGCTTTAAAATTAACCCTGGGGAAAAGGTTGCTTTTGTAGGTGCAACAGGAGCAGGTAAAACCTCAATAATAAGCCTGATTAGCAGGTTTTATGATATTCAAAAAGGAGAAATCTTAATCGACGGTATCAACATTAAAAATATGAATAAAGAAGATCTAAGAAAAAATGTAGCAACAGTTCTTCAGGATGTTTTCCTATTCACAGGAGATATAAAGGGAAATATTCGTTTAAACAATGATGAGATTTCTGATGAAACCATCATCTCAGCAGCAAGATATGTAAATGCAGATAAATTTATTGAAAAACTTCCAGACAAATATGACTCATATGTGAACGAAAGGGGAACTACTTTCTCTCAGGGAGAACGTCAGCTTATTGCTTTTGCCAGAGCCATTGCCTTTAATCCACCCATTTTAGTACTTGATGAGGCCACTGCAAATATAGATACAGAAACAGAAAGCCTTATACAGGATGCCTTGGAGAAGATAACAGAAAATAGAACAACAATAATTGTTGCCCATAGACTTTCTACAATAAAAAAAGCAGATAAAATTATAGTTCTCCATAAAGGGAAAATACGTGAAACAGGTACCCATGAAGAATTATTGAAAAGGGAGGGTCTATATTATAATCTCTATCAGCTTCAATATAAAGATTTAGCTTAAAATAAAACACCCCCAAAAGGGGGTGTTTTATTACTTATAGGGGGTAACACCATTCCAGAGGAATGGCACATGGATCACATAATAATAAATTCTAATTTATTGAATTTTTATACAATTTGAAGTAAATTTATTGAATTAATTATAAACTTATTTTATCACTTTAAAGTCAAAAGGTCAATATTTATTGAAATTATTTTTTTAACAAATTCTATATTCAGAATTTTCAATTAATTATATTTTTTAGATGTTTTACAATAAATCTTATAACTTCATTTAATTTAAAATTGATTGACTAATTTCAATAAGCATAATATTTAACAAATAAAAAATTGCCATCAGGCAATTTTTATATTTCCAATTCTTCAAGTATTTCGTCAATATCAAAATCCTTATCCTCATCAGCAAAAACAATAGTAAACTCACATTGTTCATAACTGTTTTTATCCATTTCGTATGCAACAAACTCTCCCTGTATATCCATATCTTCACATATCTCTTCTACTATTTCTCTTACATTATCACTTGCTATGTCAGTAAGGTATGGTAAGAAATATACATCATACCAATCTGATTCTCCTTTTGACTCATCGTAATTTTCATTTGCATATTCCTTTGCCCCATCTAATTCTGTATCATCGAACTCGTAGAAAAAATTAAGTACAAGCATATCTTTTTTGTACTTTATCTCGTCGATTTCTGAGAAACCTTCTTTTTTAAGACGTTCAATTATTTCTTTTTTTTCTAACATTTTATCACCTCTTGGAAATTATATTTGAAGACTATCTTCCTTATGTTAATTTGTACAAATACATGAAAATTATACTTCATTAACCACAATATATTCAACTATCAGTAAAATTTATATAGAACTATTTTATATATTACTATAGCAAAAATAATTAACTGTCCCTATTCATTTATCCCTATCCATTTAACTATGATGTAGAGTATCACGAAGATTACTGGGGAAATGGCAATGATACTGTATAAAGTTAACAATTCTTTATAACTAATATTTTTCATCTCCATTCCTTCTTTCTTATAAAAATAATAATTTATATTGGATTTGAGTGATGCTTTCCCTTAAATTTATTATACTCTACGTTTTAAATTTTCTGATTAATTTTTATTGTTGAAATTTGATGACATTTGTAATATTGTTTTGTTAACTATTTATGTAAAAAATATTATTTTTTTCTTTTTTATATCGATAACTAAAATAATGAAATCTATACATTCTCTGGGGGGATACTGAATGAAAAAAAAGCAAAAAGTACTTAAGGAAAAAAATAAGGTAAGAAGAAAAAAAACTCATAATATAGGCCTTGTAAAGGGTATAATTTTTATGGCCTTAGTATCTGTTTTTTCTATATGTGCTATAGGAATTACAGGCTTCTTTGATATTTTTAAAATCAACTCAAACGTAGAAAAAATATATAAAGAAAGATTGGCATTATCAATGCAAATGAATCAGGTATTAAATGAAGTACAAACTATAAAAATGAATATTACAAACACAACTGACTTAGGTTATAATGAGGTCTATTCCGAAAATATTGATTCTTCTTATCGAGATATACAGCTTATATTAAATAGTAAAGAATTTAAAAATTTAACGGAAAATGAAGCAAAAACTCTGGAGCTCATAAAACAGTCTCTCTCTAAATATATGAATAACTGGATTAGTATAAGGGATAAATTTATCAACTTCTCCATGTATAGTCATTTGGAAGTTGAAGAACTTGAAACAAATGCCGAAGATGTTATTGCTCAAATAAACAAATTTATAGTTTTAAATAATAAAGCTTCAGAAAACCTTTACTTAGAAAGCAAAAATACATATAAAATCAGCATTGTTATTTTTGCCATACTGTTTCTATCCTGCCTGATTTTAATTTGTGCTTCTTCAGTAATATTACTTAAGTTAATAAAGAAATCCTTAAATGATTTAAGGGAGAACCTGACAAAAATATCTGAGGGTGATTTATCTATTGAAATCGATGATTCTGCTAAAAATGAGTTTGGACAGTTGAATTCTTATCTAAAAATGTCTTTATCAAATATCTATAGTATTGTTAGCTCAATTAAAAATACCTTTGAACAAATTAATGAAAATGCTCAGTCTTTAGCTGCTATATCTGAAGAGATGTCGGCCTCCTCAAGTGAAGTTTCAGGCTCTGTTCATGATATTACAAGTGGGACTTCAACCCAGGCTGATGAATTATCAAAAATCATGGGCATCTTGAACAATTTCGATAATGAAATGGATACTATATCCAATTCAATAAAGAATTTAATTTCAAACACAGAAAATATAAGTTCTATGGCAGATAACAGTAATAACAACCTACAGCTGCTTATTGATTCAATACATAATATTAACAGCTCATTTGATGATGTTAAAACAAAAATTTCAAAATTAAACATAAGTATAAATAAAATTAATGAAATAACTAATGTAATAAACAGTATCGCTGACCAGACCAATCTTTTAGCTTTAAATGCAGCAATAGAAGCTGCAAGGGCAGGAGAAGCAGGCCGTGGATTTGCAGTTGTTGCAGATGAAATAAGAAAACTTGCGGAACAATCAAAACGTTCTTCATCAAATATTGGTTTATTAATAAACGAAATTTCAAGTGAAACTTCAATAGTTGTTAATACAACGGACACCGTAAGCAATGCCCTTGTAAATCAATTAAATACGATAAATACTACAATTTCATCATTTAAAAACATTATAACTTCAATTTCTGAAATACTTCCTATGGTACAGAACATAGATAACTCTAATGAATCTTTAAATAAGGAAACAGATAACATTATGTCTCTTATTGAGGCAGCCTCCTCACTGGCACAGGAGATATCAGCCTCAACTGAAGAAATATCAGCCTCAAGCAATAATATGACAACTTCAACTTCAGAAGTTGCTGAATCTGCGGCAGCTTTAAGTAAACTCAGCAGGGGAATGATGACAGAGCTAAACAAGTTTAAATTAAAATAGGAGCAGTTTCCTGCTCCTATTTTATTAATGCTGCAATTTCTTTTCCAATTGATTTTGCTTTTTCAATATCTTCTTCTGTTGGTACAAACTGAACTTTTAAACCTGGCTCTATTGTTTTAAACTTTAGTCCTTTTAATCTGTCATTTATAAGCTGAACTGCCTCACCACTCCATCCGTAAGAGCCAAAAGCAAATGCTGCTTTACCCCTATTCATCATTGGAGACACAAGTGATAAAACGTCCCATACGGGTTTTACCGCATCCTGATTTATAGTAGGTGAACCTATAATAAGTGCCTTTGCTTTATCAACCTTTGTAATTATTTCATTCATATCAGTTTCTATAATATCATGGATGTCAACCTCTGCTCCTGTTTCCTTTAAACCTTCAGCTATTGCCTTTGCAATCTCTCTGGTATATCCGTAAGCTGAAACATATAAAATAAGTGCATAGTTGTTCTTTGGAATATCTAAAACATCCTTGCTCCAATCCCAGTAAATGTCCACATACTTTCTTGGATTATCTCTAAGAACTGGTCCATGACTTGTGCAGATAACGTCTATACCTAATGGCTTAATTTTTTCTATGGCGGAAATGACATTTTTCTTAAAAGGTCCCATAATTACATTGAAGTAATATTTATATTCATCAGAAAAATCTCCTGCTTCATCATTAAAAATTCCATCTCCACAATAATGACATCCAAAGGCATCCCCTGTGAAAATCACTTTATCCTTTTCATCATATGTAAAAATTGTGTCTGGCCAATGAAGAAGTGGTGCTGAAATAAATCTTAAAGTCCTTTCCCCAATCTTAAGAACATCATTTTCTTTAACTTCAACACTGTTGAAATCTTTATTTATTATATTTCTTAGGTTCATAATAGCTGCCCTTGAAGCATAAACAACAGCATCAGGGTAATATTCTAAAAGCTTTCCAGCAGAACCACTATGATCAGGTTCTGTATGATTAACAACTACGTAATCAATATTCCTATCCCCTATAACACTTTTTATGTTCTGGATAAATTCGTTAAAATATCCGTCTTTAACTGTATCTACTAAAACTATCTTCTCATCAACAATTAAATATGAATTATATGTAGTTCCATTTTCAGTTTTCATAACAATATCGAAAATCCTAAGATCTGGATTTTTGACCCCAACCCAATAAATATTGTTTTTAATTTCTATTGCTCCCATAAAAAACACCTCCAAACAGTTTTCAAGGATATATTTCCCTTTATTTAACATTGTTATTACATATATTATACAACATAAAAATTTTATATAAAATACATTATGGAAAATATTTATCTGAAGAAACTATTTATTTATTTTTTCTTTCACTTATTTCTTACCTAATAACTCATAACCTGTTTGTAATTAAAATATACTTAATATGTAGGATTTATGGAGGTGTTTTTGTTGCTGATTTTTTTATTTGCAGTTTTATGGGGTGGTATTACTGCACTTATTATGTGTGCTCCCTATGGATATTATCCCCTTTTCATCAGCTTGCTTATAATTTCTATTGCTGCTTATTTTATTTCAAATAAGTTTTTTAAAAAGCCCAGTAGATATATGTGTTTGTTATCCATCGCTATTTTTTTACTTTTTTACTCTCTGTGCTCATACATAATTTTTAAACCTTCAAATTACTATTTTCATGATGTAACAAATCTTACTAAAAATAAAAAAGCAATTATTTTTTATTGTGAAGGTGAAATGGAAAAATACACCCCTTATTATGCAAATCACTATTACGAAAATGTACCAGTCATATTTAAACCCTTTTACATGCTGAAATTGAAAAGAATCTACAGTTCAATTGGAATAAACACAAAAAACAAAGATTTATTAGCAGTGGCAGCAGACACAAAAAACTCATTGCTTAACTATAAACCATACTATTTCTATATTGCCTTTAAAGGATATTCACCTGATATTAAAGATTCTGTTAATTCTGCAATAACCGATGGCTGCAGTGAGATAGTTTTTGTAAATTATACTCATAACCAGGAAATTAAAGATATTATATCTAAAGAAATCCCTATTGAAATTCTCTCATCTAAAGGGATAAACTTTAAATTTTCTGAATCTGTTTATCTTAACGACAAATTTGCCAATACCTTTGTTACAAAAATCATTAATATGCCATTTAAATGGGACGGAATTTTGCTTTTAGATAATGAAACAAGAACTTCCAATCTTATAAAAAACGAGCTTATAAATCTTGGGTACTCTACTTCTCAGATTGTAATTACAACTGATATTGATAATGCAATGAAAAGTTTTAGAGAATTAAATGCAAAGAATATACTATATGTAAACCTGTTAGAAAGTGGAAACGGAATAAAATCTGAGATAACTATACCTGAAAGTTTTGAAAAATACAGCAGTGAGTTTAAAATAACAGGTATAAAGCACTGGGGTTATGATAAAAACTATGTTAAGGCTGTTATAGATGTAATATTAAAGACTGAAGAATAATAATTTGGGCACTTGATTTTATAAATATCAAGTGCCCATACTTTATCATCGATTTGTTATAAAAAGCTTGCTCTTATGTCCAAAGACTCCTCTTATTTTTCCATTTCCAGAGATAGTTGAAAAATTTCCAACTATACTGTCACTGATCTCAACTCCATCAATTATGCAGTCATCCATAATTATGCTGTTCACTATTTTGGAATTCTTGATTACCGTTCTTTTCCCAATAGATACAAATTCTCCAATTGTACTATCTGAGATTTTTGAACTAGAGTCGGCTATATTTTTCTCTGTGCCCTTTGAAAGTACATATTTGTTGCACTGAATCAAGTTTTTTATTTTTCCAATGTTTATGCACTCAGAAGTTATCATCTCAGAATGTATATGGGCATCTTTCTCAATTAAATTCTGTATAATCTCTGCTATACCATTTTCTCCTTTGTCAGGGTGCCTTAACTTTGATAAACCCCTTATTGTTTCTTCTTTGAACAAATATATTCCCATTATAGCTACATTGCTTTCATTAATCTTAGGTTTATCAATTACCCTTACAAGTCTCTTGTCCTTATACAGTCCAATAGTATGTTCCCATATATTTTCAACTTCCTTTGTAAACACTACTCCATCATATCTTTTTACTCTAAATTCCCGGATTTGATTTTTTATAGAAAAATCAAAATAGTTATCTCCTGATATTACAACAACATCATCATCTATAAAATCCTTCGCCCTTAAAAGAGCATTAACTGTCCCTGCAGATTTGTGATGAAAATAATACTTTATTTTACAATTTAACCTATTTCCATCCCTTAGATAATCCACAAACTGCTGCCCATTTTCCCCAACCACTATTGCAATGTTTTTTATTCCATCATCAACAAGTTGCTTCACAGTATATTCTATCAAGGGTATATTGGCAATAGGGAGCATTGGTTCAGGACAGGTGTAGTTAAGGGGATCTAATTTTGTTTTTATCCCACTACACAATATAATACCCTTCAATTTTTACCACCCCATACACATTACTTTAAGTTGTAAAAATGCCATAATATAAATTATGCAAATTTTATATGTTTGTTAACTTAAAATCCACATATATATGGGGAGTTTTAAAGGTATCTTTAATTTAAAGCTTTATACTAACTTACTTTTTTATTACCAAAAATCTGGATATCATTTAATTTTAGTGACTTTTTTAAAATCCCTGCGATGAAAACAGCTATAGCTGAATCTATTGCGTGGTGAATTGCAGTACCTAGAGCTACCACTACCAACACCTTATATAGATTAAGACCCATAAATGGGATTACTACTAATGCCTCTAAAATTGCATGGATAGGTAATGTAATTCCAAGGGCAGCAGGATAAGGTAGTCCCCTTTTAATGAGCTTTGCTCCAACAAATCCAACAATGGCATGCATAAGTGCCCTTGATCCTACAATTGGTCCGAGTTTTATAAAAAAGCCTAGTGCAGAAACAAGTCCAACCATTACTGCAGCTAACGGACTTATTAACATTGATAAAAACAATGGTACATGGGACATTATCGTTGCAGTAAATGGAGGTATAGAAACCATTAAAAATCCTCCAAAAGCAAGTGGAATTAAAAGTGCCATAGCAGAAAGTAAAGCCGCTACAACTAATTCTTTAGTCTTCATGTTAAAACCCCCTATAATTTTTTTCCTTTGTTATTATTATACTGTAAAGACACCTGTATTGTCTACACTTTACATCTGTTTTCTCATATATTTTTATTTTAACTTATCTATTAGTATTATTAATTTCATTATTTTTTAGCCATATTTGTTGTTTAAAGTCAACATAAGCTAAATTTACATTAAAATCAAAAGGGAGCTAATGGTTTTATCCAATAACTCCCCTATATTTTATCAGTTATTCTTCTTTATATAATTCGTATGCCTTGTCAGTAAACATAATTCCATCTAGATGATCTATTTCGTGACAGAATGCCCTGCAAAGAAGCTCTTCCCCTTTGTATTCAACCTCTTGTCCTTCTACGTTAAGTCCTCTGACAACAACTTTTTTAGGTCTTTCAAGGAAACCATAATATCCTGGATAGCTTAAACAACCCTCTTCACTTTCCTGTTTTCCTGTTTTTGCAACTATCTTAGGATTTATTAAAACTATTGGCTCCATTCCATCCCTTAGATCTATCAGTATAACCCTTTTATTCACAGCAATCTGGGGTGCAGCAAGACCTATGCCTGTCCCTGCATAAAGAGTATCCTTTAAATCCTGAACTAAACTTAATATACTATCATCTATGTCTTTAACTGGTTCGCTTATCTTTGACAAAGCTGGATGTCCTTTTTGAACAATTTCCCTTACAGCCATTTATTCAACCTCCAAACTGCAAATTAAATTACTATCATAGAATCTCTATTCTATCTTCAGGTCTTATTTTACCACCTTTAATTACTCTTGTGAATATACCTTCCCTTGGCATAACACAATCTCCAACAATTTTTTTAATTTGACAGGAATTATGACATTCCTTTCCTATTTGCGTTACCTCTAAAACCACTTCATTTATCTTTAACTTTGTTCCAATCTTCAATGTATGAAGGGTTATACCTCTAGTAGTTATATTTTCCGCAAATACTCCATAGTCTAAATTTTCTCCTCCAGCTTTTTTCATTTTCTCTATACTTTCTACCGCAAGAAGACTAACCTGTCTGTGCCATTTTCCTGCATGGGCATCCTTATCTATTCCGTAATCTTCAATCAGTGTTATTTCATCAACAGGTTTTTTAATTACTCCCTTTTCACTGCTTATGTTAACTGCTACTACCTCCAAAATTCATCTACCCCCTTATAAACTCTCCTGATTTTCCGCCTTTTTTCTCTAAAAGTTTTATATCTCCAATTATCATATCCTTTTCAATTGCTTTACACATATCATAAATTGTAAGGCCAGCTGCTGAAACTGCAGTTAATGCTTCCATTTCAACCCCAGTTTTTCCAAAAGTTCTTACAGTTGAAATAATATATATCCTGCAGCTTGTAAAATCTATCTCAAAGTCTATATCACAACCTGTAAGAGATATATTATGACACATTGGAATTATTTCTGAAGTTTTCTTGGCAGCCATTATTCCAGCCACCTGAGCAACAGCCAGTACATCTCCCTTTTTTACTTTCCCATCTGTAATGGCCTTTAATGTTTCTCTTTTCATTTCAATATAACCGCATGCCTTGGCATATCTTTCAGTATCTTTTTTATCTCCAACATCAACCATTTTTGCCCTTCCTGAAGTATTAAAATGTGTTAGTTCCATTTTCATCCCCCTATTCTAACCATTTCTCTAATGCTGTTACTAATGTTATCTATGTTTAATCTATGTTCCTTCTCCTTTTCTAAAATACCCTCAGCGATTTTATTTTTTAAAAGTTCAATATTATGGATAACTGGGACTAAATCGATTTCATCTCTGCTATGAAGGCATGTCTTTAACTTTCCGTCAGATGTTATTCTCAATCTGTTACATGTAGCACAAAAGCTGTGGGATATAGGAGAGATAAAACCAACCCTTCCTTTATACCCAGTAATCCTATAAACCTCCGATGGTCCACCACTGTTTTGTTCTTTGCCTACAGGGGTTAAGTTTTTAATCAAACCCTTTATTACATCTGAGCTCATACCTAAATAATTTATACCTGGACCTAGTGGCATCAGTTCTATAAATCTTACATCTATATCCTGATTTTCAGTTAAATTTATAAAATCCATTATCTCGTTATCGTTAATACCACGTATTGGTACCATATTTATCTTTACTTTCATTCCAAGTTCAATACAATGTTCTATACCATTTAATACCTCTGATAAACTACCTCCGGTAATTACTTTATATACATCTTTCTTTAGTGAATCTAGACTTACGTTAACTCTATTAAGCCCTGCCCCTTTAAGTTTTTCGGCATATGCAGACAATAAAGTTCCATTAGTTGTAATCCCGATATCCTGTATTTCACTGTATTTCCTGATGCCATAAATTATTTCTATAATATCCTCCCTTAGAAGTGGTTCTCCTCCAGTTATCCTTATCTTTTTAACTCCAAGTCCAACCAGTGCATTAATTATATTATCTATCTCTGATAAATTAAGTGATTTATAATTCTTTGCAATATATCCCTCCGGCATACAATATATACATCTTAAATTACATAGGTCGGTTACTGATATCCTTGCGTAATCTATATTACGCATATATCTATCCCTCATGATACACTCTCCTAAACATAAATAATTTTACCTGTGTCCTCTAAATCATATCCTCCAATACTCATTACCTTGTCCTTAAAACCCTTTGATGTGATTATTTTATAAAAGCATTTAAACCTCTCATCCTCCAGCATTGACTTGTGAAAAACAATATCATAATCCTCATTAGCAATTGGAATAAAGTCTAAATTCATACAAATTGCAGCAGATAAAACTCCCAAGCCACAATCTCCACTTTTACCTGCTATCTGGGCAGCAACAGTTAAATGTGTTAATTCCTCTCTGGTATACCCATTAATTTCATTTTTATCAACTTCGTTCTTTTCAAGAAAATAATCTAAAAGAAGTCTTGTACCTGAACCTTTTTGTCTATTTACATATCTTATCCTTGTTAAATCCTTAAAATTATTTATATTTAATGGATTCCCCTTTTGAACCATAAAACCTTGAACCCTTTTAATCAGCTTTAAAATAACATAATCCCCCAGATATCTCTTAACATAATCAATATTATATATTCCATTTTCACCCAAAAGATGAATAGGAGCTATGTGGGCTTCATTTCTTTTTAAAGCCATTATTCCCCCCATACTGCCAACATGACTTGAGCTTAAATCATAACCCTCCATATTCATCATATCAGAAATAATATCCATTACTATGTCATGGCTTCCTATAGAAACAAGGGTTTTATCAATGTTGCTTTTATTTTTTAAAATCTCAACCATTACCTTTTCTCCAGCTTCTATCCCCTCATGATTTTTGTCAATCTTAACAACCCCGTCAGCATTTGTTAATGACATAGTTACCCCTGCTCCTCTTCCTAGGGGACTGGCTACTAATTTTTGACCAACCTTTCCCAATTTTACTCTTAAAAATTCATCATTTTTCAAGGATGAAACTACCTTCCTTGAAATATATGCCTCTACCCTTTCTCTTTCCCTGAAGCTTTCATTTTTAACTTTAAAAAAGGCATGCTTTACAATATTATCCATAACAAAGAAAGCTGAAACAGGGTATCCTGGGACTCCAAAGACAGGTGTATCTTTTATAAGTGCAAAACTGGCTGGCCTTCCTGGCTTTATTGAAACCCCATGAAATTTAACTTCCCCAAGGGATTTTAATACCTCTTCTGTAAAATCTCCCCTTCCCTTTGCAGATCCTGCATTTAAAATTACCATATGACATTCATTAACAGCTCTTTTTAGGGTATCCCTAATCAATTCATAACTGTCCCCTACTATGTCATATCTTATTGGATTACCTCCCCATTCCTCAATCATAGCTGCAAAGGTCCATGAATTATAATCAATTAACTGTCCCTTATCAGGTGATTCCCATACATTTACAAGTTCATCTCCTGTTGGAATTATGCCAACCCTTATTTTTTCATAAACAGAAACTTTATTTATTCCTGCCGCAAGTAATGAGGATATGTCTATTGCCCTGATTTTATGCTTAGATGGCAGAACCATTGTACCCATTGCAATATCTTCTCCTATTGGTCTTATGTTTTGATATGGCACAGCAGGCTTTCTTATTACTACTCCCCCCTCAACCTCTTCTATATCCTCAACCATTATGACAGCATCAAAATCATCCCTTACCAAATCCCCAGTATCAACAACTTCATATTTACTATTTTCCAAAAACACTGGTTTTGTAATATCCGCTTCTAACGTGTGAAGATAATTTACTGCTATTCCATCCATTGCTGAAGCTGTAAAATGGGGTGATGAAATCATTGCAAAATGGGGTTCATATGTTGTTCTTCCTAAGGAAAATCTGGTATCTATCTCCTCATTTTTCAATTCAAGTGTTCTGCAGCCTTCTTCAATTATTTTTTTTGCTTCTTCTAAGGAAATATTGTTTAAAAATATCCCCATACTTTCACCTCATTACAATTATTTTTTCTCCTTTTTCTATTCCTTCACAATCCCTTGGCAGTTTTATAAAACCATCTGCTTTTGATAAAACACTGATTGCCGAAGATTTAGCATATAAAGGATATATAACCCCTTCTTCAATCTTTACAGGTAAATACTCCTCTCTGCCCCTTGCCTTGTGATAATTAACACCCATTGTGCCTTCAGTATTTATATCATCTGTTATTCTTCCGTACATTTTGTCAAGGATTTTCTTTACAATAAATTTATATACAACAGCACATGAAAGGGGATGTCCTGGAAGTCCAATTATATACTTCCCATTACACTCTGACATAAGGGTTGGCTTACCTGGCTTTATTGCTAATCCATGAAACAACACTTTCCCATGTCTTTCCATTATATCTATGGTAAAATCCTTATTCCCAGCTGAACTTCCCCCAGATATTAGTACTATATTATTTTCATTTAATGCCACTTTAACAACTTCATTTAATTTTTCCTTATTGTCAGAAACTATTCCGTAATACCTTCCTTCACAACCATCCTCCTCAACTGCTGATTTTAAGTAAAAACCATTTATATCCCTGACTTTAGGTACAGGACAGCTGCTATATGGTGACACCAGCTCGTCCCCTGTTGATACAATCCCTATCTTTATTTTTTCTTTAACACAGACTTCAGTTACTCCAATACCTGCAAGTACTCCTATATGGTGTGGTTTTATTGTAGTTCCTTTTTTTAATAGAACCTCATTCTTTACAACATCCTCATCTGACATCACAAGGTTTTCTCCCTTAGCTACCGGCTTGTTTATTAAAACTTCATTAAATGCATCTTCGCTGTCCTCAATCATAACAACTGCATCTGCACCGCTAGGCAACATTCCTCCCGTTGGAATGTAAACAGCTTCACCCTCTGAAATTACAAAGGGAGGGATTTCACCAATTTTAACTTCTCCTAAAAGTTTTAGAACAGATGGCATACTATCACTGCATAGATATGTATCATTTGCCTTTACAGCATATCCATCAACGGAAGAACGATTAAAACCTGGTAAATCGCAAGGTGATATTATATCTTTACTTAAAACTCTATTATATATTCTATCTATATCAATTATTTCTTCCTGTAATTCCTGTAATTCCTTTATATTCTCAATTAATTTTATAAATTCCTCTAAAGTTATAACCTTTAACATGGAAAATTCCTCCCTAATAAGTTATACTTATATTATAACACCATTTTTTGTAAATAACAGATGATTCACTTTTATCTCAGTGATATAATTATTTTAAGGGAGGAGATATCTTGAAGGCTGGAATTATTACTGTAAGCGATAAAGGTTCACTTGGTTTACGCACTGACACTTCAGGACCCAAAATAAAGGAGTTGCTTTGGAAAATAGGATGTGAAGTTGTTGATTATGTTATCATCCCAGATGAGAGAGAAATTATTTCCCAAGAAATTATTCGAATGTGCGAAAAGGATTTACATATGGTTTTTACAACTGGTGGGACAGGTTTTTCAAAAAGAGATGTCACCCCAGAGGCTACAACTGATGTTGTAGAGAGGTTGATACCAGGGATTCCTGAAGCTATGAGGATGAAGTCTCTTCAGATTACACCAAAGGCTATGCTCTCAAGGGGAATTGCTGGCATCAGAGGAAATACTATAATTATAAACCTTCCTGGCAGTGAAAAGGCTGTTAAGGAACATCTGGAAGTTATTCTTCCTGTATTAAAGCATGGTGTAGAGATACTTCGTGGTGAGAGCTTTGAATGTGGAAATGGCTGATATCCAGAATCCTGAAATAAGGGGTGGTTTAGATGTTAGAAAGATATGACAGGCAAATTGCCTATGAAGGTATTGGTAAAGCTGGTCAAGAGAAAATAAGCAAATCAAAGGTCTGTGTCATTGGCTGTGGTGCCCTTGGAACTACAATCTTAAATTCTCTTTGCCGCTCTGGCATAGGCCACATCATCTTTGTAGATGATGACACGGTAGAGTTAACAAACTTGCAGCGCCAGATGTTATTTGATGAGAATGATGTTGGAAAATATAAGGTTCATGCTGCTTTTGAAAAGTTGGACGTTATAAATTCTGAGGTGATTATTGAGGGTTATGTAGATAAAATTTCAGCTGATAATATATCTATTTATGCAGAGGACTGTGATATTATTTTAGACGCAACTGACAACTTTCAAACAAGGCAGGTTATAAATACTTACTGTATAGCAAATAATAAACCATGGATTTATGGTGGTGTTGCTGGCAGCTGTGGTATGGCTACTACTATAATACCTTTTAAAACTCCTTGTTTAAACTGTCTCTCTGACTTTAAGACCAATGAAGGTTATACTGCAAAAACATCAGGTATAATAAATGCCATAACTGCCTCAATAGGTTCAATAGAGGCAAATCTGGCTATAAGATATCTTATTGATAAGCCATCGGATAAGTTTATTTATCTTGATTTATTTAATGATATCTTTGAATGTTTTGAGTTGAAGCAAAATCCAAACTGTAAAATCTGTGGAAATAAGTAAAAGATATTTGATTGCTTTGTAAACCAAAAGAAAAGAGTTGATTATATGATTAAAATTACAGTTAAGGCATTTTCATTTCTTGAAAAATTTATAACCGAAACCACTTTAACCCTACCTGAAGGGGTTTCCTGTGAAGATGTTTTAAGAAGGCTTAACATTCCTAAGAAAGATGTTTTTGTTTGCATCGTCAACGGAAGTAATGTTCCCTTTAATACTAAATTAAAAGACAATGATAGTTTAAGCCTTCTTCCACACCTGGAGGGCGGTTGATAAAATTTATCTGTATTATTTAACCTTTAATTGTTCTTGTTGCTTTGAGGTAACTAATATCATAAGTATTTTGTTTAGTTACAATTTCCACTTCACTAAGTTCGTTTTTAATTTCCTTTACATCCTTTGAAATAACATGAACAACATTTTCTATCACATTAAATCTATCCTCGACTAATTTTGTATGTTCTTCAAATTGTCTTTGATTTTGCTCATAATGGCTTTCCTGTATCTCAGCCATCTCCTCTATTTTATTTTCTATAGCTTCGATTCTAATTGTATTTTTTGCCACTTCTTTTTCCAATAATAATTGTCCTTCTTCAATCTTATCAAGTCTTTCCTCTACTCTGTCTAGTCTTTCTTCTACTCTGTCTAGTCTTTCTTCTACTTTGTCTAATCTTTCCTCTACTCTATCTAATCTTCCCTCTACTCTGTCTAATCTTTCCTCTACTCTGTCTAATCTTTCGTTTACACCTTTAAACCCCTGCTGCATTTCTGAATACATTTTTTCCATAAATTCAAATAGCTTTTCGTTATCCATTTCATCATCTCCTTAGTGTCCTTTATATATATTTTACTATAAATTATGCTATGTTTGTAGTTAATGTTTTTTACAAGCTTAAAATACCAAGGATATTACAAATGACAATCGATTAATATTATCTTGTACCTATTGTATATTTGATACCCACTATAAATATATATAATTTCCATTATATGGTCGCCACTATTATTTATAAATATATTCTAAATCTATACTAAATCCATCTAATATCTTAGATTTAACTTCTCCTCTAATTGCTTTCATATCATATTGTTCATACATCTCTTCATCATTTAATGTATATACTGTTACAGATTCAAGCATTGGATTTACTATCCAATACTCCTTTACACCGTATTTCATATAAAGGTTAAGCTTAGTTATTAAGTCATGTGACTGATTAGATGGACTAAGTATTTCTACAATAAGTGCTGGAACACCTATATATTTAGCTTCTGTAAAACCACTTTTGTCACATATCACACTTATGTCCGGTATAACTATTTTAGTTCCTTCAATATCTTCTCTTTTTAATTCTATATCATAGGGAGCACCAAACACCTCACATGATGTTCCCTCTACAAATAGTCCAAGTTTTATTTGAAGCCTACTTGAAACCCTTTGATGCTTTGTAGATGGTGAAGGTGTCATATATACAACTCCATCTATATATTCCAATAAACTTTCACTGTTATCTCTCATTTTATAGAATTCTTCTATAGATATGAATGAACTTTTAGCTAATGCCATTGCACTCACCCCTTTATATACTTATTAATCGAACCTATGCGTTCTAAGTTCCCTATTCTCTCTTTTAATTACTATTATTATACTTATTCTTTTAATATTTTTCATCCTCTTTATGTGAAAATAATCCCTGGGGATTCTCCCAGGGATTATTTTATTTTTGTATCATTGATTTAACTTTCATAAGTCTTGTTAATGTTCCTCTTTCGTTTTCCTCAAGCTTCATTGTGATGTACTTAATTGTTTCTTTGAATTGAGGTATCATTACGTATTCAAGGGCATTAACTCTACGTCTTGTTTTTTCGATTTCGTCAGCCATTAGCTGGCAGGACTTTTCTACTTCTGCAAGCTGTAGAAGTTGTGGAAGAACGTTGTGAAGCTTTTTGATGGCTCCGTCAAGTTCTGCTGAGGTTTGAGCAAAACCATATGGGTAAATGCTTGCACCCTCTTTTCCTTCCCTTACGAATTCCATAACTGGAACGTTAACGCTCATAATATTCTTCTTAGAAACGTTTAAGCTTATCTTTTCAGTTGGCATTATGATAGCTTCTTCAAGCATTTCTGTTCCCATTACTGCCTTTGCCATCATAAAGTCCTTTAAGCTCTCTGTCAATTCGTCCTCTACTGCTCTTCTTAATTCGTCATTTTTTCTAACAAGATCAATGAATTTTTTCATTAACTCGTCCTGTTTATCCTTTAAAAGCTTATGTCCTCTTACCGCAACCTTAAGCCTTGTTTTAAGTCGGGTAAGCTCCATTCTGGTAGGGTTTACGTTAAGCTTCATTTTTATTCAACCCCTTCTTTTGGAAGGTATTTTTCTATATATTCATCTCTTATTCTCTTAAGCTCGCTCTTTGGAAGTATAGCAAGGAGTTTCCAGCCTATTTCCAAGGTTTCTTCTATGGTTCTATCAGTATATTCTCCCTGTGATACATATATCTTTTCAAATTGATCTGCAAATTTTGCATAGAGCTTATCTGTATCTGATAATGCTGATTCTCCAAGGATAACTGCCAGTTCCTTTGCCTGCTTGCCTTGTGCATAAGCTGCAAAGAGCTGGTTCATTGTATCTGCATGGTCTTCCCTTGTTTTACCTCTTCCTATACCCTTATCCTTAAGTCTTGACAATGAAGGAAGAACGTCTATTGGAGGCATAACCCCACTTCTATAAAGCTGTCTGCTTAATATTATCTGTCCTTCTGTAATATATCCTGTAAGGTCTGGTATTGGGTGAGTTTTATCATCTTCAGGCATTGTAAGGATTGGAATCTGTGTTATTGAACCTTCCTTGCCCTTAATTCTTCCTGCTCTTTCGTATAATGTTGAAAGGTCAGTATATAGGTATCCTGGGTAACCACGTCTTCCTGGTACTTCTTTTCTTGCTGCTGATACTTCTCTTAGTGCTTCAGCATAGTTTGTCATGTCTGTCATTATAACTAGAACGTGCATTCCCTTTTCATATGCAAGGTACTCTGCACATGTAAGTGCCATTCTTGGCGTTGCAATTCTCTCAATTGTTGGGTCATTTGCAAGGTTTATAAATAGAACCGCTCTGTCGATAGCTCCTGTCTTCTTAAAGTCTGATATAAAGAAGTCTGCTTCTTCGAAAGTTATACCCATTGCTGCAAAGACAACGGCGAACTTTGAATCGGCACTTCTTACCTTTGCCTGTCTTGCAATCTGAGCTGCAAGGTTGGCATGTGGAAGTCCTGAACCTGAGAATATAGGAAGCTTTTGTCCTCTAACCAGCGTGTTAAGACCATCTATTGCAGAAATACCTGTTTGTATAAACTCTGATGGATAATCTCTGGCAACTGGATTTAACGGGTTACCATTAACATCAAGTCTCTTTTCTGGTATTATCTTTGGACCTCCATCCTTTGGTCTTCCAAGTCCATCAAAGACTCTTCCAAGCATATCCATAGATACACCAAGCTCCAATGTCTTTCCTAAAAATCTAACTTTACTATCTCCAAGGTTTATACCAGCTGAGCTCTCAAAAAGCTGTATTAAAGCCTTATCCCCATTTATTTCAAGAACCTTACCACGGCGTACTTCACCTGTTTGTGTTTCAATTTCAACTAGTTCGTCAAACATTGCACCTTCCACTTGATCAACAAGCATAAGTGGACCTGCAACTTCCCTTATAGTTCTATATTCCTTAATCATTTAAAAGGCCTCCCTCCATTAAAGCTTCTATCTCTGACTTGAGGGCTGCTGATATTTCATCTAACTTATACATTTCACTTTCAGGAATATACTTAGCTCTTGCTATTCTCTCTCTAACTGGCAGAGTTGATAGCTTGCTTAAATATACTCCAGCCTCAAGAGCCTTTTGTCCTAGATCATTAAAATCTAATATTAATTTCAACATCTTGTATTGCTTATCAAGTGAAGCATATGTGTCAACTTCATGGAAAGCATTCTGATGAAGATAATCTTCTCTCAATGACTTAGCTGCTTCAAGTGTTAATCTATCCTTTTCTGATAGTGCATCTATACCTACTAGTCTTACTATTTCTTCCAGTTCTGCTTCTTCCTGAAGTATACCCATTGCTTTTTGTGTCATTTCAACCCAGCCATTTAATCCTCTTTCCTTTTCAATATAAGGAGCAATCTTGTTAACGTACAATGAGTAGCTTAAAAGCCAGTTTATTGCTGGGAAATGTCTCTTTTGTGCCAGTGAAGAATCAAGTCCCCAGAAAACTTTTACTATTTTAAGTGTTGCCTGAGTAACTGGTTCTGAAAGGTCCCCTCCTGGAGGTGATACAGCACCGATTGCTGTAAGTGCTCCTACCCTTTCTTCGCTTCCTAAACAATAAACCTTACCTGATCTTTCATAGAACTCAGCAGCACGTGATGTCAGGTATGCTGGATATCCTTCTTCACCAGGCATTTCTTCAAGACGTCCTGACATTTCACGAAGCGCCTCTGCCCATCTTGACGTTGAGTCAGCCATAAGTGCAACTGAATATCCCATGTCTCTGAAGTATTCTGCTATTGTTATACCTGTATATATTGATGCTTCACGGGCAGCAACAGGCATGTTTGATGTATTTGCTATAAGAACTGTTCTCTTCATTAAAGGTTCACCTGATTTAGGGTCCTTAAGTTCAGGGAACTCCATAAGAACGTCTGTCATTTCGTTTCCACGTTCTCCACATCCGATATAAACAACTATTTCAGCATCTGCCCATTTTGCAAGCTGATGTTGAACTACTGTTTTACCACAACCGAATGGTCCTGGAACACATGCAGTTCCTCCCTTAGCAACTGGGAAGAATGTATCGATAACTCTTTGTCCTGTAATCATAGGTTCCTCTGGAGCAATTTTGCCCTTATATGGTCTTCCACGTCTTACAGGCCACTTTTGCATCATCATAAGGTCCTTTATATAACCATCATTTAATTTAACCTTTGCAACAGTATCAACTACTGTAAACTCACCTTCATAAATTTCTACTATTTCTCCCTCAATACCAACTGGAACCATTATTCTATGCTCAACAAGTGTTGTTTCATTTACGATACCTAATGTGTCCCCAGCTAAAACTTTATCTCCAACCTTTTTAACTGGTTTAAAAAGCCACTTCCTTTCTCTATCAAGGAAGGTACTTCAATTCCCCTTGTTATGAAATCCCCTGCTATTCTCATTATTGCATCAAGTGGTCTTTGAATACCGTCAAACATCGCTTCTATAAGTCCTGGCCCTAATTCAACACTTAAAGGCTCTCCAGTCGTTTCTACTGGCTCCCCTGGTCCTAGACCTGAAGTTTCCTCATAAACCTGTATTGAAGCTCTGTCGCCTCTCATTTCAATTATTTCGCCTATGAGCTTTTTATGTCCAACTTTAACCATATCAAACATTTTTGCATGTCCCATTTTCTCTGCTATAACCAGAGGTCCTGAGACCTTAACAATACTACCCTTCAAGCTATCAACCTTCCTTCTTTGATAAAATATCAACTCCAACGGCCTTTTCAACGTTATCTTTAATCTTTGCAAGTCCTATTCCAAGACTGCCTTGGCTGCCTGGAATCAGGATGATTGCTGGAAGCATTTGATTTTTATATCTTTCAATAGTTTCTTCTATTTCCTTAGCAGTAGTTTCTGTAACGAAAATAACTCCATTTCCTTCCCTTGCCATTGTATCTACTGCCCTCATGGCTTCCTCAGGAGTCTCAACTGCCCTAACCTGTAAACCAAGTGCAAGAAAGGCTATTACCGCATCTCTCTCACCGACAACTCCTATTTTATACATACAAATCACGCAGCCTTTCCCTTATAATGTCGGGTAAAACCTTGTTCTTCTTACCTGTTAAAACTATCCTTACAGCTTTTATTTCCGTTTCCCTGGCAATTATATATGCTACAATTGGTTCAGGACCAAAGCTTACAAGCTTCGCATTTTTTAGATAATTAATCATGAAATTATCCGATAACTTTTCAAGTTTACCTATATCTTTAGTCTTAACAAATTCTTCAATACCTTCCTTTACCCACTTATAGTGGTCTGTATGGGCGATTTTACCTGCAAAGTTATCTAAGGAGTCATTTAGGTTATTGATAAATAAATCAATATCTATTTTTCCTCCCCTGATAAAAATCTTCTGTAAAAATTCTCTATCTTTGTCCTGTAGTTTAATCCTTATAAAGGATTTAATATTAATAACATCTATCATTGTTTTTGTTATCTTTACCAGGTAATCCAGTTTGCTGTTTGAAGCTATCTCCAGCATGTATTCATATACGCCCTTGTCAATTATTATATCTATCTCCTGTGGGTCCTGATGATTTTTATAACTTTCAATAGCCTTTTCAACATATTTCCTTAATGTCATTGGAATATCTCTGAAACTTTCTTCTTTAATCATGACTTTAAGGCTTTCTACCGGTATTGTACCTGCATCCACCAAGATATTATAGGTATCTATTCCTGAAAACTTACCCTTTATTAAACTTTTTATATTGTGGCCATCGTATCTTACTGCAAGAACATCAACAATTTCTTTTACTGGTGTTAATTTATACATCTCTTTATAAAAACTTTCAAGGGATTCTTTGAGTCCTTCTTCATATGAAGGCTTATTTAAATACTCTGCATATTCAGAGTCTTGAAGCATTCTAAGTGAATCAGCAAATCCGGCTGATTCAACTAAAGCCTCCAGCTTTGTTCTATCCAGCATCTTTGTTTCTTTAAATCTAATACGAGCAATACTCTGTGCAAAAATAGTGTTATCCATTACTCACCCTCCTTATGAGGTTACCTACCTTCAAAAAGAAGATTTGCTATTTCTCCTTCAAGGCTATCTCTAAGTATTCTAATTTGTGAGTCTATTGAACAGTTGATTTCTAGACCACCCTTTTTTAATATAAATCCAGATTGAATGTTTCTAACTTCATCAACTAGTTTTATCTGACCTTTTTTTCCATTAGAAACAAGTTTTCTGTTAACATTTTCAACAACATCCGGATTAATCCTTGCTTTATCCTTTTGTGAGAGGATAACTTCCTCATCACCTGTTTCTATATTGTTTAATAACATACATTCTATAAAGCTTGAATAATCCTCAGAGCTCATATTTTCCAGTTTATTTTTTGCTGCTTCAAGAACCTTATCAATAGCTTCCTGTTTTGAAGATAATAATTGGTTTCTTGCTTCCAGCTGAGCCCTGGCAATCAGTCTTTCTTTTCTCTCTTTACCATCCTTCTCAGCCTTAGCTTTCATTTCCTCAAAAATAGTTTCCGCTTTATTCTTTGCAGCATTGAGAATCTCATCAGCCTTTGTTTTAGCTTCTTTCTCTATTTCATTAGCCTTTGCCCTATCATCGTTTAAAAGTCTATTTTTTAAATTATCAATGACAGCCATCTCGTCACTCCCCAATACTAAACAACTTTAACTATCATAATGATTGATGTAATAAGTGCTATAACAGCATATGTTTCAACCATTACCGCATAGATAACTCCGTTAAAGAACTTTTCTGGTTTCTTAGCAAGTATTTGTATACCTGCAGCTGCTGCCTTTCCTTGTGCAATAGCTGATGAATATCCAACGAATGCCATTGGTAAAGCTGCTGCTAATAATAAGAATCCTTTTTCTAGTGGAATGTTCATGTTACCTGAGAATAATCCTATTCTTTGAAGGATTATTAAGGCTGTAATGAAACCGTAAAATCCTTGCGTACCTGGAAGTACCTGTAGGATAAGTGATTTACCAAATTTTTCTGGATCTTCTGCAATGAGTCCTGATGCTGACTCACCAACTATTCCAACTCCCCTTGCTGAACCTATACCTGCAAATAAAGCTGCTAATGCTGCCCCTAAAATAGCCATTATTGGGCCACCAAACTTTGTTAAGAAATCAATAAATGTAATTTTTACGTCCATTTTAAAATCCTCCTTAAACTTCAGTATTTACCTTTATAAATTTATTGCTTATTTTTAATGGTTGGAAGGTTTTACCTCCACCCTCATAAAATTTACCAAAGAATTCAAGATATTGTAATCTACTTGTATGAACAAAGGTACCAAGGGTTCCTATTGCAAGGTTAAATGTATGTCCTGCAAGGAATATAATTGGCCCTGCTATATAAACCACTGGTCCTGAGAACAGTCCTATAAGAAGATTAAATGACCATCCTATAAGACCTGATGCAAGCCCTAATGCTAAAAGTCTTGCATAGGATAGCGCATCTCCAATGTATCCAGTAACTCCGTAAAGTCCATAGACTCCACCAAAGAATTTCCCAACAATGCTCTTATTTTCTCTTCCAGCTGTTAACAGAATAATGGCTGCACCAGCTATTGCCAATATCTTTGCTGCACTTCCGCCACCTAAGAACATCCAGATTGCTCCTGATAAAAGCATATACCATGATCCTACGTCAAAGAAGGCATCTAAAATCTTACCTGATTTAATTAACTGGTATGCCTTTACTCCAAGTCCAACATATAAGTGAACTAACCCAAGGGCTATTGAAGCAACCAGAACCTGCATTGGCTCCTGTACCGGGTCAATCCACAGCGGCTTTATAGGAATAATGCCTCCAAAGAAGCCCCCATACATCCAGCCGAAGAATATTGTTGGAATACTACAATACATAACAAGTTTTACAATTTTCCTTAAATCTCCCTCAAGGTCCATTTTCTTAAGTGCAAAGAAGGTAAGAATAAACAGAACTAATCCATATCCTATATCTGCTGCCATCATTCCAAAGAATATAAGGAAGAATGGAGTCAGTAATGGTGTAGGATCTACCTCCTTTGGTGTTGGTAAAGCATACATTGAGGTAACAACCTCAAATGGTTCTGCAATAACGTTATTTTTAAGTACTATTGGTGGATTTTCATCCTCCACAGGCTCTTCAAATGAAAAATATACATCCTTAAACCTGTTCTCAATAGCTTTAGCCAGCTTATTTTTATTTTCTTCTGTTATCCAGCCTTCAAGAATAAATGATTTTTTAGTTTTAACAAGGTTTGAAATTGCTCTTTCCCTTTCAACCTTAGTCAGTATATAGTCATAAATTTTTTCTATATCCTTAGTATTGGCAGCCAGTCCTGAAGCCCTTGATTTAAACTCCTCTGCTTCGCTATCTAGGGCATCTATTTCCAGCCTTAGCTCCTCCATTTGTTTGACAGGAGTTTTGTTCAGTTCTAAACTAATCCTCACAAAACCATAGGTTTTTAAAATGTCAGCAATTTCATTTTTATTGTCAATATGTGACAGAATGATAATATTAACATCCTGCTGTTTTTCAGCTATCTTTTCCAGATATATATCCTTGAACTTTTCTGTTAAGGTTTCATATAGTTGTGCTTCATATTTTTTACCAATTGTACCTATGAAGTAAGCTACATTTTTTAGTTTAGCTAATTCATCATCACAAACATCAAGACTGCTCCACTGTCCATATTGCTCTAATAGTGAAACCATCTTTGCCTTTTTATTTTTGTTGTGATTCAACTCTTCTTCTATTTCTTTACATTGGAAATATATATCCTTCCAATCAATAAGGCTCTCAAGGTTATCAAACTGTTTCTTTGATAATATATCCCTTTTTGTAAAAAGTCCTTCCTTAACAGTATCGTATTGTTTTAAAAACTCGTATGCAAATTTTATATGATTATAATCCATTTCTGTTTGGCTGAGAGTTTTAGCTTCTGAAAAAAACCCTACTCCTTCAACCTCTTGGAATTTTTCCTTTAAATCTATCAACTGTACACATTGTTTTTCCTGGAGCAGATCTAGAATTTCATCCCTCTGGTCAATAGGAGCTGCCAAAACTAGTCTATTCATTTTAACAATTGCCATGCTGTTCACTATCCTCTCAATAACCATATTAACAGATCTAGCAAGTAAATCCTCAGGAATATTCTTAAGTCTTTCAATCTCCTTTTTGTTGTTTTCAATTATAGGCATTGATTCGACTTTTGCTTCTTCTTCGTATTTTTGAAGCGTACTTACATAATACTCCTCAGATTTTTTCTTAGCCTCTTGTATTATCTGTTCTGCCTGCTCTTTAGCTGTTTTTTGAATTTCAATTGCTAAAGCATTTGCCTTTTTTACTAGATCTTCCCCCTCTCTTTCAATGTCAATAAGTTGCTTTACTACATCCAATGCCAAGGTATCACCACCTTCTTAATAATGATGTTTGATTATACATAACAGATTATAATTATTATACTACAGATGTTAATAAAACTTAATAGTATTATGAAAATAATTTAAAAAAATTTGCACAATTTGTCATGCTATGCGAAAATTATACCTAAAATTTTTTATTTTGTATAGCCTAAATTTCAAAATTATATAACATTTGAAATCAGATATACGTGTAATCTCCATTTTCAAGATTCAGAGCCATTACTGCTTCATCTTTTACTACATCATACCCATTTGTACTTTTCTTTACTTTGTAATTAACATTAAAATATGCAATTTTTTTAGTATTTTCCTGCTTTAAATGGTCTTTTACATTTTCCTTTTGGCAGCCTACTATTTCCTTTAAATCTGGTGATTCCTGCCTTTTTAGAAAAATAGGAACAGATGATTTTTTTGTGTTAATTAAAAAATCATGAAGCATTAAATCCTTCAAAATTTCATTATCATATTTTTCTTTTGCAAAATCAAACAAAAATTTAAATCTATCCCTTAAATCAAATTTTCTTTTAAAATAACCATTGCAGTATAAATATTCATAAAATTCAAATAAAATATCGAATTTCGACTCTGTAAATGACAACATATAATCCATAGTAATTTTAAAAATCCCACTGTTATAGTATGATTCAAAAACCTCCTCAAATTTAAGGAGCTTATCCATTTCATCTAGTGAAATGGCTTCTGTACATAAAACTTGATACGGAGGAAAATTTATATTTTTTATACCATATAATTCTTTATCGTAATATATTTTACATCCCTTTAGTACCTTCAAAAAACCTAGCTGCAATACATCTGGCTTAATTTCCATGCACATATCAAAGGATTTTTTAAAGGAATCAAAACTTTCACCAGGCAAACCTGCAATTAAATCAAGGTGACAATGAATATTACCAAACTCCTTAATTTTTGAAATATTTTCTTTAATTTTTTCAAAATTCATAATTCTATTTATATTCTTTAGAACCTCTGGATTAGTTGTCTGCACCCCAACCTCAAACTGAAACAGGTCCTCTGGAGCTGTAGATAATAGTTTTAACATTTCATCATCCAGTATATCTGCAGCAATTTCAAAGTGAAATTTAGTTTCATCTTTATTTTTAATTAAAAACTCCAATATTTCTGTTGCGAATTTTTTATTAGAGTTAAAGGTTCTATCTACAAATTTTACTAGTCTTACCTTATTATCAACAAAATGTTTTAAGTCTTTCTTTACCCTATTAATATCAAAATATCTTACCCCTTTTATTGTTGAAGATAAGCAATAGGCACAATTAAAAGGACATCCTCTAGATGCCTCGTAATAAACTATTTTATCTGGTATTTCGTTTCTATAGGGAAAAGGTATAATATTTAAGTCCTGTATCAATTCTCTAGGAGGATTGACAATTACATCTTTCTTATCTCTGTATACTAATCCTTCTATATTTAAATTACGCCCATTATTTTTAAGTACTTTAAGTGTTTCTGCCAGTGTTACCTCTCCTTCTCCCTGTATGATAAAATCAATAAAACTATTTTTTTTCATAATATCTTCACTATCGTAGGACACCTCTGGCCCTCCAAGTATAATTCTTAAACTGCCATTAATTTCTTTTAGTGTACTGCAAATCTTTAGTGTCTGTTCTATATTCCATATGTAACATGAAAATACAATAACATCGGGATTTTCTATTAATAGTTCCATGGATACATCCATCAGATTATCGTTTATTGTGTATTCCTTTATCGTCAGCTCTATCCCTTCATAGTATTCACTGCAATACTCCTTTAAATACCTTATTGCAAGATTTGAATGAACATATTTTGAATTAAGTGATGTTAGTATTACCTTCATTTGTTT